>NZ_QUJZ01000009.1:0-196171 GCF_003480845.1 Blautia sp. TM10-2 | reverse complement strand
TTTAATTATCAAGGATCTTTGCTGTTCCGACTCGGATCAGCTCATTTATTTTACCACAGAGCTTTTCGTTTGTCAAGAACTTTTTTGATTTATTTTTTGAAGTTTTTTTAACTTCTTCGCTGTTCTTTCGATCAGCAACTCGTTTATTTTATCAAACTCATTCGCTTTTGTCAAGAACTTTTTTAATTTATTTTTTGGATTAGTTTTTTCAAACCTATCACCAACTCTGCTATCTTATCAGATGTGAAACTGTTTGTCAAGAACTTTTTCCACAAAAAATATCATTTTGTTTTTGGCTTTTAAACGGAGAAGGAGGGATTTGAACCCTCGCGCCGGTTACCCGACCTACACCCTTAGCAGGGGCGCCTCTTCAGCCACTTGAGTACTTCTCCAAATGCCTAAATATAAAATGATATGTGCAGTCACTCATTCGTGACGCATGGTTTATTATACAAAAACCTTACGTTCTTGTCAACCCGTTTTTTCGAATTTTTTGTTTTTTTCTTACTATTATAGAAAATATGCCTTACAGAACCCAAATCAGCCCCCAGAATAGCAGAAAAGAGCGCATATCACGCTCTTTTCTGAAACCGCTACGCGGTTACGACGGCTTCAATTCTCTTCTTTACCATCTCGGCAATCTCTGTTGTCTTCATTCCCTGGTATTCCTCGTATGGGATCGGGTCGAGAAAATGGACTTCTACCGTTACGGGACGGACGGTATTGGAGTCAAACGGAACAAAACAGTTTTTTAACGCAACCGGCACGATTGGGCATTTTGCTTTTACTGCGATCTTGAAGCTGCCGCTTTTAAACTCCAGCAGCTGGTTTCCCTTTCTGCTCCTCGTTCCTTCCGGAAACAGAATGACGTTTTTGCCTTCTTTTACGGCATCGGCCGCCTCATTGATAACCTGCATTGACTGCCGCAGATTCTCCCGGTCCATAAACAGCGCGTGGATGCACGCAAAGACCTGTTTTAAAAACGGAATATGCTCTACCTCTTTTTTGGCAACAACTGTAAAGGTACGCGAGCACGCTCCTGCGATCGCCAGCACATCGTACAGTCCCTGGTGATTCGGATACATCACAAAACCGTCCTGCTCCGGAAGATTTTCTGCTCCATAGGATTCCACAATGACGTTTCCGCCTTTGTTCGCCCGCTGTACAATAAAGCGCAGCATTTTAAAGTGCTCTTCCAGACTGTACTTGTCCGGATGCGCTGCATGGTAACAGAGCCGGCACCACATCCACGGAACCAGAAGCAGATTCCGCAGCACCATCAGTAAAATTCGTTTCATATTTTTCTCCCCTTCCCCAAACGAGAAAAACGTGCCTGAGCTTTTTTCTCTCAGACACGTTTTGCGACGCTGTATTATTCCTTCGTTTCCTCAGAAGCACTTTCGGTCTCTTCCACCGAAACCGGAGTCTCCTCGGATGCCTCTTTGTCTCTTACCTTTGCAATGCTGGCAACCTTGATTTCACCGTCCACATCCATCAGCTTGACACCGGACGTGATACGTCCCATAACAGAAATGCCGGAGCATGGTGTACGGATAATGATTCCCTCTGTGGTAATCATCATAATCTCATTATCCTCATTGACTGCCTTGGAACCGATCAGGTTTCCGGTCTTTTCGGTAATCTTATAGCATTTGACACCCTTGCCGCCGCGGAGCTGTACGGTAAACTCTGCCATCGGCGTCCGTTTGCCCATGCCGTTTTCGGATACGACAAGGAGATAGTCTCCCTGCGTGCAGATCTGCATGCCGACTACTTCATCGCCGTCCAGAAGGTTGATGCCGCGTACACCCATGGAAACACGGCCTGTCGTACGCACATCGTTTTCCTTGAAGCGGATACACTGGCCGAATTTCGTTACCAGAATAATCTCTTTCTCGTTATCAGTTGTCTTAACTTCAATCAGTTCATCATCATCGCGGAGCGCAATGGCAGCAAGACCCGTTTTTCTGACGTTCTCGTACTCTTCGAGCGGCGTCTTCTTCACCAGTCCCTTTTTCGTTGCCATAAACAGATAATGGCCCTTCTCATATTTGCGCATTGGAATAACAGCGGTAATCTTCTCTCCCGGCTGCAGCTGGAGAAGGTTGACAATCGCCGTTCCTCTTGCGGTTCTGGACGCCTCCGGAATCTCGTATGCTTTCAGACGGTAGACTCTTCCCGTATTCGTAAAGAACATGAGGTAATGATGGGTCGTCGTCATCAGAAGCTCCTCGATGTAGTCGTCCTCGATGGTCTGCATGCCCTTGATTCCCTTGCCGCCGCGGTTCTGGCTGCGGAAGTTGTCAACGGTCATACGTTTGATATAGCCCAGTTTCGTCATGGTGATGACGGTATTCTCGCGCGGAATCAGATCCTCCATGGAGAGATCGTACTCATCAAAGCCGATGGAAGTTCTTCTGTCATCGCCGTATTTTTCGGATACGGTCAGAATCTCCCTGCGGATAACGCCAAGAAGCACCTTGCGGTCTGCGAGGATGGCTTTTAACTGCTCGATGCGCGCCATCAGCTCTTTGTACTCGTTCTCGAGCTTCTCCCGTTCCAGACCGGTCAGAGCGCGCAGACGCATGTCTACGATTGCCTGGGCCTGGGCATCACTCAGATCGAAGCGTTCCATCAGGTTCTTCTTTGCCTCTGCCGCATTCGCGGATGCACGGATGATATGGATCACTTCGTCAATATGGTCAAGCGCTTTTAAGAGTCCTTCCAGAATATGGCTTCTCTCCTGCGCTTTGTTCAGGTCGTATTTCGTTCTTCTCGTCACAACCTCTTCCTGGTGCTGCAGATAATACGTCAGCATCTCCAGAAGGTTCATGACTTTCGGCTGATTGTTTACCAGTGCAAGCATGATCACACCAAAGGTATCCTGCATCTGGGTATGTTTGTACAGCTGGTTTAAGATGACGTTTGCATTGGCGTCGCGGCGCAGTTCGATACAGATGCGCATACCCTCACGGTTGGAGTGGTCCGCAATGCCGGTGATGCCGTCGATCTTTTTATCTCTTACCAGCGCGGCGATGTTCTCGATCAGGCGCGCCTTGTTTACCATGTACGGGATCTCGGTTACGATGATCTCGCTCTTTCCGTTCGGCAGTGTCTCGATGTTTGATACCGCACGAACACGGATTTTACCGCGGCCGGTACGGTAGGCCTCGTCGATGCCGCGGGTGCCGAGGATTTCTGCTCCGGTCGGGAAGTCAGGGCCTTTTACAATGCTGAGAATCTCCTCGAGATCTGTCGTACGGTCCTCCTCGATGATATTATCAATAATTTTTACAATGGCACTTACCACCTCGCGCAGATTGTGCGGCGGGATGTTCGTTGCCATACCGACTGCGATACCGGAAGTACCGTTTACCAGAAGGTTCGGGTAGCGGGCCGGCATAACAACAGGCTCTTTTTCGGTTTCATCAAAGTTCGGGGCGAAGTCTACGGTGTCTTTGTTGATATCCGCCAGCATCTCCATCGAGATTTTGCTTAAACGTGCCTCGGTGTATCGCATAGCCGCAGCGCCGTCGCCGTCGACGGAACCGAAGTTTCCATGGCCGTCCACCATCGGATAACGGGTTGCCCAGTCCTGTGCCATGTTGACGAGTGCTCCGTAGATAGAGCTGTCGCCGTGCGGGTGATATTTACCCATCGTATCACCGACGATACGCGCGCACTTACGGTGCGGCTTATCCGGCGTATTGTTCAGTTCACTCATGGAGTACAGAATACGTCTCTGTACCGGCTTTAAGCCATCGCGGACGTCTGGAAGTGCACGGGATGCAATTACGCTCATCGCATAGTTGATGTAGGATTCCTCCATCGTGTCTTTCAGATCGACCTCGTGAATTTTATCAAAAACATTATCTTCCATCTTTTCCTCCACTTCAGTTCACAGGACTTTTTAGATATCCAGGTTGTTTGCGTATTTTGCTCTCTCTTCGATAAAGTCACGGCGCGGTTCTACCTTGTCGCCCATGAGCGTATTGAAGGTAAGATCAATTTCAGAAGAATACTCTTCATCGAACACAACGCGGCGCAGAACACGGCGTTCTGGGTCCATGGTGGTCTCCCAGAGCTGCTCCGCATCCATCTCTCCCAGTCCTTTGTAACGCTGGATCTTATTATCTCCGCGTCCGATCTCATTGAGGATCTGATTCATCTGATCGTCATCGTATGCGTACCATACTTTTTTGTTTTTCTCAATCTTGAACAGCGGCGGCTGTGCCAGGTAAACGTGGCCCTGTTTGATCAGCTCCGGCATGAAGCGGTACAGGAACGTCAGCATCAGTGTGTCGATGTGCGCGCCGTCGACATCGGCATCGGTCATGATGATGATCTTGTCGTAGCGCAGTTTGGTGATATCGAAATCGTCGTGGATTCCGGTTCCGAATGCCGTAATCATCGCTTTGATCTCGGCATTGGCATAAATTTTATCGAGACGTGCTTTCTCTACATTCAGGATTTTTCCACGCAGAGGCAGGATCGCCTGCGTTGCACGGCTTCTCGCGGATTTTGCGGAACCGCCCGCGGAATCTCCCTCGACCAGGAAGATCTCACAGTTTTTCGGATCCTTGTCGGTACAGTCTGCCAGTTTTCCAGGCAGGGACATACCGTCCAGTGCGGATTTTCTTCTCGTCAGGTCACGCGCTTTTCTTGCAGCCTCTCTCGCACGCTGGGAAAGCAGGGACTTTTCAACGATCGTTTTTGCGACAGCCGGGTTCTGCTCCAGGAACAGCTCGAGCTGAGTGCTCACGATATTGTCGACTGCTCCTCTCGCCTCGCTGTTTCCAAGTTTCTGCTTTGTCTGGCCCTCGAACTGCGGCTCCTCGATTTTGATGCTGACAATCGCCGTCATACCCTCGCGGATATCCTCTCCGGTCAGGTTCGGTTCGCTGTCTTTTAACAGTTTATTTGCTCTTGCATATTCATTAAAGGTTTTCGTCAGCGCATTCCGGAAGCCCACGATATGGGTACCGCCCTCCGGCGTCGTAATGTTGTTGACGAAACCGTACGTATTTTCCTGATAGGAATCGTTGTGCTGCATCGCAACCTCAACGAGAACGCCGTCTCTTTCTCCCTCGCAGTAGATGATGTCCGGGTAGAGCGCCGTTTTGCTCTTGTTCAGGTAGCTGACAAACTCTTTGATACCGCCCTCGTAGTGGAATGCTTTTTCCACTACCGGATCCGTGCGCAGATCGCGCAGAACAATGCGCAGTCCCTTGGTCAGAAATGCGGTCTCGCGGAGTCTTGTTTTTAAAACGTCGTAATCATAAACCGTCTCCTCGAACATCGTATCATCCGGCAGGAAACGGACCTCGGTACCTGTTTTTTCGATCGGACAGGTATCGATGACCTCCAGCTTATTCATGGTTTTTCCGCGCTCATACCGCTGGAAATAAACCTTTCCATCGTGATAAACGCGCACCTCAAGCCAGTTGGACAGCGCATTTACAACGGATGCACCAACGCCGTGCAGACCGCCGGATACCTTGTACCCTCCGCCGCCGAACTTTCCGCCTGCGTGCAGCACCGTAAAGACAACCTCAACGGCCGGAAGGCCCGACTTATGATTGATGCCGACCGGAATACCACGGCCGTCGTCGATGACGGTGATGGAGTTGTCCGGGTTAATCGTAACGTCAATATTTTTGCAGTATCCTGCCAGTGCCTCGTCTACCGAGTTGTCGACAATCTCATAGACCAGATGGTGAAGTCCCCGTGCGGAGGTACTGCCGATATACATACCTGGGCGCTTCCGTACGGCTTCCAGACCCTCCAGAATCTGAATCTGGTCTGCACCATACTCTGTCTTTTCCATGTTCTCTGTACTCATTTAGATTCCTCCTGTTTCTTTGTGAAACACAGATCCCTCGACCACCTGGAATACGCTGTTTGCCTCAAAATGATTTTCGACAAACTCGTCCAGTCCGGTACAGGTAATCAGTGTCTGTATGCTGTGAATGCTCTGCAGAAGATAATTCTGCCGGCTGCCGTCCAGCTCCGACAAAACATCATCCAGCAGTAAAACCGGTGTATCGTGAATTTCCTCCTCGACCAGACGGATCTCCGCCAATTTCAGCGAAAGCGCCGCCGTCCTCTGCTGCCCCTGGGAACCGTATTTACGGATATCAATGTCGTTGACCCGCACACAGAAATCGTCCCGGTGCGGCCCGGTGTAGGACTGTCCGAAACGCAGATCACGCTCTCTTCCGGCTTTTAACTCTTCGGAAAACGCTTCCTCGGACACATTCGGTTCATAGGTAATCAGAATCTGCTCCTTTCCTCCGGTCAGATTCTGATGGATCTCGGATAAAATATCATTCAGGCGGCTGATAAACTTTTTCCGCTCGGAAATAATGCTTTTTCCATAGCGGACCATCTGCTCATCCCAGATCTCGAGCGTATCCGCCATTCTGCCGGAAAACGAAATCTCTTTAAGCAGCTTGTTTCTCTGTGCCACCACTTTATTATAATTGGCAAGCTCGATCATGTATAGTCTTGACAATTGACAAATTTCGCTATCGAGGAAACGCCGGCGCTCCGCAGGACCGTTTTTGATGATATTCAGGTCCTCCGGAGAGAAAAACACAATATTTACAATGCCAAAAAGTTCCGACGCTTTGCGGATCGGAACTCCATCGATGGCGATTCCCTTGGATTTATTTTTTTTCAGATGCATATCGATTTTATGCGTGCTGCCGTTCCGTTCCACCATCATCCGGATATGGGCTTCTTCCCGGTCAAACTGGATGATTTCGCGGTCCTTGCTGCCGCGGTGCGATTTTGTCGTACCCGCGAGATATAAAGCCTCGAGAATATTCGTCTTTCCCTGGGCATTGTCACCGTAGAGAATATTCGTTCCGGGGCTGATATTTATGCATAAGTTTTCATAATTCCGATAGTTCTTCAGTTCTAAAGATTTGATATACATGAGCACTCGTCCGTGAAAAATCAGCTTAAGTTTTTAAGCCTTATTTTTTAATTTGTATCTCATTTCCATTGTAGCAGACAACATCTCCGTCATAGAGCTTGCGGCCGCGGCGGGTATCTACTTCACCGTTTACGGTCACTTCGCCGTCCTTGATGACGAGCTTTGCTTCCACGCCGTCTTCTACCAGAGCAGCAGCTTTTAATGCCTGGCCCAGTTTGATGTAATCTTCACGCAGCGTAATAATTTCCATTTTTTCCTCCTGCACTGCCGTGCCTTTTCCTCACGTAAGTTCGCAGTTTTCAACCTGTGTGGCTGTAAAACCGCTGAAAGTTCTTTCAGAAAAGGTTCCGGCAGATTTCAAACTTATGTGACTTATCTCACGGAATTGAAGTTTACCGGCAGAATCAGGTAGATATAGCTCTCTTCTTCGTTCCGGATAAAACATGGAGCCTTCGGGTTGACCAGATAAATCGAAATCTCCTCGTCGTCAATAACACGAAGTGCATCGATCAGGAATTTCGGGTTAAAACCGATCATAATATCCTTGCCTTCTTTGTTGATATCGATCTCTTCTTTCATGGAACCCATCGCGGAGTTGATCTGCAGTTCCATCGCTCCATCCTGGATGTCGATGATGATCGGTTTTTTGTCGCCTTCTTTGACAAGAAGCGTCGCACGGTCGATACAGCTTAAGAATTCTTTTTTGTTGATCGTCACTTTTGTCTCGTAATCACTCGAAAGCATCTGGTCGATGCGGAAATATTCACCGTCGATCAGTCTGGAAACGACCGTTGTATCATCGAACTTGAACATAATGTGGTTTTCCGAGAAGTAAATATCAATCTGATCATCCATCTCGCCGGACAGAATTTTGCTGATTTCGTTCAGGGTTTTTCCCGGAACAACGACTTTTCGGTCCGGATACGAATCTTTCAGCTCAATTCTGCGGATCGCAATACGGTGTCCGTCCAGAGATACGACGCGAAGTGTGTTATCTTTGATTTCAAAAAGCTCACCGGTCATCAGTTTGTTGTTCTCATTGGCTGCAATGGAGAAAATGGTCTGACGGATCAGTTCTTTTAAGGTGAACTGGGAAATGGAAACACAATCGGAAGTTTCGAGAATCGGCAGATAGGAAAAATCTTCTCCTGACTGTCCCGGAATGCTGAATTTTGCTTTTTCACACGTAATCGTAGTTACCAGATTTTCATCTGTTTCTATTGTAACCTGATTATCCGGAAGTTTTCTTACGATCTCAGAAAAAATCTTTGCATCCAGAGCAACAATACCGCGTTCCAAAATCATACCTGTGACGATGGTTTCGATTCCGAGTTCCATATCGTTGGAGGTAAATTTGATCACGTTGGAAGATGCATCAATCAGAATGCATTCCAGAATCGGCATGGTTGTTTTACCGGAGACAGCTTTCATAGCGATACCAACGCTTTTTACAAGGTCTGCTTTGTCAAACACTAATTTCATAATTGTGGATAACTCTCCTTTCCTCACTGCTTGGTGAGTCTGCTTATAAAGAAAAAATATAGTAAAAATCCGTAGTCTTAGTCGTAGGGGCTGTGGATATGTGGAAAACCCCGTCAAGAATGCGGAAATACTGGAAAAATCGATCTGTATAACTCTGTGAATAATCGAACGTGAACCTGTGTATGAAATGTTGATAACTTCAGGCCCCAAATTTGTCCACAATTCATCCACAGGCTTTCCACATCGGTTTGTGTATAAATAAGGGCCTGTCAACCGATGAGTTTCTTCTTATATAAATGTAAATCGTTTTTAACCGTTTTGACAGAGTTACAAAGGCTCCGCCTATTTCGACGGGTTGATCTTCTTCTTTAAGATGTCTACCGTGTTGCGGACACTGTCTTTAGCACTCATTTCCTTTTCGATCTTCTCAATGCCGTGCATGACAGTGGTATGATCGCGGTCGCCCATCATTTTTCCGATTCCGGTCAGCGGGGCATCGAGCATTTCGCGGCACAGATACATTGCGATCTGGCGCGGGAATACGATTTTGCTGCTCCGCTTGCTGCCGACAATGTCGGACGGCGTAATATCGAAGTGATCTGCAACGGTGTCGATGATAAATTCCGGCGTGATGACCTTCTTCTCGTTCGGGGAGATGATGTCGCGCAGCACCTGCTCTGCAAGATCAATGTTGATTTCACGTTTTTCAAGGTTTGCGTATGCAATGATTTTGTTGAGAGCGCCTTCCAACTCACGGATGTTCGATTTAATATTGGAAGCGATGTATTCGATCACATCGTCGCTGACGGAATAGCCGTCTAATTCCTGTTTCTTTCGGAGAATGGCGATTCGCGTCTCATAATCCGGGCTCTGGATATCGGCAAGGAGTCCCCATTCGAAACGGGAACGGATGCGGTCTTCCAGGATATCCATGTCTTTCGGGGGACGATCCGAAGAAAGGATGATCTGTTTGTTGGCGCCGTGCAGCGTATTGAAGGTATGGAAAAACTCTTCCTGCGTGGATTCCTTTCCTATAATAAACTGCACATCATCGATGAGAAGTACGTCGATATTGCGGTATTTCTCACGGAATTTGGTCATTGCGGTGTTGTTGCTGTTTCGGATAGCCTCGATGACTTCATTGGTAAATTCTTCACTCGTTACGTAGAGAATCCGCGAAGACGGGTTCTTCTGAAGAATAAAATGTGCGATCGAGTGCATCAGATGGGTTTTGCCCAGTCCAACACCACCGTATAAAAACAGCGGATTGTAGATTTCTCCCGGGGATTCGGCCACGGCGAGAGAAGCTGCATGGGCAAATTTGTTATTGCTGCCGACCACGAAGGTATCAAAGGTATACTTTGGATTCAGGTTCGGCACATAGAGATTTTTCTGGACGGGAGCAGGCGCTTTTTCCTGTTTCACTTCTTCCGGAAGAATAAAGCGGATCTCATAGTTGACACCTGTGATTTCCGCGATTGCCACTTTAATAGGAAGAGTATATTTTTTGCTCACGTAATCGAGACCCATTTTTTCGGATGGAACCAGGATTGTGATCAGATTGTCCTCAACCGAATGGATCGTAAGTGGTTCAATCCATGTAGTAAAGGAGATCTCAGATAATTCGTGCTCGTCCCGCACTCTCTGCAGTATTTCTTTCCATTTATCTTGTACGATTTCCATGCTTTTTCTGTCGCTCCGCTTCTATAATCATTGCTTTTTGGGGATAACTTCTGTCTGGAAAACGAAATTTTCCCCGAATAGTCGCATTTTTACTTCTATATGATATAATAAAATGCCGTTTTATTCAACCCAAAAATGTGGATAATTATTTTTTTATCCACAGAATGTGTAAAAAATTTTCCTGTTGATGAAATGGAGGATAGTTTGTGGATAACAGGGAATCTTATGTTGATAAAATTGTGGATAGAGGGCTGGAAAAACCGAAATGTGTAAAGTCTGGAAAATTTATATACACATTATACATGGCGTAAATACTGGAAAAATTGGAAATGCCCACAGGTTGTACACAGCAAAACCGAAAGTTATCCACAAGGTTATCCACAGATTGTGGATAATGTTGATTACGGTTACAAGATATCGTGTGGAAAGCACAAAAATCGAACTGATATTTGTACGCGTGCGGCGGACAGTGTGGATAAGTTGTGGATAAACCGAAAATCAGCACACGGAAGGCACGGGCAGCGGCAGACCGGAAAACCGCGTCAGAGCGGCATTTTTCCCGAAAAAACTGCGAAAATTATTGATTTTAGGGTTGACGAAATGGGGGTTTATGAATATAATTGAAATGATGTTTTCTGTCATACATGTAGTGAAATACTGCCTTGCAGGCAGTTATTGATTAGAATTTAAAGGAGGTGCCTTATCTTATGAAAATGACATTTCAGCCGAAAAAAAGATCCAGAGCTAAAGTTCACGGATTCAGAGCAAGAATGAGCACAAAAGGTGGAAGAAAAGTTTTAGCTGCAAGAAGATTAAAAGGAAGAAAAAAATTATCAGCATAAAACCAAAGGCCGCATAAAATTTATGTGGTCTTTTCTTCTATCTAAAGCTATTCAATGAAAAGAAAATTTAGACAAATCATGAAGGAAAGAATGGATTCATGAAATATTCGGAAAGCCTGAAAAAAAACAGAGATTTTCAGCTGGTTTATAAGCAGGGAACATCGTTTGCAAACCGATTTCTGGTCATGTATGTGAAGAAAAATCAGCTGGGACGGAACCGGATTGGAATTTCAGTAAGTAAAAAGGTTGGAAACAGCGTTGTGCGCCACCATCTGGCGAGACTGATCCGGGAGAGTTATCGTCTGCATGAAGAGGAATTTCAGTGTGGAATGGATGTAGTTGTGATCGCAAGAGTTAATGCAAAAAACTGTACGTATTTCGAGATAGAGGGAGCACTTTTGCATCTGGGAAAACTGCATCATATATTAAAGGAAACAGAAAAATGAAGACGGTATTGATAAAAGGTATCCGGTTTTATCAGAAGTACCTGTCTCCTCTGAAGAGGGTGCACTGCCCTTATACGCCGACCTGCTCGCAGTACGGGCTGGAAGCGATTCAGAAATATGGTGCTTTCAAAGGAAGTCTGCTGGCATTATGGAGAATACTGAGATGTAACCCGTTTTCACACGGAGGTTACGACCCTGTGCCGTAGATAAATAAGGAGGAAAAGACGTTTTGGATATCGTACTGAGTAAATCAACGTGGCCGATTATCGGGTGGGTATGCCAGATCCTCGGCTGGCTGATCAATGGAATTTATTTTTGTCTGGAAAAAATTGGAATTCCGAATATCGGTATTGCGATTATTCTGTATACGATTATCATTTATCTCGTTCTGACGCCGCTTCAGATCAAGCAGCAGAAGATGTCGAAGATGATGAGCGTAATGCAGCCGGATCTGCAGAGAATTGAAAAGAAATATCAGAACAAAAAAGACCAGGCTTCTCAGATGAAAAAATCTGAAGAAACCATGGCAGTTTATCAGAAATACGGTGTCTCCCCGACAGGAAGCTGCAGTACACTGCTGATTCAGATGCCGATTCTGCTTGCACTGTACCAGGTTATCTATCATATTCCGGGATATATCGGAAGTGTCCGCAATGTATTCCAGGGACTGACAACACAGATGATGGGTGTATCAGGATATTCTGATATCCTGACACAGTTTATCACAGATAACCGTGTTACCATGTACAGTAAAGTAAGTGAAACATTAACCGAAAATAACCTTCTGGACATGTTTTATGTGCTGAAACCGTCCCAGTGGACGAAGCTGGCCGACATCAGCGAGTTCTCCGATATTGCGGATACCATTACAAAAACCGCCGCGGAGTCCAAGCATATCAACATGTTCCTTGGATTTAATATCACACAGTCTCCGATGGATGTCATCCGCGAGGGTATGGCAAACGGATCTGCGCTTCTGATTGCAGGAGCAATTCTGGTGCCGGTTCTGGCATGGTTTACCCAGTGGCTGAACTACAAGCTGATGCCGCAGGCACCATCTTCCAACAACGGAAATAAGACAGCAAACTCCATGGAAAATTCCATGAAGACCATGAACACGGTAATGCCTGTTTTCTCCGCATTTATGTGTTTATCATTCTCCATCGGTATTGGTATTTACTGGATCGCCGGTGCGCTCGTTCGAAGTGTACAGCAGGTTATCATCAACCGCCATATGTCCTCGATCGACATGGATGAGGTGATCCGCAAAAACCAGGAAAAAGCTGCAAAGAAGAGAGAAAAAGCCGGCCTTCCGCCGCAGAAAATCACACAGGCTGCAACGCAGAGTGTGCGTAATATTCAGGTACAGGAGAACGAAGAGCCGTCTGCTGAGGAAAAAGAGGCAGCAAGAAAGGCTTCGACTGAGTATTACAACAGCAATCAGGAATACCGCGCCGGAAGCATCGCTGCGAAAGCAAACATGGTAAAACAGTTTGATGAAAAGAACAGCAAAAAGAAAAAATAGGGGGTAAATCTTTATGGAGTTTATCGAAGTATCCGCAAAAACCGTGGACGACGCCATTACAAAAGCCTGCATCGAGCTTCAGGCTGCCAGCGATAAACTGGAGATCCAGGTCATCAGCGAAGGCAGTTCCGGATTCTTTGGAATCGGAAGTAAACCGGCTGTGATCCGTGCCGCTGTAAAAGCCGCACCGGAAAAAGAACCGGAAGCACCCCAGAAACCAGAGAAAAAAGAGGCAGCTCCTGCACCGGTAAAAGAAGCGCCGAAAAAAGAAGCTGTAAAGAAAGAAACGGAAAGAAAATCTGCTCCGCGTCAGGCAGAAACTGCAAGACGCTCCGAGCCAAGAGAAGAGCGTGAAGTAGTTCAGAGAACAGACGAGGAAATCGCCCAGATCAAGGCAACGGCACTTGAGTTCTTAAGCGGCGTGTTCAAAGCCATGGAGCTCCCGGTTGAGATCCAGATGGAGTACAATGCCGAGAATGGTTCTCTTGAAGTTGATTTTGCCGGTGAGGATATGGGCATCCTGATCGGAAAAAGAGGACAGACGCTGGATTCCCTTCAGTATCTGACCAGCCTTGTAGTCAATAAAGAGCAGAAGGATTACGTTCGTGTCAAACTTGATACGGAAAATTACCGCAAGCGCAGAAAAGAAACACTGGAAAACCTGGCAAGAAACATCGCTTACAAAGTGAAAAAGACCAGAAGACCGGTTTCTTTGGAGCCGATGAATCCTTATGAGAGAAGAATCATCCACTCTGCATTGCAGGGAAATAAATTTGTGGAGACCTACAGCGAGGGCAGCGAGCCATATCGTCACGTTGTTGTAGCGCCGAAACGATAAGAAAGCGTAAAAAATATGCAAAAAGACGGTACCTGTGTAAAATACGGGGTACCGTCTTTTCTGGTTTTCTGATAAAATGGAACTATTCAGAGCCATGCGAAAGGAAAGAAAAAATGTGGATCTGAATATTGGGATCCCCAAAAAGAGAGGTTTTAGAAAGGACTGGAAACAATGGCAGGATTTCATTTGGATGATACAATTGCCGCAGTGTCCACAGCGATGGCGCCGGCGGGAATTGGTATTGTAAGAATCAGCGGAAACGATGCGTTCGAAGTGGCAGATCGCGTATTCCGTGCAAAAAAAGAAGGAAAACAGCTTTCTACGGTCAAATCGCACACCATTCATTATGGCTGGATTACCGAAGGAGAGGAAGTGATTGATGAGGTTCTTGTCATGGTAATGAAAGGACCGAAAACATATACAGGTGAGAATACCGTCGAAATCGACTGTCACGGCGGTGTGCTGGCGGTAAAAAAGGTGCTTGAGGCAGTCTTACATGCGGGCGCGCGGGCGGCAGATCCGGGCGAGTTTACGAAACGGGCGTTTCTGAACGGAAGAATGGATCTGACGCAGGCCGAAGCGGTCATGGATGTCATTTCGGCGAAAAGTGCCTATGCCTTAAAAAGCTCCGAGAGCCAGCTTCGCGGAACGGTGAAAAAGGCGATCCGGGCAATCCGCAAGAAGCTGATTTACGAGATCGCATTTATTGAGTCGGCGCTCGATGACCCGGAGCACATCAGCCTGGACGGGTATCCAAAGCGGCTGGCCCAGGTTGTTGCGGAGCAGAAAAAGCAGGTGGAAAAGCTGCTTGCATCTGCGGATGAGGGCAAGATGATCCAGGAGGGCATCAAGACGGTGATCCTTGGAAAACCGAATGCCGGAAAATCATCGCTTTTAAATCTGCTGGCAGGCGAGGAAAAAGCGATTGTGACGGATATCGCCGGAACGACACGCGACGTGCTCGAGGAAAATCTGGTCTTAAAGGGCATTTCCCTTCGGATTCTGGATACGGCGGGGATCCGAAAAACGGCGGATACGGTCGAGAAAATCGGTGTGGATCGTGCTTTGGAGCATGCAAAGGACGCAGATCTGATTCTCTATGTGGTGGATGCATCCGTGCCGCTCGATGAGAATGATGCAAAAATCATGGAAATCCTGAAAGGGCGCAAGGCGATTGTGCTGCTGAATAAGTCGGATCTGACTGCGGTGATCGAAAAAGAGGAGATGGAGCAAAAGACAGGCGCTCCGGTCATCAGCATTTCCGCGCGGGAAGAGACGGGTATGGAAGAGCTGGAGGAACAGATGAAAAAGATGTTTTTCCAGGGCGAAATTTCGTTCAACGATGAGGTTTACATCACGAATGCGCGCCACAAGCAGGCGCTTCTTGCAGCAAAAAAGAGTCTGGAACTGACGGCAGAAAGCATCGAAATGGGTATGCCGGAGGATTTCTTTTCCATTGATCTTATGAATGCGTATGAGGAGCTGGGTTCGATCATCGGTGAAGCGGTGGGAGAGGACCTTGTGAATGAGATTTTCAGCAAGTTCTGTACAGGTAAATAAAGGCAGCAAATGCAGATTACGAAGATCTGCCGGAATAGAGTTACAAGGAACGACAGCCGGATTTTGACAGAGTAGAAAAAGCTTAAGGCAAAATTCAAAGCTGTAGATAGAGAAAGAGGATAAAAGAAAAATGGCAGTTTTAGAAGAAACAATTGATATTGCCGTCATCGGCGCAGGCCATGCGGGATGCGAGGCAGCGCTTGCGGCAGCGCGGATGGGGCTGGAAACGGTTGTATTTACGGTAAGTGTCGACAGCATCGCCATGATGCCGTGCAACCCGAATATCGGAGGCACGTCGAAGGGACACCTCGTAAAAGAAATCGATGCGCTCGGCGGCGAGATGGGTAAAAATATTGACAAAACGTTTATTCAGTCGAAAATGCTGAATCAATCGAAGGGACCGGCGGTGCATTCGCTGCGTGCGCAGGCGGATAAGCGGGCGTACAGCCAGTCGATGCGCGAGGTTCTTGAAAATACCGATCATCTGACGATCCGCCAGATGGAGATTGCGGAGCTGATCGTGGAAGACGGTGTTCTGACGGGTGTAAAGGCCGTTTCCGGCGCGGTTTACCACTGTAAGGCTGCCGTCCTCTGTACCGGCGTTTATCTGAATGCACGGTGCATTTACGGCGATGTGAGCACGTATACCGGCCCGAACGGCCTGCAGGCGGCGACGCATCTGACGGATTCCCTGAAAGCGAACGGCGTGGAGATGGTGCGTTTTAAAACAGGAACACCGGCGCGTATTGACAAGCGGAGCATTGACTTTTCGAAAATGGAAGAGCAGTTTGGCGATGAGCGCGTTGTGCCGTTCTCATTCTCGACCGATCCGGAGAGCGTACAGATCGATCAGGAATCCTGCTGGCTGACGTATACGAATGAAGAAACGCACAAAATTATCCGCGAAAACCTCGACCGGTCGCCGCTGTATTCCGGCATGATCGAGGGAACAGGCCCGCGGTACTGTCCATCCATTGAAGATAAAGTTGTAAAATTTGCCGATAAAAACCGCCATCAGGTGTTCCTGGAGCCGGAGGGACGATACACGAACGAGATGTACGTCGGCGGCATGTCAAGCTCGCTGCCGGAGGATGTGCAGATTGCGATGTATCACACCGTGCCGGGCCTGGAACACGCGAAAATCGTGCGGAATGCGTATGCGATCGAGTACGACTGCATCAACCCGAGACAGCTTCTGCCGTCCCTCGAGTTCAAGGCGATCAAAAATCTGTTTTCCGGCGGCCAGTTTAACGGTAGTTCGGGATATGAAGAGGCTGCGGCACAGGGTCTGATCGCAGGTATCAACGCAGCGCTTTGCGTACAGGGAAAAGAGAAATTGGTGCTCGACCGTTCGGAGTCGTATATCGGCGTTCTGATCGACGACCTTGTGACGAAAGAGAACCATGAGCCGTACCGTATGATGACGAGCCGCGCGGAATACCGTCTGCTGCTCCGTCAGGACAACGCGGATCTGCGTCTGCGCAAATACGGCTACCGCGTGGGTCTGATCAGCGAGGAGCAGTATGAGGCACTGAAAGTAAAAGAACAGCGGATTCAGGAAGAGATTGAGCGCGTGGAGAATACGTATGTGGGAACGAGCTCGAACATCAATGAGCTTCTGGAAGAGTATGGATCAACGCTGCTTTCCGGCGGAAGTTCGCTCGCAGAGCTGATCCGCCGACCGGAGCTGAATTATAAGATGCTGGCGGAAGTAGATCCGAAAAGACCCAAGCTGCCGGAGGATGTGCAGGAGCAGGTCAACATCAACATCAAGTACGACGGCTACATTAAGCGCCAGATGAAGCAGGTGGAGCAGTTTAAAAAGATGGAAGAGAAGAAGATCCCGGAGAACATCAATTACGACGAGATCCAGAGCCTGCGCATCGAGGCGAAACAGAAGCTGAACCTGTACCGCCCGATCAACATCGGCCAGGCGTCCCGTATTTCAGGCGTTTCCCCGGCGGATATTTCGGTTCTGCTGGTGTATCTGGGACATAAATAAATGGCAGATATGCATGCCTGAATTACGTTCTTATGCAGCGAAACAGCAAGTGCTTTCGCGCTGCGTGGATCGTAACAAAAAGTGCAGCGGGCACTTGGAAGAATAGAGAAGAACGGAGAACAACATGAAAGAATACAATCTTGAAGGATTTGAGCGCGGCCTTTTTGAGCTTGGAATCACACTTTCCGAGGAGCAGAAGACGCAGTTTCTGCAGTATTACGAGCTGCTGGTGGAGTGGAATTCGTTTATGAATCTGACGGCGATTACGGAGTTCGATCAGGTGATTACGAAGCATTTTCTCGACAGTCTGTCGCTGGTGAAGGTCTGTGATGTGGCACAGGCGGGACGCATTCTCGACGTGGGAACGGGAGCCGGTTTTCCGGGAATCCCGCTGAAAATCGCGTTTCCGGAGGTGGAAGTTGTACTGCTGGATTCACTGAATAAGAGAGTGAAATTCCTGAATGAGGTGATCGGACAGCTTGGCCTTTCGAAAATCACGGCGGTTCACGGAAGAGCCGAGGATTTCGCACGCCAGAAGGATTACCGGGAGCAGTTTGATCTCGTGGTATCACGCGCGGTGGCGAATTTAAGCTCGCTTTCGGAGTACTGTCTGCCGTATGTGAAGGTGGGCGGACGGTTTGTTTCGTATAAATCGGGCAAATTGAATGAGGAGCTTGCCGCAGCTCAAAAAGCGATTCATGTGCTCGGCGGCGAAGCAAAAGAGCCGGTCTATTTCCAGCTTACGGGAACCGAGGATGAGCGATCGTTTGTCTGCATCAAGAAGGGGAAGGCAACGCCGAAGAAGTATCCGAGAAAAGCGGGAACACCGGCGAAGGAGCCGATTCAGTAAAGAATAGATTTTTTGAGAAAGCTAAAAAAGAAACAAAAGTGTAAAAGGTGAAATCAGAAGAGATTGTTATGCCGAGTAAGTTGGCATAATAACCTCTTCTGATTTTTTATGTATATATACGATTAAATGTCTGGAAAATTACACTTTTGAGCAAAAAAACAATTCTCCTATTTGCAGTATTTTGCGCTGAATATTTTGTGAAAATATGATAATTGTTAAAAAAATTATATCAGTGTATGATGAGATAAATAGATCAATTGTGAAACGTAAAAGAAAATATGATAGGGGGGAATGGCATGAGGAAAATATTAAAAATATTTGTTTGCTTCATTGGAATTATGATATCAGCATCTACTGTATCGGCATCTAAACTTGAAATACTATCGGAATCTGAAGATTATGAAAAAATAGTTGAGCTGGCTGATGAAATTGTGTCTGTTACAAATGGAGGACCTGTTGAGGATCCGTTTGAGGAGGGAATCCGTGTATCGGATATTGATTTTGATAATGCATTAAAAGAGTATATTGATACGCCACTTTTGACCTCAGAACTTCTTTCTGTGTCCGAAGTAGAAAGCGCGTTAGAACAAAGCGATTATATTTGGATTATCCCGATTAGAGCATATGGACATTTGTATGAAGCATGTGCGGTAAGGGCAAATGGGGAAGATGGACAACCGATTGATCAATGGCACATAAGTGGAGCCAGAGGATATGAATTAGACGATACGCCGACCTATATAGAACAATTAAATATTTCACTTGCTGCAAATTCAGATATTGTATGGGACAATTATAAATTTCGACTTGTTGGAGGAGTAGATCCGATTCGTTTTCCGGTCTGGATTGCATTAAATGAAACGCAAGTGGAGTATCTGATACCGGGACGTGAAGATGCTGCAGCGTGTCTTACAGACAGTTCGGAAATAGCGGAAGATAGACTTGATGGTGAAGAAGAATTCCATGCATATAGTTATGCTGCGGTTGTTGCCGCAGTTGCTGATTCGTCTTATATCGAAACTGACGATGCACAAGGAGGAACCAATATTGTCCTTGATGTTGCAAATCAGCCGGTGAAACATCAAAATAAGATGTTGGTAATTATTTTAGGAATTGGGATTCTGGCAGTTGGTATTATAGCTGGTTTGGCAATTAAAAGGAAACAAAGAAAGTGAAAGGGAAGCCCGGATGAAACATATCTAAAAACGAAAAGCTTGTAACGAAGAAACAGGTGCTATCTGAGAAAAAGAGACAGCACCTGTTTTTTATAGAAATTCCGGAAAATAATGCCAAAAATTCAGCACGGCAGAACGTGAATTACTGCGTTACAAATTTTTTATACACAGCAGCCCGGAATCAGAAATCCGATGTAGCTGATGAGGAACAGTACCAGCCAGATCGTTCCAGGCAGGAGTGTCAGATGGCAGGAGGCGCGCTTCCACTCGGCGGGAAGTTTCGCGGTGAGAGAAGAGTAGCCGTCGTCGATCCAGATCATCAGAGGGACGAGCGCCGGCATCAGGTAACGGCCCTGCGATTGGTAGTCGCTGAAATACGTGTTGTACATGTCCATGAACAGCGTGACCAGGCAGGCGAGGAACAGCATCACAAAGAGGAGAAGCTGCGGCTTTTTGTGGAACCAGTGCGGAACCATGCCGAGGAACAAAAACACTAGGAATCCGAATGCCATCAGGGCGCCGTACAGCAGATAAAGCACCATCGGGAGATGGACGGTCATGTAGGAGAACGAGCCGATGAAGCTGCTGACGGTCGAGAACAGCCAGTTGGAGGTGCGGCCCTCCGGGGTCTGTAAATACGTCTGCTGGAAGTTCCAGCCTTCGGATGCCGGGGTCTGACGATTCTCTGGTTTGTATTCATCGGCTGCGTACAGCGCTGCGGATTCATTCGAGGTGCGCATGCCGAGCAGATCGCCGTCGTGGATGACGGCATTGCGGATGAAGAACCAGCCGCCGATCAGGAAGGCGATAGCGAAAACAGCCAGCGCTTTGACAAAAATTTCTTTTGCCGGTTTCCGGAAATGAATCATCAGCGCGAAGAACAGCAGAATGCTGCACAGCAGGTACGCGTAGGCGTTATAGTACGACAGCGCGCAGAGTCCGCAGCCTGCTCCCAGGCCGATACAGTCTTTTTTGCAGAATGCGCTTTTCATGCCGCGAATCCAGAAATAGATGATCAGTGCGACCGTGAAAACGGCGAACGAGTCGTTGTTCACATAGCAGGAGAGGAACACAAACTGCGGCAGAAAACCGACGAAAATACCGCCGAGCAGTGCGGATTCGCGCCGTTCAAAGAGCTCTTCGCCGATCAGAAACACAACGATCAGTGTGCCGGTGCCGGAAAGGACGCTGGTGAGGCGAGCGGCAGTTAAAAGAGCCGCTGCACTTTTCGTAAACAGCGATGTAATGGCCATAAACACGGAGCTGATGATCGCGGTCAGATACGGATACAGCGCATAGGAGAATCCCCACAGCGGATGGCGCACCGATTCTTCCATGCCGTTCGGCAGTGTGTGGTGTGAGACGATGTATTCCGGAATCAGCATCCGCATCGCCTCATCGGGGGCGTGTTCGGTTTTCAGGAAAATCGAGGTGCCAAAAGAGATGCAGAAAAAGCTGAAAATCAGCATATACTTGGCCCAGTAGTAGTCTTTTTTATTCATAGAGTCTCCTAAAATCTCCAGTCCCGGACGGGAAAAGTCCGGCGTAATGTTTCGCGGCGGAACAAAAATGGAAAAGCGTCCGTCCGCGGATACGTTATAGTATACATGATTCTTATGGTAAAAGAAATTGATTTTTCGTCGAAAAACAAACAAACTGCTCCATGGCTTCACCGTTTTTTCACAAATTTTCCAGCAAATTATCACATTTTCAGAATAAGATAAAGTGTCTTTAGAAAATGAGAGCATCTCCGGCTCTTTCACCCCCAAGGGCGGGCTGGGACTGCTTTAAGAAACAAGGAGGAAGGAACATTGATAGAGGTTAAAAACCTGGTGAAACGCTATGGCGACCACGTAGCTGTCAACAACCTGAGTTTTACCGTAGAAGAAGGCCAGATCTATGGTTTCCTTGGCCCAAACGGTGCCGGAAAATCAACGACCATGAACATCATCACCGGTTATCTGGCATCTACGGAGGGCGAGGTGCTGATCAACGGGCACAACATCCTGGAGGAGCCGGAGGAGGCAAAAAAATGCATCGGCTATCTGCCGGAGCTGCCGCCGGTCTACACGGACATGACCGTTCTGGAATATCTGAAATTCGTGGCGGAATTAAAGAAAATTCCAAAGGATCAGAGAAAGAAACAGATTCTTGAGGTCATGAATCTGGTGAAGATCACCGATATGCAGAACCGTCTGATCAAGAATCTGTCGAAAGGATACCGACAGAGGGTCGGACTGGCACAGGCAGTGCTCGGTTATCCGCCGATCATCATCCTCGATGAGCCGACGGTAGGCCTGGATCCCAAGCAGATCATTGAGATCCGCGACCTGATCAAATCACTGGGTAAAAAACATACCGTTATCTTAAGTTCCCACATCCTCTCCGAGGTCAGCGCCGTCTGCGATTACGTCATGATTATCGCAAAGGGACAGCTTGTTGCGAGCGACACCCCGGAAAACTTAAGTAAACTGATGCTTGGATCGAACACGGTTACATGTACCGTTCACGGAACGAGAAAGCAGCTGGTTCCGGCGCTTAGTGCGCTCGATGCAAAAGAGATCCAATATGAAAATACGCCGAATGAGGAGCAGATTAAGGTAAAAATTACCACTGAAAAGGATAGGGATATCCGCGAGGAGCTGTTCTATGCACTGGCAAAGGCCAACTGTCCGATCCTCGAGCTGACTTCCTCCTCGATGTCTCTGGAAGATGTCTTCCTGGAGCTGACCGATGATTCCGGAATGGCTGCAAGAAAGCTGAAAAAAGCAGAGAAAGAACAGCTGAAGCAAAAAGAACGTGAAAAAGAATGTGAACCAGAAGCAGACAAAACGGCTGTCGGGGAAACGTCTGAAGAAAAAAGCACAGATGCAGCGGAATCAGCCGCTGAAACAAAACAGGAGGAGGGAGACGCACAATGACGGCGATTTATAAAAAAGAGTTAAAAAGCTATCTGACAAGCATGATCGGATATCTGTTTATGGCGTTTACTCTGGCGCTGTTCGGCCTGTATTTTACGGCCATCAACCTGCAGCAGGGTTACCCGGAGATCGGATACGCGCTGCAGAATTCCGCATTTATTCTGCTGATCGCAGTACCGGTTCTGACAATGCGTGTCCTGTCGGAGGAGCAGAAAAATAAGACGGATCAGCTGCTCCTTACCGCACCGGTAAAAATTTCCGATATTATCCTTGGAAAATATCTGGCACTTCTCACCATTTATGTGATTCCAGTGCTGATTATGTGCCTGTATCCGCTGCTTCTTGGAACCCACGGAACAGTTTCCTACGCTGTATCCTACACTTCGATCCTTGGCTATTTCCTGCTGGGAGCAGCCTATATTTCGGTCGGTGTGTTCGTTTCCTCCATCACCGAGAGCCAGGTCATCGCAGCCGTTGTCGGCTTTGTGATCCTGTTCCTGTGCTACGTGGAGAGCGGTATCGCAAACTTCTTCCCGGAAGGAGCCGGAAGCTCTTTCTTTGCTTTCTTTATCATCATTGCACTGGTATGCCTCTGGATCGGCAGTATGATTAAAAACCCGATCATTACAGGTGTGATTGCCGTGATCGGCGAAGGCGCGCTGACGGCAGTTTACTTTACAAAATCCACCCTTCTCGAGGGCAAAATCCAGGATCTGCTCGGTGTATTCAACATGGCAGGCCATATGGATAACTTTGTGAACGGTATTCTGGACATTGGCGGTGTTGTTTACTACCTGTCCGTCATTGCAATCTGCACTTTCCTTGCAATGCAGTCCCTGCAGAAGAAACGCTGGAATTAGGAGGTGGAGACGATGAGCAGCGAAAAGAAAGAAAAGAAACAGCATAAAATGAATTTCAACATCAAAGAAAAGCTGAAAAAGACGTTCTCCAAAGAACATCTGAAGGAAGTGTTTACCGGCGAGGAACAGAAAAAGCACCTGAAACAGGGCTCTTATTCTTCAATGATGACGGTGATTGTTCTGGCTGTGATTGTAGTTATTAACCTGATTGTGGCGCAGATTCCGACCAGCAAAACACAGATTGACCTGAGTACGCAGAAAATGTACTCCATTACAGATGAGACGAAAACGGCATTAAAGGATCTCGATCAAGACGTTACCATGTATTATATTGTGCAGAAGGGCAGTGAGGATGACACCATCGAGAAGCTGCTGGAGCACTACGATGAGCTTTCTGACCATATCAAAGTAGAGACAAAAGACCCGGATCTGTATCCGAAATTTACGAGTCAGTATACCGATCAGACGGTAGCTGCAAACAGTGTAATTGTCGTATGCGGCGATAAGAGCAAGGTGGTCAGCAACAGTGATATGTGGGAGACTTCCACAAACTATCAGACCTATCAGACACAGACAACCGGCTTTGACGGCGAGGGTCAGATTACCAGCGCCATCACGTATGTGACGAGTGAAAACAACCCGAAGGTTTACTGGGTAACCGGCCACGGCGAGGCTTCCGAGAGTGATCTCTCTACAAACTTTAGTGATGCCATTAACAAAAACAATGTGGAAATCAGTGATCTTGCCCTGATGACAGACGATATCCCGGAGGATGCCGAGGAGCTTGTAATCATGTCCCCGACCACCGATTTTTCAGAGGATGAGGCAAATAAAGTCATTACCTACCTGGAAAACGGCGGAAAACTTCTGATGTTCACCAGCTATACCGGAACGGATATGCCAAATCTGGATTCCATTCTGGAAAATTACGGCGTGAAACGCTCCAGAGGAATTGTTGTGGAGACCGATTCCCAGCATTATTATCCGCAGATGCCGTATTATCTGCTGCCGAACATTCAGAGTGATGACATTACAACCGAAGTAAAGAGTAATTACATTCTGATGCCGGTTGCACAGGCAATTCAGAAGCTCGATTCTTATCGTGATACCATTACGATCAAGAGCCTTCTGACGACCACCGAGGACGCTTATATTGAAAATGACCCGGAGAACAGCACCTGGTCGAAGAGTGCGGACAGTGAGACGGGCGCATTTGACCTTGGCGTTTCCATTACAGAAACTGTAGATGATAAAGAGACACAGATCATTTATTTCTCGAGTGCATCGATGCTGAGCAGCCAGATTGACCAGGCAATCAGCGGTGCGAACTCGAAGCTGGCAGCGACTGCACTGACCTCCATGTGTGATGTGGAGCAGACCGTTGTTATTCCAAGCAAGAGCACAAGCTATACAAACCTGGTATTTACACAGGGAGCAGTTAACACCTGGTCTATTATTACCATTGCGGGAATTCCGCTGGTACTTGTTGTGATTGGCGTGATGATCTGGATGAAGAGGAGAAAACAGTGATGAAGAAAAAAGGAAAGATGGCGGCCTGCCTGATCCTTTTGGTACTGCTTCTTGCCGTACTGGCGGTGCTGACGAAGAAAAACAGCACCGCCGATGCGGACAGCGGCAGTTCGGATTCTGGTGCAGACGCCGAAAAAGTGGTTGATTTTTCAAAAGATGATGTAACAGCGCTTTCGTTCCAGATCGATGGAGAGACGGTGTCCTTTACGAAAACAGCAGGAGACGATGATACCGATATCTGGACATATGACCAGGAGGATGGATTCCCATTGGATGAGGGCAAGATAACGAGCGTTTTAAGCTCTCTTAGCAGCATGACAGCAGAAAGAGTCATTGAAGGCGATGAAATCGATTCTATGGCCGATTTTGGACTCGAGACGCCGCCTCAGGAGGTTGCAGTGACTGCGGGAGACGAGAAAACGACGATTCATGTCGGAGATAAGAACAGCTCGGGCAGATACTATATTTATCTGAACGATGATACGAGTAAGGTTTATCTGGTAAGCACATCGCTTGGAACGATGTTCCCGTCCGATATGATGGAGTGGGCGACAACGGAATCCATGCCATCTGTGACGGCGGAAAACATTACAAAGCTGCAGGTGGAGGGTGAGAACGGATATACGCTGACAAAAGAAGTAAGCGCTGCTGATTCGGCACTCCAGACGGATGAATGGCAGGTTGTGGACGCAGATGGAGCGGCACATGGCGGTGATGCGGATTCGATCGGCACCATGACAAGTGCAGTGGCATCTCTTAGCTTTGGAGATCTTGTTACGTACAACGCATCGGATCTTTCCCAGTACGGACTGGATCAGCCAAAGACGACGATTCGCGTGCATTACACGGAAGAGCAGGAGGTTGAGGCTGACGATACAACAACGGCAGATACTTCTTCGGATTCCACAACAGATTCTGCATCAAGCGACAGCACTGCAACGAGCTCTTCTTCCGAAACGACAACCGTTACGGTGGAGAAAGATCTGGTATTGTATGTCGGCAATGCAAATGAGGACGGCGGTTCTTATTACGTGAAGCTGGACGGCTCGAATGAAGTTCATCTGATGACGGCTTCGAATGTTGAAACCTTCACCGGAAAGAAGGCATCTGATTTCTGGAACATGTATATCGGCATGGAAAATGTATCGGATCTGACGAGCCTTGATATTACGTATAACGGCGAGACGAAGACGTATGTACGCCATGTGGAAGAGAAAAAGGATGACGACAGCGATTCCACAACACAGGAAATCAGTTACATCTGCGGCGATGAAACGATTGATAAATCAACGTTTACCACATTCTATTCTTCACTCATTGGCCTGAAGGCGCAGACGAAGGATGAGAGCCTCGTACAGGCCAAGAATGCCGAGTTTACCGCAGTCTTCCATATGACAGACGGCGACCTGACATTTGCTTACAGCCCGTATGATTCGAGCTTCTATTACACGGTAGATGAGGACGGAGTGCCGTCTCTTGTGAATAAAAATAACGTGAAGACCATGCTGGAAAATTACGGGAAACTGCTTGCGGCAAAGACGGAAGATGACAGTTCTTCAGACAGCACGTCAGAATCAGCGGAATAAAGAGTCATTAAAATCTGGTTAAAATTGAAAACGGAGGATTTACTGAGAGTGAAAAAATCAGTAAATCCTCCGTTTTTTTTGTCTCATTTTTTCGCTCGAGGCCGGGAGCAGAAGGGGGTATTACTGTACCGGTGCGAAGAAGATCTGGATCTGGTCTAAGAGGGCCTGTGGGGCCTCCATCTGCGGCATGTGCTTTGTTTTTGGCAGGATCTGGGTTTCGATGGAAGTGTTGAGTGCCGTGTACAGCGCAAAGGTTTCTGCGATACCCGGCTCTTCCTCGCCGCCGATGAGGAAGATGCTGTTGTCAATGTGCTTTAAGGCGTGGCCGATGTTGAGGTTCACGTAATTGCCCACGAGGCTTGCGAGAAGGTACTTTCCGGCGCTGTTCTGGAGGTGTGCGGACTCGTAGAAGGCGTCTACGTCCTCCGGTGAGCGGTGAAATGGGTTGTGATAATAGCTCTCGGTGAATAAAAGCTCGATGTTGGAGCGGCCGGTGAGCGTGTGGTACAGCAGCGTGCCGACAAGCGGGAGCTCAATCATGCGTTTCAGGAAGCGGCTGCGTTTATCCGGAATTTTGTTGAGCTTGGCAAGGTCGGTCGGGTTGATCATCATGATTCGGCCGAAGCATTTCGGGGCTGTATTGCAGGCGGTTACGACGAAAGAACCGGATAAACCGGATGCAATTACGTCGGTTGGACATCCGATGACCTGCTTGATGAAGGTGACGATGAGCTGTACGTATAAAAAGTTCGTGTACGTGATTGCCGGCTTGTCGGAACGGCCGCAGCCGAGAAGATCGAGTGTGTAGACGGTGTGATCCTTTGCGAGAGTATCCTCAATATACTGCCATTCGCGGCCGCTGGAGGCACAATGTAAGTCATGAAGTAAGAGCATCGGGGTTCCGGTGCCTTTTTTTGTGTAAAAAATATCGCCGAACTGCCAGGAAAAGATCTCTTTTTCAGCCGAGGCGAGCAGGTTTTTCCGTACGGCGGCGGTATCGAGCGTTTTATTCAGAAAGTAAATCGCTGCGCCGGACATCGTGGTGAGGACACTCAAGGTGACCAGTTTTTTGCTGTGTTTCATATGATAAAACTCCTTTCAGGGGTCTCCCGGAGGGGAGGAATCGGTTCGAAACGTTGTGTTGAGCTTATTATAAGCGAAAAAAGGGAAAGATACAATGCAAAAATTAAGGGAAAAATGAGAAAAAGAGACGAAAATAAGACGCAATTTGACGAAAAGCGTAGACAATTCCAGGAAAACTACGTTATGTCAACTACTGGCGAATGGCATATTTAAATAGTTTACATAACTGCAAAAAACAGAGAAAAAATGATGCAATAATACACATAAAAGCATGAAAACGGCACTATGGGATAAAATCCTTCCAGATTGGTAAAAATCCATGAAAAAATGGTCCCAAAATGCGTTTAGTAAATGGTTTGGAAAATCCGAAAAAACGAATGTAAAAGTTCAATTCATACGAAAATATAAAAATGTAATTAAATAATTTAATAAAAGAAAGAAAACAGAGACGAAAAACTACGTGAAACACGCGAAAATACAGGAAAATGTAGAAAAAACGGAGAAAATCAAAAATAGAATAGAAAATACGATTATTTTAAAAATAAGAGAGGTGAAAAATGAGAGTGATTTTCGGAAAGCCGGGAAGCAAATCGCTTCTCGCTGATCGCCGAAGACCGAAAATCGTAAAAAACGATGTTTCACGTGAAACATTTTGAGAGACGTGAAACGTGAAAAATGAGACGGGGAAAGTGACATAAGTAGAAACGAAAAAATGAAGGACGATCTAAAAAAATGGCAAAAAGAGGGTGTAAAACGATGGAAGAGGCGGAAAAAGCAAAAAAGATAAAAATGAGTTGAGAAAAGGCAAAAAACGACTGAAAAGGGGAAAATGTAGTATAGACATGGGCGAAAAGAATAAAAACGGGAGGGAGAGGCAGTGAAAGGCAAGAAAATGGTGTGAAATGGCGATGAGGGATAAAAAACGGAGAGAAGGAATAAAAAAATGTTGATAAAAGAGAAAAAGTGAGATTGTTTACAAAAAAAAAAGAGAAAGGTAAGCCAGAAAGATGGAAAAGAGGATAAAAGACGTGGCAGCGAGAGAAAAATATTAAAACCATAAAAACAGAAAAATTATAGTGAAATCAAATAAATCGATAAAAAGCAGAAAATGTGCAGTCTGGCCTGTAAAATAAAAAAATCAAAGAAAAACCGCCCGAAAAGAGAAAAAATTGAGAAAAAATGAAAAAGAGGATGTCTCACGGATTATGCCTCTTACTGATGAAAATAAAGAGAAAAATGCTGAAAATTTGAAAAAAGCGAGGAAGAACGATGAAAAAACAGAGCCCTGGTGAATAAAAATACATTTTATATACAAAAGAGACATTTACGATCACCGAACAACCATAAACAGTTTTGATTCCTGATCTATGTATCAATAATATCCTGATAAGTTGATTTTTTCTTTCTAATCACATGAGATTTCCTTGAAAAAGAGCATCACACGATTAAAATAACGTTTCCAGTATATTTGTACCTCAAAACGTCAAAAATTAAAATGTTTCACGTGAAACATTTCATAAAAACTGTGTGAAACAGAAAAAAATGTTCTGACATCGTAGAATTACTTGGAAACCATCAAAAAATGCAAAATCATCGCTGAAAAAATTCCAAAAAGCCTTTAAACAGCGTAAAAACCGAGAAAAATTATTGTAAAACAGTGCTTTTCAAAATGTTTCACGTGAAACATCGCCAAAAATCTCCAATTTTCTTATGTTTCACACCGTCTAATCATGCAAAAATGCAGAAAATGTTTCACGTGAAACATTTCCAGTAGTAAAATCCGGCGTAGTATGATAAAATATCTTTGTCCCAAATTGGGGCAATTTTGAGATAGAATCTGAAGAATTCCTCAGATAGACTGGCATAGAAAAGGAGATTTTTCCTATCTATATGCCAAAACACCTGCCGCATGAATCAGTTTTTTGAAAGAAGTGCCGGCAGGTCATTTCCTGTAAAAAGGAAAAACTGCAAATGGAAAACAAAAAGATGAAAGGAGGCAATACATATTTTGGGAAGAACAATTGCAATTGCAAACCAGAAAGGCGGCGTAGGTAAATCTACCACCGCAATTAACCTTTCTTCCTGTTTAGGAGAAATGGGACAAAAAGTTCTGACCATTGATATGGACCCGCAGGGAAATACCACCAGCGGAATGGGAGTAGAGAAAAATGAAGTGGAAAATACCATCTATGAGCTGCTTCTTGGAGAGTCAAAACTGGAGGACTGCATCATTCCTCTGAATTTTGACAATCTTTCCCTTATCCCTTCCAATGTCAATCTGGCCGGAGCGGAGATCGAGCTGATCGGGATGGAAGACAAAGAATTCATTCTGAAAAACGCAATTGATCAAGTCCGCGATCAGTACGACTTCATTATTATTGACTGTCCGCCATCCTTAAATATGCTGACAATCAACGCGATGACCACCGCGGACACCGTTCTGGTGCCGATTCAGTGTGAATATTACGCACTGGAGGGCTTATCCCAGCTTATGCACACGATTGAGCTGGTGCAGGAGCGTCTGAATCCGGAACTGGAGATGGAAGGCGTTGTCTTTACCATGTACGATGCGAGAACGAATCTTTCTCTGCAGGTAGTAGAAAACGTAAAAGACAGCCTGGATCAGAATATCTACAAAACCATTATTCCGAGAAATGTCCGCCTTGCGGAGGCACCGAGCTACGGTATGCCGATCAACTATTATGACAAGCGGTCCACCGGTGCAGAGAGCTACCGTCTCCTGGCAGACGAAGTGATTCACAGGGGGGATGAAGAGTAATGGCAGCGAGAAGAGGAGGATTAGGCAAGGGCCTGGATTCCCTGATTTCACCGGGACATTCGGCCAAAGCAGAAGCAAAAGAGAAACCGGTAAAACCGGAGGTCAAAGTAGTCGAGAAGGTTGTTGAAAAAGTTGTCGAAAAACCAGTTGAGATGAAACTGAAAATCTCCGAAATTGAACCGAACCGCGAACAGCCGCGAAAATCCTTTGACGAGGACGGCCTGATCGAACTTTCGGAATCCATTAAACAGTTCGGAGTTCTACAGCCGATTCTGGTGCAGAAAAAAGATGATTATTATGAGATCATCGCAGGGGAACGGAGATGGAGGGCTGCAAAGCTTGCCGGAATCAAAGAAGTACCGGTCATCATCAAAGATTTTACCGAGCAGGAAGTTGTCGAGATTTCCCTGATTGAAAATATTCAGAGAGAATCCCTGAACCCGATTGAGGAGGCACATGCATACAAACGCCTGATGGAAGAGTTCCATCTCCGCCAGGATGAAATCGCAGAGCGCGTTTCCAAGAGCAGAACGGCGGTTACAAACTCGATGCGTCTCCTGAAACTGGACGACAGGGTACAGCAGATGGTTGTCGATGAAATGCTGACAACCGGTCATGTGCGTACGCTGCTGGCGCTGGAGAATAAAGAGCTCCAGTACAATACGGCAATGAAAATCTTCGATGAAAAGCTCAGTGTCCGTGAGACCGAGCGCCTGGTCAAAGAGATCCTGAATCCGAAGGTGAAGAAAGAAAAGAAAGTCAATCTGGAAGAGGAAGCCATCTACGAAGGTCTGGAAGAGAAAATTAAGAGCATCATTGGTACGAAGGTTTCCATTCACCGCGGGGCAAAGCACAAAGGAAAGATCGAGATCGAGTATTATTCCCAGGAAGAGCTCGAGAGAATCATGGATCTGTTTGAATCAATACAGTAAGAGGTAGAATAATGAGCGATTTATTTAGTAAGGTAGGAATTGACCTTGGCGTTGTTGTACTTCTTCTGATTGTACTGATTATCGTGATGATGATTATGACGGTCAGCATGTCGCTGCGTCTGAGCAGACTGAACCAGAAGTACAGAAGCTTTATGAAGGGAAAAGACGCCCAGTCACTCGAAAAGCTGTTTCATCAGCGGTTCAAGGAAATTGACAAACTGAACAAGCAGAATGAGCTGACGAAAAAAAATCTTGCGGATCTGAAAAAGATCCAGGGCATGACGCTGAACAAATACGGAATCGTAAAATATGATGCGTTTGACGATGTGGGCGGAAAGATGAGTTTTGCGCTGGCAATGCTCGACAAAGAAAACACAGGTTTTATCCTGAATGCAATCCACAGCCGTGACAACTGTTTTTTATATCTGAAAGAGATCGTAAAAGGCGAGTCCTATATCATGCTGAGCGCCGAGGAAATCGACGCGCTGCGCCAGGCAATTACGATGAATTCGATCGATCTGATGTAAAAGCGGACCGCAGAAAAACAGCATGAAAGAACGCTTGAAAAAATGCATATACTGTTATATGATGGTACTGGAACGCGCCAAACCCGCATAAATGCTGGAAAAACGGCAGTGGTTCCGGGCTGGAAAGAACAAAAAGAATCCCGCCAAAATGAGGGGATAAGATCTACTAGGAGGAAATTATGTTAGACATTAAGTTTTTAAGAGAAAACCCGGAAGTTGTAAAACAGAATATCCGAAATAAATTCCAGGATCAGAAACTGGAGCTGGTTGATAAAGTCATCGAGCTGGATAAAGAAAACCGTGACATCAAACAGGAAGTAGAAGCACTTCGTGCAAAAAGAAACAAAATCTCCAAACAGATCGGCGCACTGATGGGCCAGGGCAAGAGAGAAGAGGCTGAGGAAGTAAAGAAACAGGTAGCTGTTGACGGTTCCCGCATCGAGGCTCTTTCTGCAAGAGAAAAAGAAGTAGAAGAAGAAATCAAGAAGATCATGATGGTGATCCCGAACATCATCGATCCTTCCGTACCGATCGGAAAAGATGACAGCGAGAACGTAGAAGCAGAGCGCTTCGGCGAGCCGGTTGTACCGGATTTTGAAATCCCGTATCACACCGACATTATGGAGTCCTTCGACGGAATCGATCTGGACGCAGCAAGAGAAGTTGCAGGAAACGGATTCTATTATCTGATGGGCGACATTGCACGCCTCCACTCTGCCATCCTTTCTTATGCAAGAGATTTCATGATCGACCGCGGATTTACCTACTGCGTACCGCCTTTCATGATCCACGGCAACGTCGTAAACGGTGTTATGAGCTTCGCTGAGATGGAGTCCATGATGTACAAAATCGAGGGCGAGGATCTGTACCTGATCGGAACCAGCGAGCACTCCATGATCGGTAAATTCATCGACAGCATCATCCCGGAGGAGAAACTGCCTCTGACCCTGACCAGCTACTCTCCGTGCTTCCGTAAAGAAAAAGGAGCACACGGCATCGAGGAGCGTGGTGTTTATCGTATCCATCAGTTTGAGAAACAGGAGATGGTTGTTGTCTGCAAACCGGAAGACAGCATGATGTGGTATGACAAACTGTGGAAGAACACCGTAGACCTGTTCCGTTCCATGGATATCCCGGTTCGTACTCTGGAGTGCTGCTCCGGTGACCTGGCTGACCTGAAAGTAAAATCTGTCGATGTTGAGGCATGGTCTCCGCGTCAGAAGAAATACTTCGAGGTAGGAAGCTGCTCCAACCTTGGTGATGCACAGGCAAGACGTCTGAAAATCCGTGTCAACGGCGAGGACGGAAAGAAATACCTGGCACATACCCTGAACAACACCGTAGTTGCTCCGCCGCGTATGCTGATCGCATTCCTGGAGAACAACCTGAATGCAGACGGAACCGTAAGCATTCCGGAAGTTCTTCGTATGTACATGGGCGGAAAAGAAAAACTGGTTCCGAAACACTAATCGCATAAGAAATACAAAGGAATGAGAGGAGGTGTTCTTATGCACGCTTACCTGAAAACCATTGGATTTTCAAAGATCAAGACGACGAAGGAACTCCAGGAGATTCTTCGTGATGTAGTAGAAAACTACGACCGTAAAAAGATTGTGGAAACAGAAGAACACCACCTTTTTGCTGAATTTTCGAAAGAATATGCATATGACTGTGGTATCACGGTCTGTGGGGAAATTGATGAGAACAACCGTTTCCAGATGGAATATTATTATCCCTATTTCGAGGGCGGGCAGATCAGCTCCTACGAGGAGGTATCGGTGGAGCGCCACGTCGATAAGGAATCGTTTGCAGGCGCCTGCGACGATATGCGGCTTGGCATCACGATGATCTTTTATCTGACGCATGCAGCGGAATATCTTGAGATGAAACAGAAAAATGCGCTGCAGCCGCTTCCGCTCCCGCTTTCTGTCTCCGGTCTTGCAGCGGAAGGAACAATTCTGCTTCCGATCCAGAAAGACCCGGAACAGGTCGAGAAGGAGCGCCGCAGCACGCAGCAGAAGAATTCACTGATCTCGGCTGCCAGAAACGGGGATGAGGATGCGATGGAAAGTCTCACCATGGATGATATTGACACATATGCCATGATTTCCCAGCGTCTGACGAAGGAAGATGTCTTTTCTATTGTAGATAGCTTTTTTATGCCGAGCGGTCTCGAATGTGACCAGTACAGCGTGATGGGTGAAATTACGGAGATGAATACAACGAAGAACGCGGTAACGGGCGAGCGGGTGTATGAGCTCGGCCTCGTCTGCAACGATGTGCCGATAGACATCTGTATCAACGAAAAGGATTTATTTGGAGTACCGGAAGTGGGAAGACGTTTCAAAGGCCAGATCTGGCTGCAGGGAATGCTGGAACATCTGTAAGGGAAAAATAAAAAGAGCGAGGGCGGAAAAAGAGAAAATTCAGTCCTCGTTCTTTTTTTGCAGATTTTTATAGCGATAAACGGATGTTTACTGGTTCTGCACCAGATTCAGATGCTTACGTACCCGCTCGATCAGCATTTCAAGAGCAACGGTGTTCTGTCCGCCCTCCGGGATGATCACGTCGGCACGGCGCTTGCTCGGCTCTACGAACTGCTCGTGCATCGGTTTTACGGTCGTCAGGTACTGCGTTACAACGCTGTCCAGGGAACGGCCGCGCTCTTTTTACATCGCGCAGGGTCCGGCGGAGAATCCGCACGTCCGCATCGGTATCGACAAAGACTTTGATGTCCATCAGATCGCAGAGATCATTCTCAACGAAGAGGAGAATGCCCTCGAGCACGATAACCGGGGCAGGATGGACCAGAATCGTTTTATCCGAGCGGTTATGCATGGCATAATCGTAAACCGGCATCTCGATGGATTTTCCGGCTTTCAGCTCGAGAATGTGCTGGCATAACAGGTCGGTATCAAAGGCATCGGGATGATCGTAATTTAATTTGGCACGCTCCTCAAAAGGAATATCGTCATGGCGTTTGTAATAGTTGTCATGGCGCAGAATGCTCACTTCATCGCGTCCAAAACTTTCTACCAGCTTATCTGCCAGTGTCGTTTTTCCACTGCCGGTTCCTCCGGCAATTCCTATCAGTATCGTATCCATAAGAAACTCCTTTTTATCCGATGATAGCCAGTGTTGCGCTTGTTCCGAGACGGCTTGCGCCGGCATCTACCATAGCCTGTGCCTCGTCTGCGTTGTGGATTCCGCCGGAAGCTTTTACGCCCATATCCGGGCCTACGGTCTTTCTCATCAGGGCAACATCAGCCGCTTTTGCACCGCCGGTAGAAAATCCGGTGGAGGTTTTTACGAAGTCAGCGCCGGCTTCTTTTGCGAGCTCGCACGCTTTTACTTTCTCTTCATCGGTTAAAAGGCAGGTCTCGATGATGACTTTCAGAACGATGTCCTTGCCGCATACTTCTTTTAAGGTCTGGATATCGGAGCGTACGAAGTCGTATTTGCCGTCTTTGAGGGCTCCGACGTTGATGACCATATCAACCTCCTGTGCACCGTCTTCGATGGCCGCACGGGTCTCAAACGCTTTTACACGGGTATCGGACATGCCCAGAGGGAAGCCGACAACGGTGCAGACTTTGACGTCAGATCCTTTGAGCTTTTCAGCAACGAATTTGGTGTAGTACTGGTTGACGCAGACAGAAGCAAAATCATGTGCAAGTGCCTCGTCGCAGATCTTTGCAACCTGTGCTTCGGTTGCGTCTGCTTTTAAGATAGTGTGGTCAAATAATTTGGTGTTCAGCATAATTTTTTCCTTTCTTTTATGAAAAATAAATCAGAATGATAGAGAAAAGGCAGAGCCGAAAAAACACAGTTCGGATTTAACGGCTCTGCCTTTAAAAATTGTAACTATTCAGAGCCACATCTCGATTCCGCTGCGCTGCATCTCGATGTGGCTGCTCGCCATATGAAATTCCAGAAAAAACCGCTCATTCATGCAAGCATGATTCGCAATTTTTTCTTCCATTTCACATGGCTCTGAATAGTTACATATTATCTTGCGCCCTTATCGTATGGAATACCTTCGGCTTTCGGAGCCTGGGAATTCTTGGATGTGAAGGCGAGAATAATCATGGATGCGATAAACGGCATCATGTTGTAAATGTTCTTGGACAGTCCCAGATGGGAGAGGACGGTGGAGTCCGCAATGTTTGCCAGGGAACGGAATACCGCAAAGAATACGGCTGCTCCGGCAATGTGGAACGGTTTCCACTGACCGAAGATCATAACAGCGAGGGCAAGGAATCCGGCACCGGCTACGCCGACTTCGAAGTTCCAGGTGGTAACGGACGGAACGATGTAGGCAAATCCGCCGATACCGCCGAGTGCACCGGAGATGATAACACCGGTGTATCTCCACTGGTATACGTTGATACCAACAGAGTCGGCTGCCTGTGGATGCTCACCGCAGGCACGCAGGCGCAGTCCCCATTTCGTTTTGAAGAGAAACACGTAGCTGCAGATCAGAAGGATGATGCCGATGAACAGGAAGATGTTCACGGTAAATGGTCCGATCTTGTAAATGAAAGCGGCGTTGGTGTAGTTCAGCTTTGCGGAAGCTGCACCGTTTCCGGCATCCGAGCCGTTGTTGAATGCTTTTACCAGGACGATGGCAATGGCAGTAGCCAGCATGTTCAGCGCGGTTCCGCCGATCGTCTGGTCTGCTTTCAGTGTGATGGCGGAGAAGCCAAGCAGCAGAGAGTAGATCATACCGGATACGGCGCTCGCCAGAATGGAAAGTGCCACAAGTGCAGGAGCCGGGAGGTCCGGGAACAGAACCAGGACGAAGACACCGGCAAGGCCGCCGATCGCCATGATTCCTTCCAGCGCGATGTTGATGACACCGCTTCGCTCGGAGAACATACCGCCCATCGCAACGAGCATCAGAACAACGGCGTACAGTAAGGTAAATTTAATTAAAAGGAACATTATTTCTTCTCCTCCTTTCCGTTGTCTGCATTGGCATTTGCTTTCTGCTCTTTTTTGCTCTTGAACAGGTTTGCAACGATGCCCTTGAACAGGGTAACGAATGCGCAAAGGTAAATGATAACGGCAACGATCAGGTCCGCGATCTCCGGCTGATAATATTTCGTAGGCAGGTAAGCACCGCCGACCGAAATATGAGCAACGAAGAGAGCAGCGAAGATAACGCCGATCGGGTTGCTAAGTGCAAGAAGCGCAACCGGGATACCATTAAATCCGATGGCCGGGAGTGCTGTCGATACCTGCGGGTTCCACTCGGATGCACCGGAGAGGAAGTAGAGGCCTGCACCGATTCCGGCAAGCGCACCTGCGATGGTCATGGAGAGAACAACGTTTCTCTTCTCGTTGATGCCGGCGTATTTGGCAGCATCCTTATTGAATCCGCAGGCTTTCAGCTCATAGCCGAAGGTTGTTTTGTTCAGAACGATGTAGATGATGACCGCAATGGCAATCGCAATGAAAATCGCAATCGTTGTGGAACTGGTACGGAAAATGGAGTTCATGCCGCAGTCCGGAATCAGGGATTTTGGAGAAGCGGAGCTTAATTTGTAAGTACGTGTGGTCTTCTGATCATACATGCCCGGGATGGTGTTGTACATCAGCTCATTGACAAGATAAAGACCAATCCAGTTGAACATGATGGAAGTAATAACTTCATTTACGTTGAAGTATGCTTTGAAGATACCAGGAAATGCTCCCCAGATGGCTCCGCAGACCATAGCAGCCAGAAGGCATACATACCATGGCATGTGGAGGATGATGGCAAAATACAGGGCGCCGAAGACACCGACGGTGTACTGTCCGGCAGCACCGATGTTGAACAGACCTGTTTTAAAAGCAAATGCAACCGAAAGTCCGGTCATAATCAGGGGAGCGGACTGAGCGATTTCACTTCCGATTCCCTTCGGCTTTAAGTAAAAGCCGCCTTTGATGATTCGTGTAAATCCATCCACTGCGTTTTCCGCGTTGATGCAGTATAAAATGATAAATCCCACAAGAAGACCGATCACAATACATACAAGAGAAGCGACAATGGACAGAAGAGCGTTTTTCGTTTTTTCGTTCATGCTTTTCTTACCTCTCTTTTATACTTCTTCGGGAACCGGATCCCGTTTTGCACCTGCCATGTAGAGACCGAGTTCTTCGACAGAAACGGTTTTCGGATCCAGCTGGCCGACCAGCTCTCCTTCGTACATAACAAGAATACGGTCGGAAACATCCATAACCTCATCCAGTTCCAGAGAAACCAGAAGAACGGCTTTTCCCTTGTCGCGCTGTGCAACGAGCTGGCTGTGAATGTATTCGATGGCTCCGACATCAAGACCACGGGTAGGCTGTACCGCAACGAGAAGATCAGGATCTTTGTCGATCTCGCGCGCGATGATCGCTTTCTGCTGGTTTCCGCCGGACATGCTGCGGGTGATGGTCACAGGACCCTGGCCGCTGCGGACATCGTACTGCTCGATCAGGCGCTCGGCATATTCGCGCACGGCTTTTGATTTGATAAAGCCGAAGGATTCAAATTCCGGCTGCCAGTAACGCTGCAGCACCATGTTCTGCTCGATGGAGTAATCCAGCACGAGGCCGTGTTTATGGCGGTCCTCCGGGATGTGGCTCATGCCCATCTTGGAGCGGTCGCGGATGGAAGCTTTCGTGATGTCCTGTCCGTTGAACAGAATTTTACCACCGGATACTTTTTCCAGTCCCGTGAGGCCCTGAACGAACTCGGACTGGCCGTTTCCATCGATACCTGCGATGCAGACAATCTCGCCTTTTCTTACATTAAAGGAAACATCTTTGACGGCGTTGTTTCCGTGCACCTTGCTCGGTACGGTCATGTGCTCTACTTTCAGAACGGTGTCGCCCGGTTTTGACGGCTTTTTGTTGACGGAGAAGCTGACGTTTCTTCCGACCATCATGCGGGAGAGCTCTTCTTTGGAAGTTTCGCTGATGTTGACGGTTCCGATGTATTTTCCTTTGCGGAGAATCGTACAGCGGTCGGCAACTTCCATGATCTCGTTGAGTTTATGGGTGATGAAGAGGATGGATTTTCCTTCTTTTGCGAGGTTCTTCATGATCTTCATCAGCTCGTCGATTTCCTGCGGCGTCAGAACCGCGGTCGGCTCGTCGAAGATCAGGACTTCGTTGTCACGGTAGAGCATTTTCAGAATTTCGGTACGCTGCTGCATGCCGACGGTGATATCCGAGATCAGAGCGTCCGGATCGACCATCAGACCGTATTTCTCGCTCAGTTCCATGACTTTTGCACGGGCATTCTTTTTCTCGAGGAAAAGGCCTTTGGTCGGCTCTACGCCGAGGATGATGTTGTCGAGAACCGAGAAACATTCGACCAGCTTAAAGTGCTGGTGCACCATACCGATGTTGAGATCATTGGCGTCGTTCGGCGTGTTGATATGGACTTCCTGCCCATTCTTCTTGATGATTCCGGAGGTAGGCTGATACAGACCAAAAAGAATACTCATCAGGGTTGATTTTCCTGCACCGTTTTCTCCAAGCAGAGCATGGATTTCTCCTTTTTTGAGCTGTAACGTAATGTTGTCGTTCGCCTTGATACCCGGGAATTCTTTGGTGATGTTCAACATCTCAATAATGTACTCATTTTCCATATACATATTCCCTTTCAAGCGTGGTTTTGCAGGACTGCCGAAGGCATGGAAAACAGGGCAGAACTGCGGGCTTTCATTATGTCTAGTATAGCATTTTGTGTGACAGAAAAAAAGGGGAAGAGAAATAATATTCTCTTCCCCAAAAGGCATATTGTTACAGAAACAGTATGCACATTAGCTGATGTAATCAACGGTTACGTGAGAACCTACTTCCGGCTGATTTTCTGTATCGCTGGAGATTTCGATGGAACCATCGCGGATACCAGCCAGTACAGTTTCATACTGATCCTGTGTGAAGGTTGTGAATCCCCAGGATTCGGAATCGGTAGGAAGGCCGATGTAATCTCCGTCTTTCAGTCCAAGCTGCTGAGCAGTTCCGCCAAGTTCAGAGAAGTTTCCGCTGAAGTAGGAATCCAGAGCGTTGTTGATGGCGCTTGGAAGACCTTTCATAGCGGAAGTCAGGCAGCGCTCGCCGATTTTGGAACGCTGGTCAACGTCTACACCAATAACTTTTCCGTCGTGTGTCTCAGCTGCATCCAGAGCAGATGTCCAGATACCGCCGCCGCAGGCGAATACAACCTGTGTTCCGTCTGCATACCAGCCCTCCATACGGGCGGTGATGGAGTCATCGCCGTAGAACTGGCCGCCATAGTAATATTTTACGTTTACATCTACGCCGTCTTCTTCAGCAGCAGCGTTGATACCCTGTACATAACCGTAACCGAAACGGATAACGGCCGGAACAGCGATACCGCCGAGGAAACCAAGACTTGTGTAGCCGTCTTTTACTGCAGCGTATCCAGCCAGGTAGCCGGCCTGCTCTTCTTCGAAGGAGCAGATGTACACGTTCTTTCCGAGATCAACAGCTTTGCCGTTTTTTACAATATCACCTTCGGTAACATCGACTGCGATGAAGGTTACATCCGGATAGGTGTCCTGCTCTTCAGCGATGGCAGGTCCGAACAGGTAACCTGGCATTACAACAACGGTAGCACCCTCGGAAACAGCAAGATCGATGGAGTTGATACGCTCTTCATCGGTATCCTCTGCCGGTTTGTAGTACTCGTACTCTACGCCGTTTGCATCGCCGTAGGCGCATACAGTTTCCCAGGTGATCTGGTTGAAGGATTCGTCGGTGATATCTCCGGAGTCTGTGATCATGGCAATTTTCTCACCTGCGGCGTCTTTTTTTTCTCCGTCTGTGGAAGCAGAAGCGGAAGTTGCGCTGGTGGAATCGGCGCCTGTGGATGCGTCGGAGGAAGAGGAGCCGTTGGAGGAACCGCATCCTGCGAGTGCAGCAGTTGTCATGGCGGCTGCAAGCAGTAAGCTAACTACTTTCTTTTTCATAATAGTATTCTCCTTTCAAGAGGTACAGCGTTTTTGCGTGTATGGCTACATTATAATATAAAAGAAAAAAGTATGTCAAGCAAAGGAAAAACTGCGTGAAATCCACTAATTATCTGCATGCGAGCCGGAAATTCTTCGGATAATGGCGTTGGATCTTGCATAAATTTCTTCCGGGTCAAAGCCGATATGGAATTCGCCGTTTTCGTAGAGGATTTGACCGTTTACCATGGTAAGCTTTACGTTCTGTTTGCTGCCGCTGTAAACGAGGTTTTTGATCAGATTATTCTCCGGCTGCATGTTCGGCTGATGGAGGTCAATCATGACGAGATCGGCCTTTTTGCCGGCAGCGAGACGGTCGCAGTCAGTAAGCTGCATGGCGTGCGCGCCGCCTGCGGTTGCCATGTAGAGAATGGCGTCGGCCGGGATTCCTGCGGCATCCATCTCGCGGACTTTGGAAAGGCCGGTGGTCAGGAACATTTCGCGGAACATATCGAGGCAGTTGTTACTGGCCGGCCCGTCGGTGCCGATGGCGAGGTTGATGCCGTTATCGTAAAAACGCTTCAGCGGGCAGATGCCGGAGGCGAGCTTCAGGTTTGAGGAGGGATTGGTAACGGCCGTCAGTTTCCGGTCACGGAAGATCTCAAAATCGCGGTCCTCCATCCAGATGCAGTGGTAGCCGCCGCCTCCGTACTGGAACATGCCTAAGCGTTCCATCAGCTGTGTCGGGGTGAGTCCCCAGCGCTCTTTACAGCCCTCGACTTCGCTTTTTGTTTCGGCGTTGTGTGTCCAGACAGGGGAATGGTATTTTTCGGCGAGTTTGGCAACGGCTTCAAGAAGCGGGCCGCCGGTCGTATATTCGGCGTGGAAACCGAGCAGATACGAGGTGCGGTCGGAGAGTTCGTTGACATAGTTATACATCTCTTCGAGAATTTCCGGGCTGTCGACGAAGTTGTTGAGACCGCTGGTAAGAACGGTGCGGAATCCAGTGTCGACCGTGGCAGCGATGCTGTTTTTCTGCTGGATGTACATGTCGAAATTGGAGGTGATGCCGCTCGTCAGATATTCCATGATGCCGAGGATATTGAGCCAGTAAACGTCGTCCCCGGCGAGCTTTGCCTCGTTCGGGAAGACCTGGCGCTCGAGCCATTCGTGGAGCGGGAGATCGTCCGCGTAAGAGCGGAGGAAGGTCATCGGGGTGTGCGTGTGTGCGTTTTTAAAGCCCGGGATCAGGAGATTGCCGCGGGCGTCAATTTCGCGGTCGAAGACAGTGGTCTCTGCGGCATCTGGATCTGCTTTTCTACCAGGTCCGATATAGGTGATGGTGTCGCCGGTGACATGAAGTTCGTCTTCGGCGATGGAAAAATGGTTTTCAGCGTCGAGTACGAGAATTTTGGCGTTGTAAAAACGTGTATTCAAAAAAGATCTCTCCTTTATTTTACGTGCTGTTTTCAGCGGCCGGGGCCTGTTTTTTTGACAGACCCCGGCCGCTGTGTGTTTACAGTGTCTTTGCGATGCCCTGAATCGTTGCGGCAACGAGTTTTTTGAACTGCGGTGCAACCATGTCAGCTGCCTCCTGAACTTCCGCATGGCACAGAGGCTGCGGGGAGATGCCGGCGGCAAGATTGGTAATGCAGGAAATACCGATGACGCGCATGCCCATATGGCGTGCAGCGATGGCTTCACAGGCGGTGCTCATGCCGACCGCGTCTGCGCCGAGGGTGCGGCACATGGCGATTTCCTGCGGGGACTCGTACTGCGGGCCGGTGAGCTGCAGATAAACGCCTTCCATCAGGTCGATATCAAGGCTGGCTGCGGCTTTCCGTGCGATTTTCTGGAATTCAAGGTCGTAGATCTGGCTCATATCCGGGAAACGGGTGCCGAGCTCGTCGACGTTCGGTCCGATAAGCGGAGATGGAACGAAGCAGGCGATCTGGCCGTTTAACAGCATCAGAGAGCCTGGCTTTGTGCCCTGTTTGATGCCGCCGGCGGCGTTGGTTAAGAACAGTGCTTTTGCGCCCATCAGCTTCATGAGGCGGGGCGGGAGAACGACGTCGGTCATCGGATAGCCTTCATAATAATGAACGCGGCCCTGCATGCAGACAACCGGCACATCGCCGACGTAGCCGAAGATAAAACGGCCCGCGTGGCCCGGAACAGTGGAAACCGGAAAGCCTTCGATATCGTGGTAATCGAGGGTTGCGGTAACGCGGATATCATTCGCAAAATCACCGAGGCCGGAACCGAGAATCAGTGCGACTTCCGGCTGGAAATCGATCTGGGAGCGGAAGCTCTCGTAGCATTTCATCAGTTTTTCGTAAACAGGGTTTGGGGTGTTGCTCATAGGAAAAACCTCCTTAATATAAATGATTTTCTGCTTTTTGAGTCTTTTTTCGGCTATTTTTAGGGAAGAAAAGCCTGCCACAGAGATGTGAGTCCCGGAGGCAGGCTTTTCTTTTAGAAAAAAGATCATCTGGTAGTTCTATTGTAGTATAGAAAGCGCGGAAAAGCAATGATTTCAGTCATCAAAAATATTCAGATGCTGTTTCATGATATTTCCCAGCCATTCAATGACCGGACCGAGGGTAATAACCATCAGCACGGTGACAATGCCGAGTTTTCCGCCGAGCAGAACGGCGATCGCGGTGACAACGAAGTCGTAGACGATGCGGATCACACGGAACGAAACGTTCGGCAGGTGGGTGGAGATAATGAAGGATACTGCGTCGTACGGTGCAGTTCCCATATCAACATCCATATAGAAGGATGCGGCAAGGATAAACAGGACCAGCGCCGGGATCAGCACAGCGATTCGCACACCCATCGAGGTGAAGAGGTCTGCCGGAAGGACTTTCGCCCAGATCCAGGAGAAAAAGTCGATGGAATATCCCACGAGAAACATGTTTGCGAGGGTTCCGAAGCCTAAGTTTCTGCCGCCGAAAATGATAACGAAGATGAGCAGGACGGTATTGAAGAGCGCCTGCCAGTTTCCGATGCTGATGCCGAGGCGGGTGGAGATGGTCTGGTTTAACAAGGTACATGGATCGGTGCCGAGATCGACGAGAAGCAGCCATGAGAGCGCAAAGCCCATCAGGATGACGGCAGCGATGACCAGAATCAGGCGGGTCCAGAAATGTTTCTTCTGGTAGAAGCCCTGGATGATTTCTTTCATAGTATGAGTTCCTCCCTGTGATTTATGCTTGGCTTTTCACCTTTTCGGGCGGATTTTCTACGCATTTTCTTCGAAATTTTTCGATCGTCTTTCCAACACGTTTTTCGCCCTTCTTTCCAGAAAAATCTCCGCCGTTTTTTGGCGGAGATTTGACCGTTTCTGTTATTTTAGTATATTTTTTCCAAAATGTAAACTATTTTCTTTTGATGATGTCAACTTAATGTTCACAAAATGATGAATAATAAATGAACATAAATTAACACAAAACATAAAATTGAAAAAACACGTTCATTAATAAATTAACGAAATGAACATGTGAGCTGAATGAAATTTGTGCATTCTACAATGTGTCCACGCGAGATGGACAGAACCTTGAAAAGAACTACAATATACGGATATACGAATTAACGCCATAAACAGAAACCAAAGTTATAGAACCAGCTCCACGTTTTTACAGAAGACTTCGCGGTATAACTGTTCGCGTTCCACGGCGATCAGCCGCCCGGCTTCCTGCTGGAGCTGTTCACTGTCGAAGAGCTGTACGAGATCCGGATTGAACATGCGGCCTGCGTTGCAGTGAAGATCTGCAAGCATATCGGCAAAGTTCTTGCAGGAGCTGTAGGCACGTCCGACGGAATCGGTTGCCGCACCGAGACAATCGGCGCAGGTGAGGATCTGGTAGAGAATGGCGTTGTCGTTGCCTTTATGGGTATACTCGCGCGGATAGCCGCCTTTTTCGTCGTACCAGAGATGGTGGTAGAGCGCCGCCTCGGCGTATGGTCTTGTGGAATCCCATTTGCTGAGGAGCTCATAGCCCATCTGTGGGTGGAGACGGATCAGATCAAAGAGAAAAAGTACATTGCATCATTGGAACCGCATATTGGAGATATTCTACTGGTTGGAATTAATTATGATAAAAAGACCAAAAAGAATGAATGCCTGATAGAAAAGGCGTAAATGAATAAAAAGGCAAGGCAGCATATCACAGGAAATCCTGAGGCATGCTGCCTTATTTTGCCAGGCATATCAATAATTGGTTCAAAAAGGATACGTTAGAATACCACTACCAGAAGCATCTTATACTGCTCTTTGCCATACACTGCATGCGGATGTTTTGCCGGCATGACGATGGATTCGCCTTCGTGGAGTTCGTATTTTACGCCGTCGATGGTGATTTCACCGGTTCCGTCGAGGCAGGTGACGAAGGCGTCGCCGCCGGACTCGTGGGTGCTGATTTCTTCGCCTTTGTCGAAGGCAAATAAGGTGATGCTGACGGATTCATTCTGTACCAGTGTTTTGCTGACGATCTGGCCTTCCTGGTAGGAAACCTGATCTTTTAAGACCATAACCTTGGCTTTATTGATATTTTTCATGATGCTCATAGTTTATAAATCTCCGTGATAGAATGAGAACGTGTCTGAAAAAATTCCCAGGCACGTTCTAAAAATGTGTGATTAAGATGAGATGACTCATCGGTGTCGGGCGTGTATAGAAATGGAATCTGAGGTCCGTTTTCTGATATGCCCAAATTCAAAGATATTTTTGTCTGAACATATACAGTATACGTGGAAAAATGAAAGAAAGCAAGGGGTTTTCTTTATTTCCCGAAAAACAATTCCATATCGTTTTCAACGGTATCGATTCCGGCGATGCCGAAGTTTTCAACGAGAAGAGCTGCAACATTCGGGCTTAAAAATGCCGGGAGTGTCGGGCCGAGGTGGATGTTCTTGACACCGAGAGACAGCAGTGCCAGAAGAACAATCACAGCTTTCTGTTCGTACCAGGAAATATTGTAGATGATCGGCAGATCGTTGATATCGTCGAGGTCGAAGACCTCCTTTAATTTCAGTGCAATCACGGCAAGAGAGTAGGAATCATTGCACTGGCCGGCATCGAGGACGCGCGGAATGCCGTTGATGTCGCCGAGGTTCAGCTTGTTGTATTTGTATTTTGCACAGCCGGCGGTCAGAATCACGGTGTCTTTCGGCAGTGCCTGTGCAAAATCAGAGTAATAGCTGCGGCTCTTTGCACGGCCGTCACATCCAGCCATGACAACGAATTTTTTGATCGCGCCGGATTTCACGGCATCGACGATCTGGTCTGCCAGGGCGAGTACCTGTGCATGGGCGAAGCCTCCGACAATGGTTCCCTGCTCGAGTTCCGTCGGCGGTGCGCAGTGCTTTGCCTGTTCGATGAGCAGAGAGAAATCTTTTGTATCACCGATGACGCCGTCGATGTGCGGGCATCCCGGATAACGAACCGCTCCGGTTGTGTAAATACGGTTTTTGTAGCTGTCCTTCGGCGGCACGATACAGTTCGTCGTCATCAGAATCGGGCCGTTGAAGGCTTCAAATTCTTCTTTCTGCTTCCACCAGGCGTTACCATAATTTCCCTTAAAATGTTCATATTTTTTGAACGCCGGATAGTAGTGTGCAGGCAGCATTTCGGAGTGGGTGTAAACATCGATGCCGGTGTTCACGGTCTGCTCGAGCAGCATCTCGAGGTCGCGCAGATCATGACCGGAGACGAGAATACCCGGGCGGGTGCCGACACTGAGATCGACGGTGGTGATCTCCGGATTGCCGTAAGCGGAAGTATTGGCCTCATCGAGCAGTGCCATTCCCTGCACGCCGTAGGAGCCGGTCTCGAGTGCGAGTGCCGTCAGTTCCTCTGCGGAGAGGGAATCGTCGAGCGTTGCGGCGAGAGCACGCTGCAGGAAGGCATCGATTTCCTCGTTTTCTTTTAAGAGAACATTGGCATGGCTGGTGTACGCGGCAAGTCCTTTCAGACCGTAGGTGATGAGCTCGCGTAAAGAGCGGATGTCCTCATTTTCCGTGGAAAGTACGCCGACGGTTACTGCTTTTGCGGCAAACTCATCGGTTGTGCCGTTCCAGAGGGCGGCTTCCGGCAGAGCGGAGCAGTCGGCAAGCTGAGCGAGAAGCGCTTTGGTCTCAAGCGTTGCCTCAATTCGTGCGCGGATCGTATCATCATCAAAGTTCACGTTTGTGATGGTCGTAAACAGGTTTTCGGTGATGAGATGATTGACGCTGGCATCGACGGTTTTTCCTTCGCGGCGGAGCTGTGTCGTCACGGCGGAAAGTCCTTTCGTCGTCCAGATCAGCAGATCCTGCAGCGCCGCTGTCTCCGGGCGCTTTCCACAGACACCGGATTTTGTACAGCCGGAGCAGCCGGCAGTTTCCTGACACTGGTAGCAAAACATATTCTGTTCCATAAAAATAGTTCCTCCTGTAGGGTATTTCCGAGGGGTTAAGCGCAGAGGGAAAAACAGATCTGCGCGGAGTTTCATAATTTACACGTACAGAATATCGGATATAACAGGAAAAGTATGTGGTTATAACCACGGAAAATACTTTTTGTGTATATTCGTTTATGAAAAATAAGCATTTGAAACGATGAAACGGTAAAAAATTTACGTTGCGGTACCGCCTAGAGAGACGGATGACGCAGCGTAAATTTGTTTTTATGAAATTCGAGGATTCCCTCTTTCTGCATTTTTCCGAGTTCTTTGGAGAGGGCGCTCCGGTCGAGGTTCAGGTAGTCGGCGAGGCCCTGGCGGTCGAAGGGGATCGTAAAGGTGTCGGTGCCGGTTTTGGCAGACTGCGCGGCGAGGTAGACCAGCACGCGCTCGCGGATCGTCTTTGGTGTAGTGCAGAAAATGCGGTTGGAGAGGGTAAGATTTTTCTGCATGGAGATGCGGAGCATGTTACTGCGAAGCTGGGACAGCCATGCATCATCACCATCGGCGGTCTGGTCGAGGTTTCGAAGATTGAAAAAGAGAACCGTCGAGGCTTCGGCTGCCGTGACATTCACCATCATCGGCTCCCGACAGAAGGCATACGTTTCGGCAAATACCTGGCCGGGGGTGATCTTGCTTAAGATACTGCGGTTGCCCCAGAGATCCGTATTCTCCACGAAAACGCTGCCGGACAGCACAATCCCCAGTTCGGACACGCGGTCACCCATGTGATAAATGGTCTGGTTTTTCTCAAACGAACACGTCCGCAGCCACCCGCTCGAAACAAGAGCCGTCCGCCCGGTTTCCGAGATGCCATGAAAGAGCGGGAGAGAAAACACCTCGGCCGGAAAAACAGCATCAGCCAATGATTTCATACTGCAGCATCTCGTATTTCAAAATACTGCCCTCCATAATTTCCGGCGGCAGCAGTGCGCGGGCAACCAGTTTCATTTCATTGTCCTCCGGTTCGATGTCATTGCGGCGTAAATGCGCGTAATCACCATCGATGGCGACTACTTCGTAGGTGCAGGATAACATAAGAAAACAACCTCCTTTTTCTTTACATGATACCTATTATACCGTGTGCAGAAACGGATGTCGATGGAATTTTTAATGTCGGAAACAAAAGTCTATGCTATACTTACAGCAGGGTATGACAGAAAAGAAAGGATGGAAGGTAGGATCCTGGGGGAAGAACTTGAACTGGAAGTCTGCTCGGTGCTGAGAAAAATCCGGGAAGATATGTAGCTCATTATCATCAGCGGCTATGCGGAATTTTCTTATATAATAGGAAAGTTCGACATCTGCTCAGAGAAATCCCTAAACATGTGGAGGATAAAAAAACTGATTTTCTAACAGAGCTTCTGCCATGGTCCAAGTCTTTACCAGAACATATCGGGAAGCTCAGACAGCAATAAGATTTCACCAGCTAACAGAGGATTTTTCTTTACACAATAACTCCATATAATTACCGGAATCAGACAAAGCCGAAAAAAAGAAAGAAGATTAGGAACCGTAATAATTCTATTCAAATTTTCTTCCTGATTCACTTCACTCTGCATGTACGGTCACCTTACTTTCCTTTTTTTTAGACATAAACCAATAAAATATAACACAAAATGCTAAAGCAAACACAACACCAAAAACATTTTGAATCACTCTAAGACTAACCGCTCCTTGTAGTCCATAAGTCTCTGCTGCAATGGCTAAAGCACCAAATGTGTTAAATACTGCCTGCCAGCCATATTGTGCTGAAAATCCTACACCGATTCCACCAAGAATTCCTATATATGCATAGATTGACGAAGGAAGCAGAAAATATAATACTGTAAAACATATAACACCTGCAATATTTCCGACAATCCTTTTACGGACTCTGTAGTGCATATCTTCCATAAACGGCAAAATCGTGGACATGGCCGCAATACCAGCCCACATTGCACGTGGCATATTACAAAGTTCTGCAATGCAAAGGACAATCGGTACGCATAAAATCTGACATATCTGCCATTTTGTTCTGGAAGAAGTGATATCAAATTCTTGTATCAGATCTTTCAGATTTCTTTTATAAGTTCTGTTTTTATGATTTCGATAAAATACGAGGCAGGTAAGTGCTGCACCTAAAGCCATTCCGACTAATCGCATCTGATAGCTTTTTCCCGTAACATCATAACCATATAGCAGCAGATACCCAAGAACCAATGTAGATTGATTAAACATGAATGGATTATGGCATCCGAACAGAATCAACACAGCCAGTGCCGCAATATTTAACAGCATTCCCAATACCGGTGAAAACTGATTTGCTAAATGCGGACATACAGTCATAATTACAAAGAACAAAGCCAAAAGCATCGTAGATTGTCCGGTGTGGATCCCCAGATCCGCATTTCTAAACACCATGAGACATAATAAGACTACTACACCTACAATGCTGTTCTCATTTCCAAATAGGATACTGAAAATACTAACAAAGCAAAAACAAAATGCCATTGTAGCAGCTATCTTCACCAGATATACCCACATATGATATGATTTTTCTTTTAGTGTTTCACTCTTTTTCAACAGGTTTTTAGAACCTGCCTGATTTAACTGCAACTCCTGATAAAATGTCATGTAATTCCTCCTCTATCTGTTTTTCTTAAACTTATATGGCCTCATCTTTCTGTATTGGAAGCTCTACAACAAATCTGCATCCACCATATTCACGGTTTTCTGCTTTGATTGTTCCTCCGGCACTATCTACAATCCGTTTTACAAGTGCAAGACCTAGGCCATTTCCTTCTGCTTTATGAGATCCATCTACCTGATAGAACTTGTCAAATATTCTGGATTTTACATCATCCTCTATTCCTGGTCCTTCATCTTCCAGAATGAACTTAACAGAATCCTGTTCTTGTTTCAGAAACATCGTAATTGTCCCCTTTGAAGGGCTGAACTTAATCGCATTATCCAAAAGATTTATCCAGATATGCATAAAAAGTCCTTCATTCCCAGTATATTTAACTTCCTCCAATTCTACCTGAAAACCAATTTCTTTTTCTGTCCATTTTGTTTCCAATGAAAGAAATGCCTGGCGGATCTGTTCATCCAGACGATATTCTGTTTTTTTCATTGGTATATTCTGATTCTCTAACTTGGATAACAGCAAAATATTACCAACCAATCCGGAAAGTCTTTGGGTGTTAAATAAGATTTTTTCTACATATTCCTCTTGATCCGGAGACAGTTCTTCTCCCTGAAGCAGCATTGTATATCCTTCAATGGCATTAATCGGGGTCTTAAACTCATGAGAAACATCAGATACAAAATCCATCTGCAGCACCTCTGTTGCACGAAGTTCTTTTGTCATAACGTTAAAACTTTGATAAGATTCTCCAACTTCTGCTATACGGCTGTTCGTTTCCAAATGCTGTTCAAAATCTCCCTGAGAAACTTCCTTCATTGCTTTACTAAGTCTGGTAATTGGTTCCAGTAACTTTGCATTAATAAAGGAAGTGATCAGCCCGGCAATCAATGTATTGAAAATCAAAAGCCAGCCAAGCACAGATATGCTGCCCGGCAGATAAAAAAAATGATTCAAAAAAGCAAATAATAAAGCAGATATGACTGTTGAAAATACAAGTGCCAGCCAGATTGCACCAGTCAGACAGGATCGGATCCGCAATCCTTTTTCTTTCTTTTGTTCCATTATTTTTTCACCACCTTGTATCCAATTCCACGCATTGTTACGATTTCAAAATCAGGGTTATCTTTAAAACGCTCTCTGATTCTTCCTATATGTACCTCTATCGTATGTGGGTCTGCCTCCGTCTCGTATCCCCATACTTCATCCATCAACTGTTGTTTTGTAAATGTTCTGCCTGGCGAAGCTGCAAGCTTATATAAAAGCAGGAATTCTTTTTTAGGCAAAACAAGACTTTCCTTATCAGTTGTAACCGTCATTGCATCATAATCAAACTCTGTTGAACCGATCACAATTTTGTGTTCATTCAGTATCTGTGCACGGCGAAGCAGTGCTCCAACTCTTAAAACCATTTCATTCACATTTACCGGTTTTACCATATAATCGTCACTTCCCGAAAGAAATCCCTGGCGCATATCATCAAAGGAACCTTTCGCAGTGATCATAAGTACCGGTATCTGATATCCTGCTGAACGGAGTTCCGACACCAGTTCATAACCATCCATAACCGGCATCATAATATCGGAAATGATCAGATCAATATACTCTTTATCCAATATTTCTAATGCCAGTGCTCCATCCGATGCACTTTTGACCTGATATCCATTCTTCTCAAGCACTTTTTGGAATAGCTGGCTTAATTCTTTATCATCTTCTACAATCAATATTTGAAACACGTTTTCCTTCCTCCTTATTAAAACAGATACCTTGCCCATCCAAGCAGATGCTGTACCAAAAATATTTTTCTCTGACGTTTCTTTGTTAATTCGATTGGCTCTACATGATATGGATCACGATAGGTTCCATCTTCCAATACCTGTCGGGACACTCTTTCATATTCCATCATGCCTTCTTCCAACTGTTTATTAATCTCTTTGCTACGTATTACAAGCATCAGTTCCGTATCCAGATACGTGCTTCTCATATCCATGTTAAAGGAACCGATTACGGATAGATCATCATCAATCAGGATGCTTTTTCCGTGGTAAGAATAGCCGCCTTCATACTCCCAGATATCAATTCCTGTATTTAAAATTCTGTTTCTGTTTCTCGCATAATCAGCAGAACCAAACGGATTTCCATTGTTGGCAACCGAATTGGTCATGATAGAAAAATCCGGAACTCTCTCCGCAATCTCTTTCCATGTATTATACATCATATCATTGCAAATAATATATGGTGTATGAATTTTCACGCGCTCTTTTGCATTTTTCATTAGTTCTCCCAGTTGATACCAGACTACTGGTTCCTTGGAACCTGTGTGGATAGGATTTGACACTAATGCAATCTTTTCTGTCTCAAAAGTTTCGTCCGTGTAATCGGTATCGCAGATTCTTTCCTTATTCTCTTCAAAATATTTCTGATAGCCGTTCTGCAGTTCTAAAACTGCGTTCTTTACAGATTTTCTATTTGCCAGTTTTTTATTGTCATGAAAATAACCACTGTCTTCTTGTTCCCATATCGTTTCAAAATACTCTAACAACTGGTTAACTGAATTTTCTTTCTCAGGTTCATCGCAAACCACTAACACGTCTCTGTCATAGTTCTTATGTCCCGGAAAATCACCCAGGAAATAATTGTATGTATTTCTTCCCCCAAGAATATATCTTTTTCCATCTGCAATCAAATATTTATCATGCATTCTACCCATCATTTTCCACGGTTTCAACGGATTGGCCTTATTATATAGTTTAATTTCAACATTCTCATGGGAAGATAATCCATAGAAATACGGATTTCCTTCCATATCAATCCAGCTCTCCATTCCATCTATTAACAGACGAATATGTACACCTTTGTCTGCCGCATCATGCAGTGCTCCTAAAATCAATTTTCCACTTTCATCGGATTGAAATGCAAAAGTAGAAAGAATAATTTCCTTTTTTGCATTCTTGATCAAACGCACTCTTTGTAAAAGCGCTTCTGGATTCTTTTCTATGATTACTGCCCGTTCTGTATTTTCACTGCATTCGTTCCATGACACATTTTTTGTTTCTTTTTTGGTTGTATTGGACACTTCCGGCTGCTTTTTATATGCAACGCGGATTCCGAGCAATTCATAAAAAGCCACACATAAAAAAATTGCCAGTATAACAAGAAGGATTTTACATATTTTATACTTTTTCATTGTACATCACCTGATTCCTTTTTATTTCATACTTATACAATACAAAGTCAATCTCAATTTAACCTCAACAAGGTTTGTTTTTTCATCAATGCAAAATCTTCTTTGTACAACAGACTGTTAGATATAGTAAAAACGGCCTTTCAAAAACAGTTAACTTCTAAATCAACTGTTTTTTGAAAGGTCGTTTCATCAGATTCTTATAGCAATCCAGCAAATAATCTCATAAATAATTGTCCCAGTCGCAAATATGCACTTCGTCCGGTTTGATATTGGTCTGTCACATCACGACATTCTCCCATCGTTCTTATCAGATCATTTTTTATTTCCACAACTGCCTGACAATCTGCCATAAAACAGCCGTTTTCAAAATGGTGATATAAACTTCGATAATCCAGATTAATTGTTCCACAAGTTGCCATACAGTCATCTGCCACACTCATTTTTGCATGACAGAAACCAGGAGTCCACTCATAAACACGAACACCATGTTTAACCAATCCATGATAAAAAGAACGAGTTATATTATAAATGAATTTTTTATCAGGGATACCAGGTGTGATAATTCTTACGTCTACCCCTCGCTTAGCAGCCAGACATAACGCATGCGTCATTTCATCTGTTATGATTAGATATGGAGTCATAAACCAACAATATTTTTCAGCTTTATTTATCATACTGATATAAACTTCTTCTCCTACTTGCTCATTATCCATAGGGCTGTCTGCATAAGGTTGAACAAACCCAGTTTGCTGTGCCGCATAATCATAGTGGAAAAGGTATTTACTAAAATCAGAATCATTAGCATCCTTATCACTTACTGCATTCCACATTTCCAAAAATGTCACCGTAAGCGACTGAACAGCATCTCCTTCTAAACGAATACCTGTATCTTTCCACTGTCCATACGGGTGTGTGTAATTAAAATATTCGTTTGCTAGATTATATCCACCTGTAAATCCGACTTTTCCATCAATAACTGTTATTTTTCTATGATCACGATTGTTCAAAAACAGATTTAAGCCTGGCATAAACGGATTGAATACACGGCAATGAATTCCTATTGCCTCCATCTTTTTCACAAAATCTGTGTTAATAAAGCCTATAGAACCCATATCATCGTAGAATACTCTAACTTTCACACCTGCTTTTACTCGCTCTTCCAGAACATCTTGAATCTTATGCCATGCTTCAGCGTCTTCTATCGCATGATATTCCATAAAGATAAACTTCTGTGCTTTCCCCAAATCCTTAAGCTGTGCCTCTAATCCTTTCACTGCTTCATCAAAATACACAATATCCGTATTCTGATAGATTGGATACTGCGAATTTCTTTGTATGTAACTTGCTATATTTCCTGCTTTCGGAATTGTTTCTTTTATTCTGCTCAAACACTCCTGACTGTCCGGGAGCATTGGTAACAATTTGCTATCAATTTCTGCATATCGCTCACGCATTTTATGTGTGCCGCCATTCAAACCAATCAACAAATACAGGCCTACACCCATAATTGGGAAAATTAGAATTAAGATGACCCAAGGCATTTTCATAGAGGATGTCTTATTTGATGCGTACAATCCCAAAACCAAGATCCCACTCAAAATCCTTGTAAATAAATTTATGATTTCTGCATATTCATTCAAGCGTGTTACGATAGTAATAATAAAAATCACTTCCAGAAGAATGCAGATTATGGAAAAGCACAGCCGTTTTACCCCATTTTTTGTTTTTGCTTTGCCCTCTAAAGTATCTTGTTTCATATATATTCCACCTTCCTACTTGCTCAGTTTTCTCCCTAAATTTCGTGTAACATACCAATTTTGTCTTTTATTCTCTGCATTTCATTATCTGCTTCAATGATAGCTCTTGCAGAATGAAGTAATTCTTCACTTATCTCATCATAGCCAGGCATTTCTTCAATTCCTTTTTTATAGCGAAGTTGATGTTCCAATGTTGCCCAGAAATCCATACCATTGGTTCGAATCTGTAATTCTACACGCATAGGTGTTTTACCCTTAGCAAAAAATACTGGTATTTCAACAATCATATGATAGCTTCGATAACCATTCGATTTTGGATTTTTTATATAATCTTTTATTTCAATAACTTTAATATCATGCTGTTATCCTCCTAAATAGATTGAAATATGTCAATGAGTTTTTTCTTGAACAATAGTATAGCACAATTCTTTTATTTTGTTCCAACTTCATACATGATCATAACATGTAAACTTTAAACTATTTTCCCAGATTATTTCTCCATCAGTTTTTCAAACCAGGTATCCATCCCCAAATAAGGGGTGACAACAGAGCGAAACCCAAATGTTAGCTGGACTTCCTGAAACCCATGTTTGCAAACAGGTGATTTTGATTAGCCGTCAGCTAACAAAAATCGGATTGCGTTAGCTGGTAATTGATCATTTTGAATGGAAAATCATGTCACGAACGTGATTAGAAAACAAAAAAAGCGTTCGTTGTCAGCTAATCCAGCTAACATTTTCGAACGCTTTGAAGCCCGTCGCCAAGAGGATTTGAACCTCCGACCCCTCGCTTAGGAGAGCTCCAACCTATTGTCACTCTCTGTCAATCTGAGGTAAGGTAAACCCATATGGGACACTATATAAAACTGTTTCCGATTCAATTCGAGTTATTCTGAATACCCCCTCTGTCAAGCTCTGTAAAGCTCTGAAAGTTAGCTGATTGTTTGCCCCAGCTAATAATCGGGGAATGCCTTGATATTACCATCGACATCTGTTATATGACCACCATGCTTCGTACGTTCGATCATGGTAAACAGTATTCAATTAAACTTTCCTATCATAAGTACAAGATATTTTCTTGTCTATAAATAATATAACGCATACGAGACGGTTTGTCCATGCGTTTTTGACTGGCAAATTTATAAGCTGCTTTCATATTTTTAAACACGGACATAACCAGTAGATATACCTTCGATTCGGTTGGATGCTCCCGTACTCTGAATCAATGCAACTTCTAAGAGTGTTTTCAATTCATCTACATTGGCTTCGAGAAATAATTCCTGTTTGCCTTTATGTTCATGGATGCTGCTAACCATCTGAACAATTTCAGGTGTTAACAACTTCGCAGGACTTACAATAAAATCAAAGTCTCTCATAGGAATCTCCTTCATTTCAGATTTATCTCCGTCATTCTATCATCAAATGATGGAGATAGAATATCCATATACACAATAAATATCCTCATTTCATCCATATATTATATCGTTTTATGAATCGTTTTTTCACTAAAATTACACTATTTTTTCACTATTTTTCATTACTTCATCGTCTTCGCCAGTGAATTGAGCAATGCCCGCATCTCTGGATTCGCCAATACTTTTGCCAGAAGTTCCGGATCGACTTCATCAGCAACAGTAGTATTATTATTTTCCTGCTGTACATGCATCTGTGGATCCAGATTCTTTTTCTCATAAAATGCTTCTTCAAAAAGCTCTGCATTTTTCCTTCTGTCATCATCCAGAATATGAGAGTACACATCTGTAACCATATTGACCTGAGCATGGCCAGAATCACCCTGTACCGCCTTGATGTCTCCACCATTCAGTTTCAGCTTATAAGTAACACTGCTATGACGAAAACTGTGAAATACAACCGGTGGGAGATTATAGTCCTCGATCAATTTCTTTAAAGGGCCACGGATTGCTCCATCACCAAGAGGAAGACCAAAGGTACTTGCCATAACCAGGTTATAGTCCATATATTCGTCACCCAGGATTTCTTTCATTTCATCCTGCTCAGCTTTCCAGTCTACAAGCATATTAGCAACGCTCTTCGGTAAGAATATCTTACGTACACTACTTTCTGTCTTCGGTGTTTTCAGAATACGGACCGTAGAATTCTTCTTATGATTTGTCGGAAATACCAACAACACATCTTTTCCATCCAATGCATTTAAAGATTCTTTTCTTATACGCTGTGATTCTTTGTTGATGAAGACATATGCACGGTTTTCTTCAATTGCCTCATGAGAAATATCTACACAATCCCAGGTAAGACCAAGCAGCTCACCAAGTCGCAGGGAACATGAGAAAGATAGATTAATTGCGAGCTTTAATCGTTCATCTTCACAGACACTGAGCGCATACATCAATGTATCCGCTGTCCAGATGTCTCTTTTTTGTGATTTATGTTTTGGTACAGTCGCATGGGTGCAAGGATTCTTCTCCATCAACTCCCATTTCACTGCCTGTTCAAAACAGTTTCTAAGCAGCTTATTAATATCCCTGACCGTACTGGAAGATACAAATTCATTTCGACTGGTTTTATTCAATGGATTGATAACTGCACGTCTCTTCAAAAGACTCTGATAATATCTTTCGATGAAACGGGTATTGATCTCTGAGAGTTTCGTATCACCAATGATCGGAAGAATATAGTTATTGATAAGAGAGACATTTCCTTCATATGTAGAAAGCGCCCAGTTTTCTTTGCCATAAAGTGCAACATATTCTGTAATAAGCTCGTCCAGTGTTTTGCATTTACGGACGACAAATGATCCCATCTCTTTTTTATATTCAATTTCTTTTTTTCTTCTCTTTGCTTCGGCTTTCGTTTCATAGGTTTCCCACTTCTGTTTCCTCTCACCTTTTTCATTCGTATAAGAATAGATTACATTAAATTTTCCGTTTCGTTCTCTTATAGATGCCATATTATTGCATACTCCTTTCCAAATCTCTTTGCTCCATCCAGTCCTCAAATTCATCCCGACGGATCCTAACTCGACTGCCAACTTTTATTACTGTGAACTTTCCTTTATCCGCCCACTTGTTGATCATGCTTCTGCTGACCTTTGCCAGATAGGAAGCTTCATCAAAAGTAAGATACTTTATATTTCCATTGCTTCCTCGTATTCCGGTCTGTGATAATTTCTTCCGCCGGAAATTAGCCAGGGCAATATTTTGTTCCTGTGCAAGTTCTTCATAATCATTCGATGGATCCAGCTTATACCGATCCTGACCTTCCAGGAATTTTCGAAAACTCTCTTTTGTGATCCTTTTCTTTTCTGCAATCACAATGAATTCAAAAAAATGACTATACTTTGGATTATCAAGAATTGTATATACTGCGCTTCTGGTTGTTCCAAGCAGCTGTGCCATCTCAGGCATCGTAATTGTTGCATCTTCCAGAAGAGCGTCTTTTTTTCTGTCTTCCTTTGTTCGATACCGGGACTGGCTTTTATACCAGTTCTGAAAAGATTCTTTTGGTATTCGTTTCCAGTAATCGACAATAACAGCTTCCATTTGATTTTTCTTGAGTAAATCATAAACAAGATACTCATCAACACCCAACAGATCCGCAACTTCCTTAACGGAATAGGACCAGGATTTCAATTCTTTCCCTGGTTCTTCTCCGGTAACTTTATGGTATTTAATCTGATTGGCGTACCATTTTTCAAAGCTGGCAATATTGATTCGTATCTTTCCAGCAATCTCTTTAGATTCAAAAACATTTTTATGCACCAGCCAGTATCGATCTGTCTTTTTTAATCCCAGCAGCTTTCCCATTTCCGGCACGGTCATCCAGGTTCTCTTTTGTGTCGGACGCCGTTTGTAAGGACTGTCTTCTGATATCTTTGAAATGATCTCTTCAACATCGTCCATTTCCGGAACTTCTTTTTGTTTCATAATTGCTGTTGCCATTTATTCTTCACTTCCTGTCTTTTTTAGTGTTAGTTTTTTTTCTTATATCATATCTCAAATCCAGATAAAAATTTAGGATGTCGATTGCAGACAAAATCTGCCTGATCAACACCCTGTTTTTTATTGTTCCAAGTTATCGAGCCAGTCATCGAAACTCTTCTTAGAGATGCGATACTTTCCGCCATCCAACTGGATCCACCGGAATTCCTTTTTCTTTAAAAGGTTATAAATAGTAGGTCTGCTGACTCCTAAGATTTCCTGTAACTCTTGAACTGTATAACATCTTTTTTCTGACATTTCTTTATCCTCTTTTCTTTGAAATATGAAAGAAAAATTATCCCTTCATATAACGAAACGCTCAGAGCATGTTTTACAGTGGTCAAAAGCAAATTTTTTTACTTTTTTCTTACGAGTTTTCTTTAATGCAACTCGTAACATTAGATTTTTACATTTTTCATGAAATTAAGTAAAGAAAAAGAGCATATGGAATTGAATCCATACACTCTATGATTACTGGAACTTTATTTCATTTTTAAATTCAACAAACTAGAATTTAACTCTCCCATCTTGCAATTCTGATTCCCCAAACTCGAAATTCACCATATACAAATGCATCGCCGTTTGTCAGATGATATGTTTGTGAAAATCCTAAACTTCCATAATCAGCAATTTCATCCGCAGTTTGTGTGCTTCCAAGTGTTATAAGCGGACATTTTCCTGGGTCAGTGCTTCCAATCAAACGAAATCCCTCAATAGCAACAAAAATCCCCCAACAAATAAGAATACCTAAAACTGCTTTTAAAATTTTCTTTTTCATATTCACCACCCCACAAATACCGATTTTTCGTTCTCTGCGACTTCCCAATAAACGGGAAGTTGGTTACTTCTTGTAATTCATTTTCTTACTTAATACCCCAAACAAAGCCAATAAAAATATTCCAATTCCAAGCAATACGCCAGCCACTTTCATTAATTCATTGTTTGTATACTCTGTATCCGGAAGAATCCCATACTTGTAATAAGAATAACTAACATGGTCTGTGGTATATGCAGCTATGGAATCTCCTACATTATATTCCGAATATACAAATCCCGGTACTTGCATTCGCTTGTGATAATCATTCACTTTTCCATTGTTGTAGTAGAAGAAATAATTCCGAGATATCGTATCAGCCGAAGCAGCTTCAGCCCTTTTACCTGTAATCACAATATCCTCCATATAGTAATCTTCTCCCAGTACCATCTCTTCCATTTGTGTATTAAATGCTTTAGATGTCAAAAGTATATTTATCCAGACTGTAATGAAAGCTATACTTAAAATAATGAAACAAATCCAAAACAAAATTTTCTTTTGATTTCCAGTTAATATTTCTTTTGGTTCTTGGTGCTTAACCAATTTATTACTCATTCCATAATACCTCTAAAGTACTTTTTTCTTCTTCCTTCCCTTCGTCCAAGAAGTGTATCTCACTCAAAGAACTCAGTCAATCCCGATTTGTTACTCACATGATATCATATTTTTTCTTCAATTGCATTTTCATTGAAAAAATCATTAAAACTTCCAATGTTTAATATAAATAAAGCAATATAGTTGCATCCCTACTCGTATTAAGAGCTGAAAAATAAATATAAATCCTATATTAATGAAGAAGGAATGGAAGAAAAAAGCATCTTTTGAATATAGAATACCTAATATATTTTGTACATTCAAATTATTTATTGGAAACAAATACAAAATTTTGTTACCTACCCCTGTTTTTATCATTTGCACCAGCAATAATGGTAATATATATACCCCTAATGAAACAGCTAATACTGACATAGATGAATGCATAAGAGCTGATATTAACAATGTTACACTCTCAACAAATCCAATACCAACTAATTGCATGACAAGAATTAAAAAGTATATTTGAATATGGTTATATTGCAAAGGGAAGTCAAATAATCCCAACGACAAATTTGTTTGTATGTCTGAATTCCATCCGCTCATATCATACATTGTAGAGAAAACACCTATGTTGACCAATTGAAAAATAATAAATAAACTCACTGTAATAATACTTGTCGCAATCAATTTAGCAAATATCATTTTGTTTCTTCCATATTTTGTAACTAACAGAATCTGATTGATATTTTTAGAATTATCATCTGAAAACACTATGGAAGATACCAATATTGTAATTATGGACAAAAGAGCATATATATATCCAAGTACTCGATATAAGTCTGTCCATGGAACATAATTTCCTAATGTCAAAGGAGTATCAAATTTTTTAAATCCAACCTCGTCCAATGAATATAAATCCACGTCTTCTATTGTTAATCTTTGGCCTTTATTAACCTGTTCAATCATTTCTGAATAAACATTTTCGGCATCTTTTGAAAAAAAAGTATCTCCCATTTCCCAATAAAATGGATAAAAAGGCTTATTAACAACTTTTTTCTCTTCATTCTCTTGGAAATTATTCATAGAATCAGACAGAATCATTTTAACTTTTTCATCTGTAAACTCTCCAGAATATTTTTCATCTATTATTACATCGAGGCTCTTTTCAAACCCCTTTTTCTTATTACTCGCTTCACTCATTGATAGCTGTGAATAGTGATACCCAACAAAAAAAATCCCCAGAAGGACTAAGCATCCTACAACAATCCCACCAAATACAGTTCGGTTTCTCAATATTTTCCCAAGTTCAAACTTAATTAGCGATGTCATACTCTCATTCCCCCTCTCTAAAATAAAACAAATACAAATCTTCTAAAACCGGATCAACTTGTTTCGCATTTGCAAAAGGTTTTTCCCTTGAAATAAGTCGAAGAACAACTCCGTCTTCTCCATATTTACGATTACTTACTGTATATACTTGCTCAATTCGATTTACTTCTTTTTCTGGAACCAGGCATTCCCATACACACTTGTTAATATCTTTCAACAAATATCTTATTGTGCCTGTATTTTCAATTCTACCTTTTTTTAGAATAATGATTTCATCTGCTATATATTCTATATCTGATACAATATGTGTAGACAATAATACTATTTTTTCTGATGCAAACGAACTTATCAGTTTTCTAAATTTAACTCGCTCTTTGGGATCGAGCCCTACCGTAGGTTCATCTAATATTAAAATTTCCGGATTATTAATCATTGCTTGAGCGATACCTAGTCTCTGTTTCATTCCGCCAGAATACTTTCTGATTTTTTTATTTTTCACATCATCTAAGCCAACCTGAATCAATAAATCTAAACATCTCTTTTTTGCTATTTTCCCATTTAAGCCTTTCAATGAAGCGATATACATCATAAAATTTAATCCTGTAAAATCAGGATAGTATCGAAAATCTTGTGGTAAGAATCCAAGAATCGAGCGATAATATTCTGCTTGCAGAGCAATATCTTTATGGTCATATTGTATATTTCCACAATTTGCTCTCATCAGTCCACAAATAATACGAAATAAAGTTGTTTTACCCGCCCCATTAGCACCTAATATTCCGTAAATTCCAGGAGTAAATCGATACGACACATCATCAAGCACAGTTACATTCCCATATTGTTTTGTTATATTATTAATAGTTAATTCCATACTGAAGCTACCTCCCATTTGATTATTTTAGTTTGAGAATATAAGATAATCCCTAATATTGTCGTTGTAATGAAATATGCTATTCCCCAATAAAGCATTCGGATTTCATATATTTTAAAGATATTTGCAATTAAAATAACTGCGACACAAATACTTCCCGATATACACCATAGGAAATAATTATGTAATTGCTTTCTCCATATAGTTATAAGCGAAAATAAAATAATGCAAACAATATTGTATGGAACAAGTACATAGACTAATATCTGATACAAAGGCAAAGATACTATAGATTTAGTCATAAGAGAAAGCAAAATAACAATTACCATATCAATAATGCCAAAAATCAATAATTTCATCATAATATGTTGTCGCAAATCATATTTGAATGTCTGTTCCAATTCCCACATTCCTGTAGTAAAACTTTTGAATAATTCATCTAAAAAAAATAAAGCCGAAATGAATATTACACCTGTAATGCATAACATTATTTCACTTATCGGCTGTAAATTTTTAAAATTTAATGCCATAGTTATCCCTGATAGAAAGATGAATAATTGAATTATCCAAGTATGAACATGTATGAAGCGAAAAGTTGACAGGAATAGCTCAAAGTAAGAATGTCGACTCATTCCAAGTCTAATCATTATTTCATATCCTAATTCGATGGTTTTTTCACGTCCTTCTATATCACCTTCTAATTTATAACCAGCCAATTTCGATATAATATCTTTTTTATCCATCATAAAATTCCTCTCTTTCTAAAACTTTTTCTAATTTTCTAAGGCCTTGATAAATACGTGACTGTACAGTAGATACCCCCACGCCAGTAATTGTCGCAATATCTTTTACCTTTAAATCGTGATAATACCGTAGTATCACAACCTCTCGTTGTATTTCAGGAAGTAAATCAAGTGCTTTTTGAACCGTTTCTTTTCTCTCATCATGTAATATTTCATCAATCAATGAAGTGTCTAAATCAGTTGTAAAATTATCTGTGAGTTCTATTTGCTCAATATGTCTTTTTTTCAAATAATTATTGCAAGTATTGACAGCCATAGTGTATAGATAATTTTGAAATTTTCCTATGAATCGGTATCTAGGTAAACTTTCTACCAATTTTAAAAAAATATCCTGTGTTAAATCAGAAGCTATATCGCAGTCTCCATAACATCTGCGAACACAATAAAAATACACACTATCATAATATTTATGTACTAAAATATCCCATGCATCAGGATCTCCCATCTTAATTTTGTTTATTATCATCCAGTCTTGTATCATATCCATCACTTTTCTCTTAATTATTCTTCTCTATATATAAACAACTAACCTTAACAAATCATTTAAAAACACAAAAACTTTTTATATTTTTTTATATTTTTTTACAATATGATAAACTATTCTTCCCCTCATGAGCAAGGGATTAGGAGTTCCCTGTGGCGGTTAGTATGCAGTAGTTCGATTATCCTGTAAGCGTGAGTTTTCCAAACTTATCGGATTCTTGGTAGTTGCCTTAGTAGCCGTTGGTCTTGTATTCAATGCGTCCGGCGTAAAAGATGTATTGTTACAGTTATTCAATAAGATTATTGGAGCATAAAATTAGTATTGCTATTGTGCGGACATTTGCATATAATAAAGATAGATGGAAATACTACTCACGAAAGGAGATGTTTTATATGGCTACAAAATCAGCAAATTTATATGCAAGGATTGAACCAGATGTCAAAGAAAAAGCAGAAAGTATCCTGTCTACACTTGGTATCCCTGCTTCCAGTGCTATCAATATGTTTTATAAACAGATTATCTTACAGAGAGGACTTCCGTTTGAAGTAAAAATACCATCTGACAGACCTGTTGATATCAGCACATTATCAGAAGCAGAGTTCAATGAAGAATTGGAGAAAGGATATGCGGATATGCAGGCTGGACGGACAAAAAATGCGAAGAAAGCATTTGCTGACATTCGCAAGGATTATGGCTTATGATATATGAAGTAGAATTATCCGAACAGGCTGACAGTGATTTGAGAGGGATTTTTGAATATATTTCTTTTGAATTACAATCGCCGGAAAATGCAAGCGGACAGCTTGACCGTCTGGAAGAACAGATATTAAGTCTGGATACGATGCCGGAGCGTTATCGAAAATATGAAAAAGAACCGTGGAAAAGTCGTGGACTTCGTGTATTACCAGTAGACAATTATGTGGTACTTTATATTCCAGACAGCGATAAAAAAGTTGTAACAATACTTAGAGTAATGTATGCCGGACGGGACATAGACAATCAGTTAAATCTCCACACAAAGCAATAAAGGATATGATTTAAAGCAGCCTTTCATTTATGATCGACTGCTTTTTTCATATTCAAAATTAAAAAGAAAGGGCTGAATTACGATGGAAGAATGTAGCGTATTGATTGAAACGACCAAATCAGCAGAGGATAACACCGAATTGCTGAACTGGAACAGCAGATAGAGAAAGGACGTGATATAGATGAACGAATCCAGAGAATTAAAGAACGCCGAACAGTTGGAAGAGCTTCTGCTCCTGACCGAGGAGATACAAGAAGAACTGGAACAGAAAGACCAGCTTATCGTGGAACTGAAGACGCAGCTCAACGAATCTCTGATCTTGAACGAGAAATTAAACAAAGAGAACAGAGCCGGGAATATTCAAGCATTAAAGAACGACTTGAAGCTGGCAGACAGAGCATTGCGGAACGAGAAAGAGAAGCTGCGAAGCGCAAACGTCATGATCGGGGAATATCAAAATAAAATACGCTGTTTAACACAACAACGGGATTATGCCCGGACACATCAGAAAATCGTAGAGATACCGGTAGAAAAGCCGGTACTCTATGAAAAATGTGAATCCTGTGACCGGACAGCCTATCAGAATGAAAAAGCGAAATACGGAACACAAAAAGAGCGACTTGCCGGACAGTATAAAGCAAAAACGGTAATGTTCCAAACAACCTTGTTCCTTCTTGCATGGTATTCGCTGACAACCACTCTTTTTCAGGCAGTACAGTCCGATGTGTTCCTTTCCGATTGTAAATCATTCTTCCATGATGCAGCGTCATTCCTACAAACTTTTATCGGTTGGACAATTGATGCCGGGCAATCTGTGGCACAGATTAGCACAAAAATTCCAAATCCTTTTATAGCCGGAATGGTATATTGGTTATTTCTGATATTGGTTGTCGGAATATGTGTGGCAGGGACAGGGATACTGGCGATACTGATAGAAATAAAGGTTATAGAATTATATAAGAAAAACTGTTGGGATGTTATTACTCTACTGATGATACTGACAAGTACTGCTGTCATCATTTATTTTGGAGAAGCAATTAAAAAAGCACTTTCCGTAAATCTTCTATTGCTTTTCGTACTTTCTCAGGGAGTATATCTTGGAATCAGATGTTATTTGAAAAATCGGTTAGGTACCAAGCAATATTGGTGAAAACATGCTAAAAAACGTATAATAGCAGGGGATAAAACATCGTCCCCTACTATTATATAAACAGCGAAGTTTTACCCATCTCTCTCTTTTGAAAGATTCGCTACTTGTGGAACCGAGATATAAGGTTTCGCCTGTGTTCTTTGGTGTATCACTACCACATTTCTCTGTACCGATGTAATCTTTCTGCATACGGAAGCAAGAGATACAATATTCCTTATTTTAAAACATAATTACAATTCCTGTTTGACAAGAACGATCATCATAGAAGGATTGTATTTGTCCCCACTCATAATAATATTCGACGCCTGTCATACTCTTTTTACTGGGAGTACCTAAGCATTTCCTTAAAAACCTATTATTTTCTTCTTGCAACTTTTCTAAGACTGTACCATTCATTGTCTCATATTTCGTAGAATACTTTTTGTCTGCTCGAACCAATTCAATCTTTTTTACTTTTCCATGTCTTCCATAGATTGTAACATAAAACTTCTTATAAAGCCATTTTAAAGGTTTCTTAGAAATCAATATTGTATAAGAATACTCTGTTTGAGCAATCTTAAAATCAATTTCTTTAAATAGGGAAATACTTCCTTTGGGAGTAATTTTATATCCCCCTATTTTTAACATATCTTCCTTTAGCTCATCCTTTATTTGGATAATCTCCATACTTACTATAAAAACAACATAGCCTTCACACACTACAACGGTAACTATTTTTGCCCATAGCACATCTGGAACAAACATGTTCCAAGCTATAACAGGAAGCAAAGCTACTCCTACCGCAGTCACCAGTAGAAGCACCCTCCAAATATAATTTTTCTTTCTTTTTCCTTCATTAGTTAAATTTTCATCATAATAAAGATGACCTGGGGCTTCGAATGAGTTTAATAGAAATTCCTTTAAAAATGACACCAGAACCGCTCCCCAAGAAGATTTCTTTTGTTCCTTCATATTACCCAATCTCCTCTGCTATATGATTATTTTTCATTCTATTTTTTACTTAACTTATACATTAGCAAGATTTTTAGTTATTCTTCTAACAATATTTTTATCCCCGCTTTTTCTGCTTTATGCGAAAAGTCAACAGCAAATCCCCATCCCATCTCTGCAAATTGCCATTTCTTCGTTTTTTTGTAATTTTATAGCTTTCAACTGTAGACACTTTATTTAATTCAGGATATAACTTCTTAAGTGTAAGTATTTGTTTATTTCTGCTTATTTTTTCATTCCATATAATTGTTAATTTAACCTGTTTTCTTTCAAAAAAACCCACCTTACATAAATCTGCATAGCAGGCTTCTGGTATTGATATATCATTGTTTTTTAACATTTTTCTCCTTTATTTAATTTTATAAAAAACTTCTAAGCCCTATTAAAAGAAATATGAAGCCTATTAGAGGAACAGGTATCATACAAATGAGAAACACATTAAATTTTTTCCTTGCTTCATCAGTATTTTCTTCTTTTGTTACTTTTGCTTTTTTCATAACTATAAAAGGGAATATCAGTAATAATAATCCTCCAACTACTGCTAACAATATTTTCATCTTATATATTCCTTCCTTATCTTTAAATAAATATTAATCATGTATCGTACTATATTCCAATCCTAATGCACTTTTTCTTCTACAAATTCTTTTACTATCGCCTATTGATGTATTTTCATATTCACTGTTTGAAACAGTATATATTTCTCTTTTACCATTACAACTTACATATAACTCTCTATCTCTAGTTTTACCACTGCTAATCTTTTTGTCTGTTACAATTGCAATTTCATGAGTTGCCCCATCAAATGTAAATAAAAAATTTATTGGGAAGCTAATTGTAAATGCGATTATAAAAGCAGCAAATACAACTGAAAGTTTACGTCCAAATTTCTGTGGTACATCTGTTTTTAAAGATTTAATAATAAATGGCAGTGCAAGTAAAGCAGTAATAATTGCCGTAATCTTCATATAGTTTCCAAATTCATAATTAAAGAGTTTACTCGTATTCAGGGATAAAAGCATTGCTATTGCTGCACCCATAAATGGTAATTGATACGCCAGTTCTTGTCCTTTTTTTGTGGTGACTTCTATAAATATATATGGATAATATTTTATATACACTGCATATGTAATCATCAAAACCATTATAAATATAACTAACATTGTTTTGCCACCAATAAAAAATGCTACCGCATCAGCAATTATTAGAATCCAACCTAAAGCTTTTAAAAATTGCTTTGTTTTTTTACGCTTTTCTTTTTCTATTGTTTTTGACATATTTTTGATAGTTGTATTCTCATTACATATAGATTTATAGAAATTCTTTTCTATCCAGTTTAAAGCAGGTACATACTTTGATACATCTTTGTTCTGTTCAACTAACTCACCAAAATCCACAAGATCTATTTCATGTTTTATAAGTGTATCATATAAAATATCATAATTTACATACACTTGCTCCAGAGTAACAAGTCTATTGTACATCTTATCAATTAATATGACATCTGTTCTACCATTTAATGGAATCATTAAAATACAACGAATATCATTATATTTTATATGCTGAGTTTTCTTAACCAGATAGCTAAATACAATTTCATCTTCATTTACTACAATTATTTGTTTCTTGTATGCCAAAATTAAAGCAATACCTAAAAATACAAAAGGCATAAAACATATCGCAACCCCCATATTTCCTGTAACAAATGTTACCAGTACGATTATTAAAAAAAGAACTGTTGTTACTATTCCTAAATTTTTTACAAATTTACTTAATCTAATGACATTATCCATAAACTCAATCTCCCTATATGATTCACATTTTTCATTTTTTACGTTCTAATTTCTTCTTATCCTTTTTTATTTCTGCAATCTTTACTTGCAGCCAGTCCACATTTCTATTCCGGGCAGAAATTTTAGCGATTTTTTTCTGATTTTTATATAAAATAAGAGCTTCTCCAAATAAATTCTTTTTTCTTTTCATCTGGGTAATATCCGTTAATCTTATTTTACAGTTCTTCCTTAAAAATCCATTTCTATATAGCCATCCATCCTTGACAATTGTTTTGTCCATTAAAAATTTTGCTATTTGCTACATAAATGCTTTCAATCCCATTAGAATAAGTATAATAGCAATATATACACCCCACTTATCCCAATTATAAGTGTCATAATAAAATTGAAAACAATACAAACTTTCTTCTGATTTAAAGAAAAATGTTCAAATTTTTCAAGGTTGTATTGACGAATATAACTTTTAGTAATTATGGAATAAATTGAATAACCAATAGCAATGATACTTGAAATAATAGCAATAATATCAGTCATTTTACAATCCATATCTTCCCTCCTAAAAAGTTTGCATATCATTACCACAAAAATTAAAATATTATAATGTTTAAATTTATTGTTTTTCTTTTGTGAAATAGATACTTTTTATATCACATCTTATAAAATGCGGTTTTGCCTTGTAAATACAGCGTTTTCCGCCTGTTAGTGTATAGTGTCTTTTGTTTTTTGTGCCCCCCTTGTTAGATAACGGGGGCTTAATCTTCGCTCGCCACAGGCTCGCTCACAGACGAAGTAAACCAGCCACTTGCAAGACATGGCAGAAAAATCTGAAAGATTTTCCTGCCACCGTGTCTGGATCACTCCGTCTGCCTAACTAATAATATAGTATTATGTAAAAATGTCATTTTATTTAGGTACATCTACCGAATAGCTTAAACAGTCACCTCTTTTGTTACTTTGTAAGTCATTGTAATACCATAGATACATGACTCTGTCATATACATTGATTTCAATTACACCGTCCGGTTTTTGTCCTTCTACTTCCAATGAATAGATTTCTTTATCATGTGCATAGCCGTAAACAAAACGCTTGCTTGGATAATCGGGGTTTAAGTCTTGTTGGAAATCACTTAATTTCAAAGAAGAGTGAATAAGCTCTGTAATATCATCTAACAAAATTCTATCTCGTTTCGTTGTAACCGGTGTAGCATTTATAAATGCGTATTGTGTATGCCCATTCTGTATCTGCTTTTTACAACGAGCCATTACTAAGCCTTGAATATCATCGTTATCATTTCCAGCCCGATAGAAAATCGTATCATATTTTTTGCCTTGCCATATATGCAAGGTTTCATCAACATGATTAAGAAAATCAGCAGGAACCGAAAGTTCCTCATTTTCAGCATTCAAAGTGGAAAGTTGAATAGCTTCTTCAATCGTGTCATAATATACAAGCTTGGCATTATTTTTATCATAATCATTTATCGTAAATTCCACGTATTCATTATCTTTATTTTCTTCTTCCGGAACATAAGTATAACGACCATTTTCAATATGGTCATCATATTCAACATCAACAAATAACCCAATCCCTATCAGAGCTACAAAAATCAAAGAAATCGCTCCAATTATGATTAACATTATTTTCAAAAATTTTTTCATGGCATACACTTCCTTAATCACTTCAAGTTTATCCATTATTATTTATCATATTATATCATTAGAAAATTGAGTAGTCATCACTTTTCTAGTATCTGTCAGAATATTTTTTATTCCATAAATTATCAAGAGTGTAAACATTGCTACGCAACAAGCTCTTGACAATTCATGTCCTAAAAAATGATTAATAATCAAGCAGAAAAAGAATAGTTATACTGTATTACAGCAACAAAAAAGACATCTCATATTCTGTATGAAATGCCAATTTTGCCTTTATTTATGCTGTTTTCTCTGTCGTATCAAGGTTCTTTCATTCGTAGTAAATTAGTGGTAAAATTCTTTTATTTTTTGTTTCATATTGCTTAAAATCCCTGTGTTTATGCGGATAATTCGATTTTTACTCTTTTTGGGATAAAAATAGAAAAATATACCTCCCGGTACAAGAGAGAATAAAAGGAAAACAAAAGCTGTTTCTTTTGCATTGAATACAAGTATCACACTATTGTAAACCAAATATAAAAAGAAAATGCCTGGCAGAACATAGTGGCTTTCTTTTGGTCTTATGATGCACTTTTTATCTCTACAACTCAACCATGTTTCTTGTGAAATTTTATGCTTAGACAGACTATTTGCAAACAATGATGCGCTTATGTTTTCATCAAATTTGAATATTATTTTGTCCCCTGCATATATTTCCAATGTACCATTTTCTTTATGTACACTTCTTGTTATATCTGAAAATTTATAATATTTTTTTCCAAAAAACGACCGGTATTCAATTACATCATGATTTACCTTGACTCTCCACAGGAACAAATGCAGGGTACAGATTCCAGAAAAAGCAATCAATATTCCATACGCCACTATAACTGAAAAATCCGCCTGTCCGTCTATAAAACCATACAAAAGTAATCCTGAGAAAAATATAGTTCCAACCAAAAATAAAATTCCCAGCCATCCTTCTTCCTGGATGCTATAATTATTTTCATCTATATTCTTTTCATAAAAATATTCATTTTTCAACCTCCCATTTTTTGACAGCAAAATACTTTACCAGGTGAAAAACTCCTAAGATAGAACCCAAAGAACAAAAATAGGAACAAAGGCTTGCAATTCTAATCATGGCTGTATATTCAACGCTGCTACTAAGTACTTTTGCGACACCCATTCCAAGCAATACAAAACTAGTAATACACCATCCTCCAGCCAGCTTTTTGGAAGAAGATGGATTGTAGATATCTTTTTTAATCAAAGTTATTATAAGAAAAATGTATGCAGCGATTACCAGTATGTAAATGATAACGAGTATGGTTAGATACCTCTTATAATATTCTTCTTTCATAGTTGTCAGCATGAGGATAGTTGCTGCCCAACAGAACAAAATAGAAAACGTCAGACTTTGTATTCCAATGATCCAAAAAACCTTTTTCCCTGTCACTTCTGTTCTTGAAAAACTAAGAATCACGAATCCAAGATAAACAATAACTAAAAATACTTTTGAAAAAAACGGTGATGGAGCTGATTCAGATAAAAAGAAAAATAAAAATACTAGAAACAAGATTGCTCCATCTAATTTGTAGATTTCTTTCGGCTTAATCACATCTTCTATACCGTATAGTAAAAAACTTTTTGTTTGTTCATTAATCTTTTTCATTCTCGTTTTCCCCTATCATTTCTTTATTCTTCCTCTACGGATATTTCCACATTTGCATGAAGCACCTTTTCCAGATATAATAAAACAAGCCGTCGCCCTTCTTCACATTTTCCTATCTTAGAAATATTCCTATACAGCAGATATAATGGAAACATAAATAAAATCAGACATTCTGTTAAAATCAATAAATCTCCCTGAGAAAAAAACAATGCAAATAAAATCACTATGAGCAGAAAAAATAGTGCAGCTTTTTTTATGTATGGCAAAAGCACAAACGTACCTTCCAGCATTACATCTCCCCCATAGCTTTTTATATGTGTCTGGAGCATTTCCCAGCCACCGCCTGTCATACTTCCTGCTGCATATCCGATACATAAGGTATTATCCTCTTCTTTGTAGGCTGCAAGTGCCATATCTCTATAAGCCTGGTTTGAAATACATAATGGTTTTGTAGTCTTCTTAATCTGTTCCAATAAATATTCTTTGGAATAAGGAAAATATATTTTATAATATTCTTGCATATGCTTTCCTTTCTCATAAAAAGGTTTTCTAAAGTTCAATACAATACAAATTTTTTACATTAGTTTCCATCATTTATAAGCTGAACCATTTCCATAGAGATATTGTATTCTTTGCAAAATCTGTTTATTGTCCAATTATTAAAGAGAAGAAAACTCTTCGTCACATAAATATTTGCTTTTGAATGATGTATTAAATTGAAAATACTTTTTATATCATAACAGTTAAAACTGTAGGCAGGAGACATTCCTATCTGCCCATTGCTTATATTGATATCATATCTTTTTTGTATAACACTTGGATATGCCAAATAAATTGTAATATTGCATATATATTTTTTCTTCCCATTTTCTTTTATGTATAGGTATGGTTCTCCCAGTCCAATATCATATATTCCTTTAGGTCTGGAGGATAGTGTAAAAACTAATGAATGGATATCCGCATACAAAATTTTTCGTTCCCTAAATCCATATGTTATTTTTTGATCGAATAGTTTATAAGTACGTTGTTTTATAAAGTAATAAAACAATAATAAAAAAATCACAAAAAGTATGGTAAAAATCAGTGCTTTTTGAAAACTCACTTTAAAATCAAAGGAAAACAAAAGTTCGGTTAAACAAAACGATATTGCTGAACAACTAATAATACTAACTATAATGTTGAACCAAGTATTAAATTTTCCATTTCCAAAGATATAATCATAACTTTTATTCTTCATTATAACCTCGTATATTTTTTAATATAGAAAAACTGCATCACAATATCGAACCAAAATATAAAAATCAATTTTATCTCTTTATCATAATTATATACATCAACTAACCACATTGTAAAGCAAAAAGCAAGCCATTTTCAGACTTGCTTTCCACCAGATTACTGCACCTTATTGCCAAATCATCTCCTTATTCAAAATTCCCTTTTCACACTCTTGTATAGTATTTATTTGCTACCCATTCCATCTGTTTATCTGCCTTCAACTCTTCCTTAATCCCCTGTGTCTATTTCATTTGCTCTACAATTGACTATTATTCCAGCGATTATATAAAAACCATAACCAATACAAAATATGGAAACGGTGCTTCTAACTATACCGCTAAAGCCTTTCGCCATTATCCCGAAAATAGTACTCCAGCAGAGAAATAGCGCCAGCAGACATAAAAAACTCGAACCCCTTGTAAAATGGGCATCAGAAGTTTTCTACCCGTTATTCTTGTTCTATAATTCAAGTGAATCTTCTGAATCTATCCACATCTGTAAATTGCCATCGAGATATAATCTTGCATATTCTAAAGGCTCATCCACAGCCAATGAAGTAAGCGCACATTCTGATCCATATGTGGTTTTTAAATCTTTTTCAGCTCCCCAGCAATCAATGCGAAGCATATATCCAACACTTGTGTAAACATCAATACTATCGTGTTTTATGTTGTATTATGCATAAATTGTTCTCATCGTATCTTATCTCTATTTTCTTTTAATAATCAGTTATAGAGTTAAATATCGAAAACATTTCAATCAGTTCACCATGTCGTTATTGTTATACTGTGTTATGAAATTTTCTTTCCCTTATTTTTTCCCATATTAAGATTCATGAAAGCTAATGGGAGAATATAACACAAAGGAAAGAGTAAGGGAAAGCTCACTTGCTACAAACTTAGTATTTTCAAGGGTTTGCGAAGAATTTGATAATCAAATATAACAGTTATTAAATTTCCTAAAATAAGTGCAATATCAACTTGAATTTTCAAATTAGTCTTTGCAAATAACCTTTGAACCTTCACCATCAATTACAATTCCCTGACGGTTGTTAATTGGGCATAGATTCAAATCCGAAAACTCAGTCATTATTTTCTCGGTAACTTTCTTAAATGGTGCTGTAAGATAATGCGGAAGAACATAGAAATCAATCAAATCAAGCCCTGCATCATCTTCTTGTGAGTAGTCCTCTGGCTTTTTATCCATTTGCTCGATATATTGGATGCTTGGAGCGCATATAATTGCGCCTGCCGACTCGCCGATCATCAATTTTCCATTTGCCAATTCCTTTTTCAGTAGCCCATCAGCTCCCGTTTTACGGAGCTGGTCCATAAGAAAGAAAGAATTTCCGCCGGTAAAATATATCACATCTGCTTCTTCAAAAACAGACTGTATCGTTGAATAAGCCTCCGTTGAAATATCAATTTTAGTTACGATTGCTCCCAACTTATTGAATAATTTTCGAGCCGAGCCGACATAACCGGTGTAGCCTTCACGCAGTGAAGCTGTTGGAATAAATGCGACTTTCTTATTTTCAATTTCTTCCTTTATCAGACTTCCCACACTTGAAAAGTGCGAACATAAAAATAGTTTCATCAATATTCTCCTTTATAAATTCCGATTTTTCGTTCTCAGCGACTTCCCAATAAATGGGAATTTAACGTTCTCTTTTATGCCTATCAATAAGCAACAAAACAAACATAATAAACCATATCCCCCATGCAATCAAACAACCAATTCCTAGATATTGGATATCTATGATTATTCCAATAATAAAAGGAACTGACATAAACATCATTCTTTTTCCATATGCCTTACACATAGCATTCTCATCGTATTTCTTTCGTTCATCCGCTGATTTCATATTATAACCCGACAAGAAATTAGCAGCTTTTCCTTCTGATTTATAAAACCACATTCCAAACAAAAACATAATCACTGCCATCATAAAGTCAAAAACAATATAGATCATATAATCATAGAACATATAATACAATTTCTCCTTTCAGCCAATCACTCTTATCTCTTTGAATTTTCTACATTACTCCTCATCTTTGACCAAACATAGCAAATCAGTATATCCTGACTGCATAAGTAATTGCTTAAAACCAGAAAGCACTTCTTCTTTTGTATAATTGTTATTTTTCAAAAACTCACTATCCTTCTCACTAAGGTATTGGTAGAAAAGAGCTGCTGCCATTACCTCATTTCTGTCTGTATAATCAATGCTATCTAAAAGTATATTCTCTGCTTCGTTAATTTTCCCAGAATCAATCATATCAAGAAAATCTTTCAAATTTTTCCCTGATACTTCATATTTATTTTCTTTTTCAAGTTCAACAGAAACATACTTTTTCCCAAACATTAAAGAAAATAATACTCTTACCATTTCTTTTATCATTCGCATAATATAGTCTTTTTCGTCTGTGAAATACATTTTTCACCTCCATAACTACCGATTTTCCAACAATACAAGCAGGAAATTATTTATCATCTGTATTGTTTTCCTTTTTCTTATGAGTCGAACCCAAGCAAAGAAATGAAGAACCAAGACATAACCATACTATAGCCATAGAACTTTCATTTCCACTCGTAAAGCCAATAGCTGACGCTATGAAAAACAGAACTGATGCAATGTAAAATAAGATTGATTTGTTTATCCCTTTTTTCATAAATAAGCATCTCCTGCAAACAATAATTTATTTTAATAAATATTTTTTAAACGCTTTATGATTATCAAAGTGGACTTCTCTAAAAAACAGAACTAACCAAATAATATAGGTTGGTATAGCCATATATGGGGTTAAAAGGCAGGATAATGTCGCTCCTGCTAACATTATAACAGTCCATATGAAGCACTGATTTCTTATATCACGAGAGATCTGAGCTTTATCATACATTGCTTGTTCTTCTTTAGAAAATGAATTAAATCCTGAAACAAATTTAGTTGCTTTTTCCTTAAAAATCGCAAATAACACACCTATAATTACAAATGGTATAACCAAAATTATACATGACCAAAATCCTATATTCATAATACATACCTCCTCTTAAAATACCAATTTCTCAGTTTCAAAAACTGGAAGTTATTGATCTTCTGAATCCAATCCAAGTTCTTTCAGCTCTTTTTCGTTTTGGATATCTTCAACAGTTTTCTTTCCAGTGATAGCACTGTAGGCTTCTTTGATGCCATTTTTCACTGCCCATTTGATAACGAAATACAGCGCAATCAAAATAACAATTGCGGTTCCTCCACTTATACCTAATTCATTCCACATAATTCAATCCTCCAAATTTCGATTTCTATTTTCGTTTCCATAGCATAGTGTACTCTTTTTCACCAGTAGCTTCATCCAAGCCTTCACATTGAATAATGAACGCTTCTCTTTGGTAAAAAGAAATTGCTCTGGCATTCTTCTGGTATACATTTAATCGTAAGCTAACTTTTTTATCCTTAACATAATCTAATAAAAGCTTACCTATGCCACATGACTGCATTTCATCGGAGACAAAAATACCTTCTATATATTTATCATTTAGTCCTACAAATCCTTGTATCATTTTATCTGCTTCAAACACTTAAACTTCGTATTGTGACATCATTTCTTTTACTAATTCATAATTACTTTTCCAGTATTGATTGGAAATAAAATAATGGGCTTTCAGATTTGTCTTTAACCATATGTCAGCAATTCTATCGATATCTCCGTTCAGCAACTTTCTAATCATAACAAATTTTCTCCACAACTACATCCTTTATGCTTTTCTCTTTTTTTCATTCTATCACAAGCTCACCATTAATCATCATTTTTTTGATATTTTTTCTTTTCCCCCACTGTAAAACAGGCTCTCAGCGTTTCGTTATATAGAGGGGTACACATACAGAGCAAGATCCACCCGTGTTTAACAGTATTGCCACTTGGCATCCTGTTCTCCTATGGGTTTTATCTTGATGGGGATCTCCCCATACCCTCTTCATAACAGACGTTTCACTTGTCTGTTGGTTTCACCTAAAGGTGTTCACAGCACTATTTCTAATATCGGAAGGGACAGCCGATATTGAAATACGTGGACTCCCAGTGGGCGGAATAGTAGCAACGGAAGGAGGAGTATGAGAACAAAAAACAAAGATAAAGAACTAAATCACAGACATTTTGTTGCAGTACGACTGACAGATGTCGAACTCAATTTGCTGGATCAAGGAGCTACTTGTTTTTCAATCTCACGATCTGAATATCTGAGAAAACTTCTGCTTGAGAAGCAAATCAATCATCAGATTAAAGTTGTTGCAGACATGAACGATCTCAGAAAACTGGTCAGTGAATATGGAAAGATTGGATCGAATCTCAATCAGATTGCCAAGCATTTTAACAGTGGTGGCAGTCAGTCACGTGCTATAGAAAATGAGATTCATCAGTGCATCACGGACTTATTCCTATTAAGAAAAGAGGTACTGAAACTGGCAGGTGGTATGAATGGCAATCGTAAAACACATTAAAAGCAGAAATGCAAATTACTCGGCTGCTATCAATTATCTTCTGTTTGAACATGATGAAAAAACCGGGAAAAAGATTGTAGATGAATCCGGACGAAGCATCCTGCGAAAAGAGTTTTATATGGATGGACTGAACTGTGATCCGATGTCTTTTGACAAGGAATGCGAACTGACAAATGCTCATTTTCACAAAAATAAGAAACGTGAAGATATCAAAAGTCACCACTACATTATCAGCTACGATCCAGCCGATGTTACAGAAAATGGACTTACCGGCGAGAGAGCACAAGCAATCAGTTTGGAACTTGCAAAGCAGATGTTTCCTGGATATCAGGCACTGGTAGTTACTCACACCGATGGCCACAATGAATCCGGAAATATCCATACTCACATCGTCATCAACAGTGTGAGGAAGACTGCAGTGGAAAGGCAGCCTTATATGGATAAACCACATGAAGAAGTTGCCGGATACAAGCATCGTTCCACGGATAAATTCATGAACACTTTTAAGAAAACTGTCATGGATCGTTGCCTACAGGAAGGACTTCACCAGATAGATCTTCTTGCTCCGGCTGAAAGAAAAATCACTCAGAAAGAGTATATGGCACAGAAACACGGCCAGCAAACAATAGATGAGATCAATCGGAAAATTATCGAAGATGGTCTCAAACCAACATCCACCGTATTCCTTACGCAGAAAGAATATTTGCGACAAGCGATTGATGAATGTGCTGTCACTTCCAGTAATTTTGATGAATTCCAATCTAAACTTCTGGAACTATTTCAGATCTCTGTGATTGAGCATCGTGGCAGATACAGCTATCTTCATCCTGATCGACAGAAGCGGATTTCTGAACGTGCACTTGGAACACGATATGGAAAAGAACACCTGGAACAGACCTTCTTACGCAAGGATCCATTGGCCATTCTCTACGTCAGATCTCACCTGTGCCTGGTTGTAAATCTCCAGACAAATGTGAAAGCAATGCAGAGCCCGGCTTATGCTCATCGGGTAAAACTTTCTAATCTGCAGCAAATGGCAAATACCATTATCTATGTGCAGGAACATGGATTTGATACGCAGTCAGATTTGAAAAACACACTGCTTGCATCAAAGCAGGAATTGAAAGAAATGCAGACACAGTTTGCTCAGCATCGGTCCAATCTAAGGACTCTCAATGATCAGATCCGCTACACCGGACAGTACTATGCAAACAAGGAAGTTTATTCCCAATTTTCAAATGCAAAGTACAAAGGAAAGTACCGGAAAGAACATGCGAAAGAAATTCAGAAATATGAAGAAGCCAGAGATTGGCTGAGATCCTTTTATCAGGATGGAAAGATGACAAGCCTAAAAACCCTGACTTTACAAAAAGAAAAACTGCAACAGCAGATAGCTTCCGAAGAAGAAGCAATAAGCAGCTTGAAAGAAAAATTAAAAGATCTGGACACTGCCGATCAGAATGTTGATGCCATTCTTCAGATGCAGATTCCAGAACCAGTGAAATCAAAAACCAAAGATCTCGAACGATAACTATTACAAAACAAAGGAGGAACTATCACATGACACAAGAAGAATTTAATGTTGTATTTGAACTTCAGATGAGAAAGTGTGCCGATATTCTGGCACATAAAAAGAAAGAATATACCGGTGATAATATTGACCGCCTCAGTGCATTCAAGATTGCTGCCGCTTTACAGAACTGTGATCCAAAAGCAGCACTGGCCGGCATGATGTCGAAACATGTCGTATCCCTTTACGATATGTGTTATTCCACTCTGTTACATTTTGACATGGAACAGTGGGATGAAAAAATCACAGACTGCATCAATTATCTGATCCTTTTAAAAGCTCTGGTAAAGGAGGAACAGGCCTATGGATCACATTGAAACAGCTATCTTAAACTGCTATGGAATCCGGGAAGCAGAACAAAATATGGTCTTTGCTGCCAGGCTCACACAACACGGTCATACGATTCAGAGCATGGCAGATCTGATGGACCTTTACCATCAATCCTACAGTCAGAAGACCGTAGAAAACATTGCGGGGCTTCCACATCCAACCGTACAGAAATTCATGGTCATTACCGTGGCTGTTGTTGGTGCAAGCAGACGCTTCCTGGCACAGATCACAAGGCATCAGAACGAAGTAAAGTACATGAGTGCATCTCTGCAGTACAGCAATTATTCCGGTCACGCTGCATTTGCTATTCCATATGGGATCATGAAAGCAGATAAAGAAATCCAGGATATTTACAAAAAAAGCTGTCAGTCAGATCTGGACCACTATACAGAACTCTGTGCCTTAGGCATTGATCATGATTCAGCCGGATATGCCACACCTCAGGGACTTCGAAACGTACTGATCATCAGTGCAACGCCTTACCAGTGGAAGCATATGATCGGTCAGAGAACCTGCAGAAGAAATACGGATGAAACAAGGATTGTGATGCTACAGATCTGGCAGAGATTGTACAAATTAAGCCCGATTCTTTTTGCACCGGATCTGACCGGTCCATTCTGTCAGAGAGGAAGCTGTATGGAAAAACAGATGTCCTGCCAGAATCCTATTTCAAAACTTTGGATACCGTCAGATATCTTAAAAGCAGATTATCCATTGCTCATCAGAAGGGAGGTGAGCAGCCATAAAGATTAAACTGATTGACTTTGGTCTGAAAGCAGATCATTATCCCTTCCGGCCACATGAAAATGATGCCGGTGCTGATGTATTCATGCCTTATGATTGCGTATTAAAACCAGGTGAGGTTGCAAGAATTCCACTTGGATTTGGTCTCATCATCCCCGATGGATTTGCCGGATATGTCTTTCCACGAAGCAGCATGGCAGCAAAAGGACTGGTATGCGAACTTCCACCGATCGACTCCGGTTACCGTGGTGAGATCCATGCCATTATCAGCAACGTAAGCACATCTTCTCAGACCATTCATAAAGACACACGCGTCGGTCAGCTGGTGATTACACCAGTCGTGATCGCAGATTTTGTCCTGGACCTTGGTAATGAACGAGGAACCGGGGCTTTTGGAAGTACAGGAGAATAATACTATGATTACATTTGGAAGAAAATTAAAACACTTAAGACAGAAAAATCATCTCACCCAGAAAGAACTCGGCATGGCTGTTGGATTTCCAGAAAGCTGTGCTGATGTCCGGATTTCTCAGTATGAAAGCGATGTCCGAACACCGAAAGAGGATCTTATGAAACTCTTCGCATCAAAACTCGGTGTTCCGGTTGAACTCTTTACCGTACCGGTACTCTCAGAACCCAGGGAGTATGAGGCAGCGGAGTATTGGAGGTATGAGTTAGGGGCAGAACTAGATTAAGTGTCATAATACTGAAATGAGGCAACGGCTTTTCCGCTGCCTCTCTCTTATCATTTTTTGGGGTAATAATTGAAAATATCCTGCGTTGAGCAATCCTCTTTTTCTGCGCTTTATCTGCATATCTATATATTTCATTTTATTTCTGTTCCATCGATAAAAAGCACATATTTATCTAGATTATGAACAATATCATAATCTTTTCCATATTCAATCGGTCTAAATTCTATCTGCATAATGGATTTTCCATTTTCGATATCTTCTTTCCAAGAATATACGGTCATATCAAGGCTGGTTGCATATCCATGATCTGTAGAAAATTTTATTGAATGAAATGAATTCTCTTTGTACATTTTTAAAAGCAGTCTTGCAAATGCTTCTTTATCAGAAATATTTTTTCTGTTAGCAACTACTGTAAGATTTTCATCTCTATTCATAGAAAAACTGCCAACTACATCTGGCTCACCTTCTTTATACTTTAATAAGCTTTTTCCAATTATCATTCCAACAATAATCGAAAAAACGATAGCAACAAATACAAGTGTTATATTATTTTTCTTCATTTTATTAAGTTCCTCAGAATTATATATAAGTCTTTAGAACTACTATATCATATTTTCACGTTAAACCAAATAAAAAAGAAGAGCAATAAGCCCTTCCATCTTCTTATTCATGTATTTATTCCACCAATGCCCTCACCGCATTGATAATTCTCTGTTGCTTTTCTTTAGGTAGTTTCTCTATCATTTCAGATAATTCATTCGTAACGCCAGTAACCGAATGTGTCACAACATCAATCAATAGTGTATCTGCTGAAACATCTAATGCATTTGCAATCGCAATAAAGGTATCAAGTTTTGTTACTTTCAGTCCTCTCTCTATAACACTTACATGAGTTGGACTTAAGCTTACCAGTGCTGCCAATTCTTCTTGTGTAAGATTCTTAGCTTCCCTTGCAGCTTTTATTCTCTGACCAACCGCCTTTAAATCCATTGTGACACCTCCTTTAGAACGATAATTCGGTCTAAAACTAGTATAACGATTGATCTTTAAAACATACAGAATCTACAGATTGTTAACTTGTTCTTTAGAACTATTTTAAATTAAAAAGGCCCAAAAGGGCACTTTCCCTTTTGAGCCTATACACTTTATCAACTAACGTATTTTGCTTTCATTTTTCCTCATGGTCATGAGGCTTTTTTCTCTTAAATCGCATTCTATGAATCCTTTGATTGTTCTTTCTGTTCTTCAATAATTCGTTCGGTTGCTTTATGAATCCTATCCTTGGAATAGGGTGGTCTTAAATTCAATGATAACCGTCCCTTTCTGATCATATACGTTTCACTGCCATCTTCCGAAGCTCCTTTCAACCAGCAATCATCCGGACACTTCTCAGCAAAGGATCTCAACCGTTTCTGCAAGCTCTGATTGAAGGTATACACATCATAGAATCCGTCATCTTCATTGGTCAGAATAATCGTTTCTTTTTCACACTTTAACCTTCGCATATTCTACCCCCGCTTTCTTTCCATTTCCTGATCCAGGTACTTTGGTATCGGCTTTCCGGACCGACGAGCAATAGCAATCTGTTTCTGATGCAGTCGTTTAATCACGGATCTTCGTTTCTTAGGTTTGCCATCCTGTTGATTTCTGGGAGTCTGTTTGTTGCTGCGGGCATTAGAGATCTTTTCTGGATTCTTCTTCTGATTATTTACCAGACCGTCCACCATATCATAATTGGCTTCGGTACCGGATTCTCTGCTTCGTTCATAAGTGCCGTTCTGGTAGAACTTCTGGTAATGTTCCAGACGGATTTTACCATCTTGTTTTAACTGTTCGACTGAATTTAGCGGTGCCTGCTGTTGAATGTAATTATGGATCTTTTGTTTTGTTTTTTCGTCGAATTTCTTACATTCTTCGACAACCATTTTTCCATAGGCATCCAGGATAACACCTTGAGCCTGATCCCGGTATACTTGATGCTCCATCAGATAAAACTGTTTCCCGTTGATGATGATGGTGTCTGTTGCAATCCAGTTCCCTTTTTTTCCGTCAATTTGATAATTCTCAGTCTCCATAGTGATCAGTGCGCCCGATGTATTGATACGAATGAATCCGGCCAGATACTGTGGATAGTTCTCATCTACATAGTAGCAGTTGATTTCTCCATCCCTGTTCAGTACAAGTACGTCACTGACTTCGCATTGCTTTTTCATTCGTTTCCAGATGTCAGCGACTTTTTCTTCTTCCTGCATTTCATGAATCGAGATTACTCGGTAATTTTCGACAGTAATCGACACATTCTGCTGTCTTGCTTCTTGATATGGCAGATGCCACAGTGCTTTTCCTGCTGTCTGCTGATCTACTCGGTAGACTGCAAATTGATTAAGCTTCATAGGCATCGTCCTCCAAGTTATTCAGATAATAATTCAGATCCAGAGAATAGTAGTATTTGTCTTCGATCTGCTGTAATTTTCCAACTGTAGAATTGATGATCTCAATTATTTCATCATTCTCAGAATCACTTTCTTCCTGTTCCAAAACTTCCAAAGCTTCTTTCAGTGTTTGGATTGTTTCTTCCTTTGTGTGCTGCTGGAAGATAGCAGTAATAGTCAGTTCGTTTTCTTCCAGGTTTACATTTCTCATAGGCTCATTTCCCCCCTTTTCTTTTTCGGTATTGGTTTCATCTGTATATTCAGCTCCTTCTCGTTTTTTTCTTCGCTTATATTTTTTTCGTTATCCACTTTCTTATTGGATTCCAGAGGATTTTCCACATTTGGATGTCTTTCTTCCAAGTATTTTTCCACACGACTGATTGCATTTTGCACATAAGAATTTTCTCTAAATCCAGGAATCGAATTCAAAAATTCTTTCTGTATTTTTCCTTCAATCATCAGACTCTGCATTCCTTCATAATCACTTCCGTCTTTCAGATCAAAGCCAACACATTTCAGTCCATGCATACGTTCTGATGGGATTTTCTCATAAGCTTCCAAGGCTTCTGGTAATGTCAGGTCATAATGTACTTCACCCATTACAGGAAATTCAGCACATTCAGCCGCATAAAAGCTGATACATGTAAGATCATTTTCATAATCCACATTTTCTATTTCCGGGACAATATCGAGTATTTTTTCTCTTTGTGCTGCAAAGTCTGGAAGTTCTGCAAATCCAAATCGATCCACGTAATATGCCTGCATATCCCCACCACGGTTTGTAATGATAACATCACTGACCGACATAGAATGTGCTTTATAATCTGCCGGTGGATTATCGTTGAACATAGCGTACAAATCATCCAGCTTTTCATTTTCATGTAATCTGCCAGAATAGACACATTTATAATTGTCCGCATCGATTGTAATGCCATCTTCTTTGACCATTGTCATATTCATAAATAAATGTTGTTTTCCCGGTGTGCCTTCATCCACATGGTAAATCGCATAGCGGTCACCATTCCCTCTGAACATTTCTTCCTCTAGGGTATAATCAAACTTAAATGGATACAAAGCCCGATCAACTCTTTCCGAAATATCCGTTCCTTCTGCAATCGTATCTTCCAGCCAATCTTTGATATCTTCCCATGATTCAAACTGCAAATACCCAGCAATTTCATGTGTCCCATCCGGTGCCAGTACAATATGTCCCGGTTTGCTTTCCCGATAATCATAGCGGTATCCGGCTGCTTCCAGTGCATCTACCAGAATGCCGTATTTTTCATGTAATTCTGTTTTTTGTTTTTCTTCAAGAATGATTTCCAGTTCTTCTGTAAGCTGATCGATCATTTCACCGGCTGTCTTGCGGATCACATCCATAGATGCTTTCATTTCCTTCATTTCCCGGCTGCTGCTCCAACCTGCAATATAAGGAAAACTGTAATCCGATGTATCCAAACCAAAGGAAGAACACACACAGTAAGCAACGGATTCTGCTTCAACCTCTTTTGTCAGACGGTCTTTTTCTACACCCAGGCTTTCCATGATTTCCTTGTCATGCAGTTTAGCATGGGCTGTTTCATGAATAGTAGTCTTTAAGGTCTGACTTTCACTGAGCCCTTTTTTGATCACGATTTCCTTGTCTGCATTGTGATAATATCCATTGGCATTGCCATCGATCTCATCGAATCGAATCGGCACTGGGGATATTTTCTGAATAGCCTGCATGAAAGAATCAAAATCCTGTACAGCTGCAGTCAGTAATTCCGGTGCTAGTGTCTGGATTGGTTCCCCGGATGTCTGAGCAATATCAAAGACGGTAACTGCTTTAAAATGTGGAACTGTAACTTCCACTTTTTCAGTCTTAGGTTTTCCATCAGTTCCCATGATTGGTCGCTGATTTTCATCCAGAACCTCTTTTTCCTTCATTTTCTTATATGGTGCCGGTGCAATGATTGTAATTCCTTTTTCCCCTTTCATGACCTGTCTACCCATGGACTGCCAGTTTTTGTAACTGGTAACAAGTGTGGCATCCGGTCGTTGCATGGCGATCAGCATTGTATTATTAAAGGAATAATTGTGAAACTTTGCCATGGTTTTAAGAAATTCCTGATAGCGGTTACTTGTAAAAAGTTCTTCCACACCGGATTCCAGTGACTGCATAATGCTGTCCATATCTTTTCCCTGGACCGGCAGTGGAATAGTAGTAGTTTTTTTTGGTTCTGTCATAATACTCCTTTCCAAAAACGCCCTACGACATTGTGCTTATGCCGCAGGGCTTTTTATTAGTTGATGAGATGATTATTTTTTATTAGAGTTCCATATCGTGCTTCTTTGTTTTCGGTTTCTGATCCGGCTGTTCTTTTCCAACTTTCTCTGTTTTTGCAACCTGCGCTTCTTTTTCTTTCTGACGTTCTGTGAACCTGTCTGCCTTTTCAAAGACGTGATCCTTTGTGTCAAAGTGATATACATCATTGGTAAGGCGTTCTGCTGGTGCTACCTGAGTGGCATTAACTTCTTTTACCATATCTCTTAACATTTCCGCATCCACTTGACCGTCATCCGGCAAGATCAGCATTTGATGGATGGATGATGGCAAAATGAAGAAATCATTTCCCAGAAGTTCCCCCATGTTATCCATGAATTCCGGATAAAAGATCACACCGGCTCCATCAATTCTTTCTGTATTCGTAACAACAAAGAATGTCGGCATCTCGCTTGACTCCTGCAATGTTTCTAGCAGCATTTCACGTTCATCTGGTGTCAGCATGAGAATATTTTTCTGATATATTTCATCTATCAGTACACCTATACTTAATACCTCTGGGACCATGACACGCGGTGAACTTTTCATAGCGTCTTCATGAATCTGCTCCTGTGTCACTCCATATTCCTTCATCATTTCATTTGTAATCAGCATGGAACTTAATCCATCCTGATTCTTGCCTACTGCCACATGATAGGTAATTGCAAGATCTTCCTTTAACTGGTGTGGCACAATTTCGAGGACTTCCTTATTTGCTTCGGCTGATGACACACGGATAAACAGCTTGTCCTTCACATCTTCATAGTTTAAAATAGCTTTCAGATCAACCTGTATCGGTGCCTCAATAACTATATCTGCAATCTTTCTGCATACAGTTTCCATTGTTACGCCAGGCTGTGCTTTATATGCTTCATACAGCCGGTTAAGATTGATCGTCGGGGTAAGCATCTCACCTTCTTTTCTCACCATCAGTCCCGTATAGGCACGGTTCAGTTTATGACACTCCATCGTTGATACCTCTGCATTCTCATAATCCCTTGGTAAAAAGAGTTTGATATTGTCCTTTACTTCATTTACAAATTCATTAAAATTCATTCTTCGTTTTCTCCTCTAATCTGTTTTCTTATTTCTTTTTGCTTTTGTTTTTTGGTTTCTTTTGTGGAAAGGATAAAGAGAAATTCACCCTTCCGGTTTCATCTGCATCCATATGAAGATCTGCCTCAAAGTACATATTTTTCTTTCTGGAATACAGGTCTTTTACATGCACACTTCCGTTTTTCAGAAGTTCTGCAGCCATCTTTTTATCCATGGTTTTTTCCATGCTCTGCAGATAGCGGTTATCTTTCCAGAGAGCAAAGTGGCAATCGTGGTTGCTGCAATAGAAGTTGGTCTTGCTTTCGTATACCAGGCTGCCGCATACCGGACAGGTTCCAATGCTTTCTCTGGTCTGAAATCTTCTTGTTTCTTCTTCGGAGATCGCATCACATCCATTCAGCATCATGGTGAGCATATTTTTGATCCCAGTCATAAACTGTTCCGGTGCAATTTCTCCATGCTCCATCAAGAGCAGCTGATTTTCCCATTCTGCAGTCATACTTGCAGATTTCAGGAAGTCTGGAAGAATCTCAACAAGGACTTTTCCATCATCTGTTGGAATGATCTGTTTTCCTTTTCGGGTGGCATACTGGGAATAGATCAGTTTTTCGATGATACCGGCTCTTGTTGCCGGAGTTCCTAATCCTTTCTTTTCTGTATCTTCATCGAATTCCTTATTCCCAGCAGTTTCCATTGCCGCAAGGAGCGTATCTTCACTGTATGGTTTTGGCGGTGATGTGAAATGTTCTGTCTTTTCTGCAGCTACAGCATAGAAAGTCTGTCCTTTGGTTACTTTCGGAATCCTCTCTTTCATTTCTTGATCTGGATCTGCTATTGCCATGCGGTCCTTATTTTTGAAGCAGTTTTCAAAGATTTTCCATCCATCCTGCAGGACAGTTTTTCCTTTTGTCTTGAAGACTTCTCCCTGGCATTCCACTTCAATCTCTGTTTCCTGGTAAATGTGATCTTTACTCATTGCCATGACCGTATGGACTGCGATCAGAAACAGAATCTTTTCTTCCCAGGATTTCAGTTCATCCATATGGCAGGATGTAAGTTCCATCGTTGGGATGATTGCATGGTGATCTGTCACTTTGCTGTTATTCATGACTTTCTTCACATCTGGCTGTTCCGGCTGATCGAAAGGACCTGTCAGCTGATATTTCTCATAAATCTGACGTACCACATTTCTTGCGGTCTGCTCCATATCTTCGGTCAGATACTGACTGTCCGTTCTTGGATAAGTGATCAGCTTCTTTTCGTACAGGCTCTGGGCGGTATCTAATGTCTGTTTGGCTGTCATTCCATAGATACGGTTTGCTTCTCTCTGCAGTGTGGTCAGATCATAAAGCTTTGGGGCTTTTACTTTCTTTTCGGCTTCTTTTACAGCAGTGACAATAGCTTCACTTCCCTGGCATCTGCTTCTTAACTGTTCCGCCTCATCCGGATCAAAGATCTTTGACTTTACTGCCGGAATTCCGTCACAATCCAGTTCCACATTGAAATACTTTTCTTTTTGGAAATTGCTGATCTGTCCGGCACGTTCCACCAACATGGCAAGTGTCGGTGTCTGAACCCTTCCAACGGTCAGCTTTTTGAAGTACTTTGTGGTGTAAGCTCTGGTTGCATTCATTCCTACCAGCCAGTCAGCCTGAGAACGGCATACAGCAGCTTCGGCCAGATGTCGGTATTCCTCTGCGGATCTCAGATGCTGCATTCCATCAAAGATTGCTGAATCTTCCAGAGAACTGATCCATAATCGTTTCACCGGCTTTTTACTTCCGGATAAGTCATAGACATGTTTGAAGATTAATTCTCCTTCACGTCCGGCATCACAGGCATTTACGACGTATTCAATTTCCGGACTGTTGAGCAGTCTTTTTAAGATATAGAACTGATCTTTCTTATCTTCTGAGACTGTAACTTTCCAGTCTTTCGGGATGATCGGGAGATCTTCATATCTCCACTGGTTAAATTTCTCATCGTAAGCATCCGGTGAAACATACTCGACCAGATGTCCGAAACACCAGCTGACCATACAGTCGGTTCCTCTTAAATATCCGTCTTCTCGTTCCTGTGCTCCAATCACTTCTGCGATTGCTCTTGATACACTTGGTTTTTCTGCAATTACTAAATACATGATGTATTACCTCCTTCATATAACGAAACGGAGAGAGCATGTTTTACAGCCCCCTCCGCTAAAAAAGTTTATTTATTTTTCATTTTCTTCAAAATCTTCGTCTTCAGACTCTTCCTCATCCGGAACTTCTTCCAGTCCACCTGTTTCCAAACCTTCCGGCTGATCATCCTCATCTTCCTCTTTTTTAGGTTTATAGATCTTGAAGTAGTAGTAAGCTGCCACACCGCCGAGAGCCAAAATCAGGATTGTTGCCATTGCACCCATATTGGTTTTTGCAGATGCTGTTTTCTCCGGATCAATGGTAGCTTCCTTGTCTATATCCTCATTATTTGTTTCATCCAGCACTACCTTTGATTTATCTGGCTGTGGTGTTACGACAGTAGCAGTGCTGTCTTTATCCAGAAATTCGGACAGATCATTCTCATCAATCTGGGATAACATATAGACATTCTGTGATGTGGCACTACGGTCGATCACGATATAGAAAGTGTTGTTATTCTTCGTTGTAACCGTAAGAAATTCCTTTGTGGAATCATCGGTAATGTCATCCTTGACTTCACCATTGCCAGGTGTCGTAAATGCAGTTCCCTTGTCTGTTCCATCTTCCGGCAGCACCTCGTTTGTGTTTGTCGCCTCGTCCTTTTTCTCTTCTTTGTCTGTTGACTGTTCCGTCTGAATTGTCTCTACTTTGGATGCCTCTGCCGATTCATCCACATAGGCAAATGCTGTGGTTGATGCTGTAAAAAGCATCATGACTCCCAACAGCAGTCCTGCCATTTTCTTATTCATTTTCTTCCATTTCACCATTCTGATATTCCTCCTTATTTTCTTCTGTGAATACAAAGGAGCCTGAACCTTCATCGTCAGACTCCCTGCTTACCTGAAATTTAACTGTTCCATTCTGGATGCCATCCAAAAGATCATATAACTGATCATTATCCATCTTCATACCACGGATGCACCTGATCATCTCATTGTCCTCTTCCTGCTTTAATGCAGCCTGGACACCCCTAAGATATTGCTGCAGATCCGCGATCTTTTTCTCTGTCTTGACAATCTCATCCAGATATTTTTTAATCTTTTTATTCAAACTTTCACCTCCCTTCGTTCACCCCTTTATGGCAGTCTTCCAAAGCACATGAAATGTTGCTGCCAGTAGGATGTGCTGATATTTGAGTAATGGATCGGATCCCCGCAATGGATCATCATATTGTTACCGACATAGATACCCACATGGCTTGCACCGGATGTGTTATACGTTCCCTGGAAGAAGATCAGATCTCCTGGTTTTGCTTCTTGCGGTGATACATAAGTACATACGCCTCTTAATCCATCTGCGGTCAATCGTCCATAGTTCCAGCCATTACCACAGTGGTTAATGACATAAGATACGAATCCTGAGCAGTCAAATCCGGACGGAGAGTAACCACCCCATACATAAGGTACTCCCAGATATTTTTCCGCTTCTCGGATCATCCGGGCAAATTCTTCATCCTGCAGTGCTTCCGGTGGAATCTCATAGCTCATTCCATTACCGCCTGATCCACTGGTCACATTGTTTACATCCCACAGATAATTTCTGTTTCCATAGGTCGTATTTAACGCATTGTAAATAATCAGCTGTTCTGCATTCAGATTGGCTCTTGCCACAGCATCAAAGCTTCCATTTGTCAGTGTCACATATAGAATCTTCTTGGTGCTTGTACTGGTAACGGTTACTTCCTGACTGCCATTGTCATCTGCGATATAGGCTTCCCAGGTCTGATGTCCATGAGCAGAAGCGGCAGCATGGTTATCATAGTAAACGTCAAACTGCACACCATATCGTGCAAAGGCTCCGGTATCCTCAACCGTGTATTCCACACCATTCATTACTACCTTAGTTCCGATCGGCACAAATGGATTGGATGCATCTACAGCAATGGTATGGTTTGCAGTAGGATATGCCCCACTGGCAGTTGGACCTCCGGACCATACGCCACAACAGATTCGACAGTTACAATATCCGCTGGTCACTACCTGTCCTAATGATTCTCCGACTCGAACATTTCTGGTTTCTGTCACTGTTTCTGTTCGACCTTCTGTATTCAGATGATATTGTGCTTCAAAAAGAGCTTGCAGTTCATTTTCAACATCTGAGTACGTCCAGTCCCCATATTTTGCGGTAAGATACGAGATAAGATGGTATGGATTATGACCAATCTCAGCAATGTTGTACTGATACTCGTCATAATTTGGATGTCTTCGTTCCATCTCATTGATCTGCTGATTCAAGGCACTTTCCAAAGCAGCATATCTGTTTTCGGCAGCATAAATATCCTCGTCTGAACTTGGATACGTTGTAATACCGATCACAGATCCAGCACCCTCGATAGAAGCACTGCAGCTCCCCAGAGATACCGCTATGACAAGAAAAAGAAGCGCAAAAATACCGATGCCTGCGAACATGGCACGATTACGCTTTATGATCTCTTTCAAGGCAATCTTTGCTTTTACCGTCATGTTCTCGACACCGGCAATGGTTGTTGCTCCACCCAGACTGCCAGCGGATTTTCCGGCTCTGGCTGCTCGGTAAGCATCCTTATATCGTTTTTTCTGGAAGAAGCGGTTATAGAAATGTCTCTTTTGTTCGGCTTTCTTTACCGTTTCTGCATTCTTGACTCCTTCCATACTTTCTGCAGAACCAAATTTCAGTTTCTTTTCTACGGTAGCCTCACGATAACCTCTGCGATGGGTTTTCACATCCGTTCGTTTGCTTCGGATCTGAGCATGACGCAGACCACGTAACGCAGCTTCTGTTTCACGCTCTACAAGCCTGGCACTTTCCACACCTGCATTTTCATCTGTTTCTTCCTCTTCGGAAGTGACTGCTTTCATGCCAGATATAACAGCTTGTGTGGCAATGTACTTCCCGGCTGTCCCTCCCGGTTTCATGCCAGCACCTTTCACCATCTGATTTCCTTCATCATCAAAGGATAATCTTCCGGCTTTTGCCTGTTCTTTGGTCATCTGTTTTTGCAGCTGTTTCTTCCGAATGGATTTCTTTTGGCTGTTCAGATTATTATCATCCGGGATTTTTTCATAACGATGCAGTTTCTTTCGATATCCGGATACTTTTTCTTCCGGTGTAACTTCAACTGTATCCTCAACAGCTTCCTGCCGGACAGAAGATTTACGGATTTTCTCCATCTGCAGTCGTTTTCCTTTTCCTGATTTTGAATCTTCATTCTCAGCCTTTTTCCGTTCCCGTTCAGGAACAAATTCTTCCTTATTTTCCGGTCGTCCTCGACTCCTGTGACTGATATCTTTTACACTACCATCACGAAGATTTTCTTCTGTCAGACCATCCCTGGTCATCTTTGCGACCTTTTTATCTTTGCCTTTAAATTCTTTTCCAGCTATAGGTCATCACCTCCTGGCACAACTTTTCTTTCTGTACTCATTCAGTTCCTGGCGTCCTATAATCGGGATACCAGGATAACCATCTGCCTGTGTCCTGATTGCTGGAGAGCTCGCCTGGATATGAAATACCCAGTTCAATTCACTCGGATCTCTCGGCCAGAAACCATTGATCAGCATAGCCTCCTTGAACTGATTGTTGTGCAGATGGATCTGGGTACGTTTATACAAAACTTCTTTCAGATCATCACTGGTAAGATGCGGATAGATTTTCTGTGCCGGATAAAAATTCCAGAATACCCAGTCAAGGATAATGTTCTGTGTTTCCAGCGGAAGTTCATACAGATGATGATCATCATTGACTGTATGAACACGGTATCCAGGCTGTGCATTTTCCAGATTTTTCATCTGAATGTAAGGATTATCCTGGTTCCACTGCCTGATTCGGATCTTATCGATTTCCTTCATGCTTTTCCGCCTCCATTTCTTTCTCTCGTTTTTCAACTTCTTCCGGTTTTGTAGTCATCAAACTGTACAGCTTCAAGTTCTTATCGAACTTGTCTTTAAATGGAATAATTGTTGTTCCATAGAAAAGAAGTCCTTCTCCTTCCCCGGAATTCGTCACATAAGACAACTGATATGGGGAAATATTCAGCTGTTTTGCAAGGATCTGTCTGTCACCTGCAGCCTGGTTCAGCATCAGGATAAAATCACTGTTCTCAAAGATATTTTCAATTTCCCTGCTGGCAAGAAGATCTTTGATATTCTGTGTGATTCCAGTCGGTACGCCTCCCCATTTTCTGAATCTCTTCCAGATTTCTACGGAATAAGCTGCTGTCTGTTCTTCTTTGAGCAGAAGATGAAACTCATCGATATAGTACCTGGTAGATTTGATGCCACGGTTGATCGTAACTCTGTTCCATACCTGATCCTGAACGATGAGCATTCCAATCTTTTTCAGCTGCTTTCCAAGTTCTTTGATATCAAAGCAGACAATACGGTTATTCAATTCCACATTGGTTCTATGGTTAAATACTTTCAGTGATCCATTTACATAGATTTCCAACGCTGTTGCAATTCTCTGGGCCTGCGGTTCTTTCTGCTTTCTAAGACAGTCATACAGGTCACCGAGAACCGGCATATTTTCCGGTTTTGGATCTGCAAAGTACTTCTGATACACCAGTGGAAGACAGCGGTCGATCACTGATTTTTCCTCTGCTTCAATTCCATCCCTGCTTCCCATGATCAGCTCGCATAAAGACAGGACAAAATCGGATTTCACTCCAAGTGGATTGTCATCATCGGAATAATCCATATTGATATCCATCGGATTGATATAATCCTTACTGGTCGGTGAAATGTGTACGACCTGTCCGCCAAGTGCATGGACCAGTGGATAATACTCACCCTCCGGATCTCCGATGATAATGTCATCCTTCGTGACAAAGAAAGCGTTGGTGATTTCTCTTTTTGCAGCAAAGGATTTACCGGATCCAGGTGTACCAAGGATTAGTCCATTCGGGTTTTTCAGCTTTTTACGATCCACCATAATCATGTTGTTGCTGAGTGCATTTAATCCGTAATACAGGGATTCTCCTGCCATAAAAAGTTCCTGAGTGGTAAACGGTACGAAGATAGCAGTGCTGGTCGTGGTCAGTGCACGTTTGATGGGGATATGATTGACTCCCAGCGGAACACTGCTCATCAGTCCTTCTTCCTGCTGATAGTCCAGACGTTTCAGTACACAGTTGTATTTCTGTGCAATTCCGGCAGTCTGGAAGATGGCATTGTCCAGTGCCTGTTTGGTCTTTGCTGTATTTAAAAAGAGCGCTGTTACAAGGAACATACGCTCATTTCGTGACTGCAGGTCTTCTAACAGACGCTTAGCTTCTCCGCCATACGTGTTCAGATCCGATGGAATGATATCCATATCGTATCCGGCCCGGACTGCTTTTTTCTGTTCTTCGATTTTCATACGGTTGATATCCGTCACTTTGCTTTTTACCAGCTTGATTGCCTTCATCTGATCCACAGACTGGACATGCAGGTTGACGATCAGGTTCTTATCGATATCCAGAAATTCTGCCAGCATCTTATCCGTAAGCTCCGGTGCCAGGATCTGCAGATAAGAGACAGCCCCGATAGTATTTCCCATCTGGAACGTATTTCTGTCTCGGAATACAAAACTGGTCGGTGCCACATAATCCTTTGTATTGAGTCCTGTCCGGATCATGGAACCATAATCAAACTGGAAGTCTGTCATGATATCCGGATTGAAAGTCTCATACAGTATCTGCAGACGTTCCACGCCATTCAGCGGATATGCCGGAACTCCAAGGATCTTGAAGTTGTTCAGGATATCTGATTCAATACGTTCCAGCTTTGGCTTTGCTTCCCGGATATTATCCGCTTCGATGGAAAAGGTGATATATTTTGACTTCACCAGACCGTTGTTTCCTTTTGCCAGCTGCTGTTTCAACATCTTTGCGTATTCCATACGGACATCATCAAAAGCATCCTCCTGTGGTCGGATCCGGATGACCTGTTCAAATTCTTTCATGCTGCTTTTATGATTGATAAAGCTCAGCTGAAAATGGATACTGGCATCAAAGTAATTGAGGAAATCGCACCAGTTTTCAAAGATCGCATTTTTGTCCTCGTTCTGAGCCAGCTGGTAGTTGATGTCATAAAAGCGGATACACTTAGAATACGTTTTTCCCTGTACCCTGCAGATTCCATCCTTTCCCATTTCCTTATAAGCGATCGACTGCTGAACGGACAGTTTTTTCTGCCTGCGTTTCTCTTCCTGCTTTTCTTTTTTCTTTTTCTCTTTTCTGTCTACTTTTTTGTACCCGGTATCTGCGACAGTTTTCTTATTTTTCTTTTTTCGCAACCGTTTTTCCTCCTTTCGGTTTTCCTGTATCCGGAGACTGCTTGATCTGTTCCGGATCTGTTTCATAATAGTTTTCAGTTTCATATTTTCTGACGGGTGGACGAAGAAACTTCACCCGGATCATATGCATCAGAACATCTTCCAGATGCATCCCGTCTTTTTCGTACATGGCAAATAAAAATGCCGGTAACATCAAAAGCACCATGACCGTTGCTGCATTACTGTTTCCCATCACATTGCGCAAGAAGAAATAGCTTGGAATTCCCATTGCAGCACCTATACCAATACAGATCAGCTGTCTTTTGGTCAGGTTAAATGCTACTTTATTCTTTACCTTTGTTAAATCTTTCGGTACGCTGACATATGCCATGATTTTCACTCCTTCCTGTAATTTAGTGTGCGTTAAATATCGACTTACTTAAGGATGCCGTCTTAAAGAGGCTGTAACATAAGATCACTGTGTAAGCCATAACGCCAAATAATGAAGAACTCAGATTATCTGAATACTGGATACCTGCAACAAGCACTGCATAGATTGCAACGCATACCATCATCAGAAATGCCTGGAAAGCCAGGGCAAAGAGTCCTCTGAAATAATTCGTGCCGATCTGTCCCCATTCTCTGTTACTCATAGTTGCGAATGGAATCGGCGCAACTGAGGTATATAGGTAAATCTCTATCATACGTCCATACATGATCACTGTGATCAGTACAGACAGGATTCTCATACAGAAGCCGGCGATAAGGGTTTCCAGCGCCAATACAACAAGTTCTCCGATTTCCATACTTTCCAGTGTTGCGGAAAGATCCGTCAATGCCGAAGAAATATCAATGGCGGTACTTCCTGTGATAACACCGGCCGCAGAATTAACTACGTGCTGGCCCACATCGAATACCGCCATTGTGATCGTAAATGTGTTACTCACCAGATATACAGCAATCCACATTTTTACGAAGTACTTGAAAAACATCCAGGTATCAATATCATGCATGTTGTTGCGCTCGGTCAGCATAGAAATCAATTCGTAGCAGAGTACGAGTGTGATAATAATACCTGCGATCGGCATGATCACGGAATCCGATAAGTTCCGGATCATACTGAATATGCTGCCGTTCCACCCTTGCGGGGTCTGTCCAACCTGGGTAGCGATCTCACCGGTCTTTTGATTAACATCAGTAAACATCGTGTCCAGGTTGGAAGTGATCATCCCGGTTAAGAGTTCCCTCATCCATTCCTCAATCGCATCAAAAATCTGACTGAACATGGATCTCTACTCCTTTCTCTTAACCAAATAATCCACTCAGAAGCGGAATCAGCTGTGTTCCGATCAGGATAACACCACCACCGCTCATCAGCTGCTTAATTCCCTGGGATTTTGCACCCGGGTTGTCGTTTCCATAACCTTCCATCAGGTTGATTACGCCCCAGACACCAAGACCGGCACCGATTGCAACGACCAGTGTCTGAAGGATATTGATTGCACTGCTAAAAAAAGCCATAATCATGTGTGAACAAACGCTTTTTCTTATGGTCTGTAAGCGTTTGGCTCTACTCCTTTCCCTTTTATTCAGACCTTTTTTGTACCCTTACCTGAAATAGCAGGGTGCTCGAATTCTTTCTTTCATATCAATCCTCTCCTTCCTCAGCTTCAATCGCTGATACATCTTCTTGTGTTACGGTTACTTCATACATTTCAAATTCTGTATTTTCCGACATCACCAGTTGGTGTGCCAGATACTTTTCGACATCAAACGCATTATTCTTATTGAAATCGGCAAGTTCCTTGTACCGTTTATGCTTTGTGATGTCATATTTGTTGCTTAAAAATGGCCGGACTCCTCGAAGCTGTAAGATACATTTTTCTCCATCCATGACCGCCAGCTCATCTCTACTCATCAGTTCTTTTCCAGTCTTTTGATAGTTCAGCCCATAGGACCGGTTGCTGCCTCTGGTGTCTGATGTGTTGTAAAGATCTATGGTTTCCTTTCCCAGGGTTTCTGATATTTCTTTCAGTGTGGAACTTTCCTTTCCACCCAGGAAAAGAACGGTGTCACAGTTACCCGTGATCGTCTCAGCCGCATCCTTATAGATTGTTTTCAGCTGAGATTGTGACTGCAGAATGATAGAAGCGGAGATTTCCCTGCTTCGGATCGTAGCAATCAATTTGTCGAATTTTGGGATCTGTCCGATATTGCTGAACTCATCAAGAAGCAGTCGTACATGATAGGGAAGCCTGCCTCCATGCTCATCATCCGCTTTATCACAAAGCAGGTTAAAGAGCTGGGTGTACATGATTGCTACCACAAAGTTGAATGTGTCATCTGTATCACTGATGATGACAAACATAGCTGTTCTCTGATCACCGATCATATCCAGTTCCATCTCGTCATAGGACATGATTTCTCTTAGTTCCTGAATATCAAATGGTGCAAGTCTGGCACCACAGGAAATCAAAATCGATTTTGCAGTTTTGCCGGCAGCAAGCTTGTACTTGCGATATTGCCTTACTGCAAAGTGTTCTGGATTTTCTGCTTCCAGCTCTTCAAACAATTCATCCACTGCATTTTTAAATTCTTCATCATCCTCCCTGGTCTCACTGGCATTGATAAATTCCAACAGAGTAGAAAAGTTCTGTTCTTCCTCTGGTGCCTCATACCAGATGTATCCGATCAGTGCAGAATACAAAAGACGTTCGGCCTTCACCCAGAAATCTTCAGTTGATTTTTCGCCTTCACCCTTGGTATTTGCGATAATGGTATTGACCAGCTTCAAGATGTCTTTTTCACTCCGGATATAATGGAACGGATTGTAATGCATGGACTTTTTAAAGTTGATCGTATTTAATACCTTGATCCGGTATCCTCCATTTACCAACATCTTCCCGCATTCGACGATGATCGTACCCTTCGGATCAGTGACCACATAGGATACGTGATCCGTCATCTGCATAAGGTTGGGCTTCACATAGAATCTTGTCTTACCAGATCCGGAACCACCGATAACGATCACATTCTTATTTCTGGCATACTTCGGAGCTTTTGGTCGGCTGTTCATGGTCAGACGTTCTGTTTCTGTGAGGATGACATTGTTTTCAAAAACCGGATCCATAAAGGGTTCGATATCTTTTCTGTTTCCCCATCTTGCAGAGCCATATTCCACACCTTGTCGGAACTTCTTTGCATTTTTAGAACGATAGTAGACCACCAGCTTTAATGCACCTGCAACCAGAACACCTACTGTAAGATCCTGCAAAGCGATACTTGGCAGCCAGCTTAAAAATGCCAGTCGGAAATTGACTAACATCACGCCAAGTCTCTGTACCATGCTTTCTCCCAGGCAATGCCGGTACAGCCAGGATCCTTTATCTGCTACATAGAAGATAAAGAAATATGGGAGATTTAAGATCACCAACCGTTTGACCTGGATCTTCTGTAATTTCTCCCGCATCATCGTTCCTGACCTCTGGATTTTTGTCTCTGCTTCACACGCTGGCGGTGCTTTGCTTTTCTTTCTACAGATTTCTGCAGTTTCTTTCTGACCGATGGTTTCTTCACCTGTTTCTTTTTCAGTTCTACTCCGGCATATTCCCGGAAAGCCGCTGTCATCACATCCACGTCTTTTGCCTTAAAGAAGACCAGATATTTCGGTGGATCAGCACCGACTTCTTTCTTCAGGCTGTAATCAATGCCGTATTTTCTTGCCACACGGTCAAAGGATTTGATATTTTCATCTGTGATCTTTAAGTTGGAAAGCTGTACTCCCTGTGCATTCAGCTGCTTGATAGTCTGCTTTCCATGTGGCTTTTTCTTTTCAATCTTTTTTCGGGCTTTTTCCCTTCCTTTCTCCTGAGCCCGTCCGGTCTTTTCTGCCATTTTCACCTGCGTTGCTTTCTGTTTCCTGCGGTTGTCCATTTCCAGGAACTTCCGAAGGGCTGCTTTTAGCACACTGGCAGTGATCTTGACTCCCTGGATGCTCAGGCTGATCACTTTCTGATTTACTTCTTCCTGCAATTACCCACGTCCTTTCTTTCCTTTCATCTCAGAATAAAGACGGGCAATACAATATCCGATGCATGGAACATGTTTTCCATACGGACAGCCACCACATGGTGTTGTTTTTACTGCTTTTTTCTTTTCCGGAAGCAGATAGTGGCACTGTTTCAAGCTACAGCCTTTCTTTTTGCCTCCCCACCAGTAACAGTACTTGCAGGACCATGGCTTTTCTTCGCTGTACTTTCTTCCCTCAATAGCTGCATTTGGTTCTATGATCAGATCTTTATTAGTCTTCATTCTGTTCTTCCTCTTTTCTCATGATTTCTGTCAGTTTTTTCTCTGCCTGACTTCCGGCAGCAATGAGACAATACAAAACTGTAAATATTGCCGCTGCTCCCAGAAGAGCAACAAAAATAATGATATTTCTCATGGTTTCTCCCATCTAAAAAAGCGTCCACAGATTCCTTTCGGTTTCCATGAACGCTCATTCTTATTTAATTAGTGTTTCTTTTTTCTCATAAATGCAAGGGCTCCTGTACCAGTCGCACCAATGCCGAGAAGCATAAACCACAGCCACAGATTGGTGTTATCCCCAGTCTTTGGTGAATCACTGACAGGTTTTCCACCTTCCGGTGTCTTTTCTGCCGGTTTTTCCTCATCCACCATGGTTACATGCTGTACTACACTGGTATCCTTTACTTCGAATTCCACATCTTTTGCAACCAGATAGCCATCCGGTGCTGTTTCTTCACGGAGAGTGTATTTTCCGATCGGAAGCATTTCGATGTAATGTGCTTTCTCTGTACTGGTCCAGCTTTCCACAACTTTTCCATCCTGATCAAGGATTGTGAGTTTCGCTCCCGGAAGTTCTTTTCCGGCGATATCCTGTTTGGAGATTTTCACCTTCGTTACATCATCCTTCATCTCAACTTTCTGCACATCGGCAGTATCTTTGATCGTGAACTTCACGCTTTCAGCTGTCACGTAACCATCAGCAGGTTTTGTTTCAACCAGTGTGTATTCTTTTCCGACAGTCAGCTCACGGATCACATGTGCTTCTTTACCGGAAGTCCATTCATCCACGATATTTCCATCAGCATCTACCACTTTCAGCTTACATCCTGGAAGTTCTTTTCCGGTTGTCAGACTGGATTTGGTAAATTCTACAATGGTTGGCTGATTCTCAAAGGTAAAATCATAGGTTACAGTCGGCTGATCCTCACCTGCATACTCAAACGTAAATGCTTTTCCTTTATCGTTGGTTACGAATCCGTCTGGTGCATAGAGCTCTTTTACATAATAAGTTGCTCCTATTGGAAGATCTGCAACAAATGTGATCTTTCCTTCTTCATCTGTAGATTTCAGCTCAATGATCTCATCGGCTTCGATCAGGACTTTACCAGTTGTCTCAGACTTAATGTCATCTTTGGCAAATAATCCAAAGATAGCACCTTCCAGTGTACGGTCAGAATCTTTTTCTTTCTTAAGTACACTGACTTCTACTCTCTGACGGTTGTTCTGCCAGTCTTTGTCATAGACTACAACCGGTGTATTCTGATCCACGTAAGTCAGATCTACATGACGGATCTCACCATCCAGCACATGACCGTAAGCAGTTCCTGTTTCCTTCACGTAGTATTTCCCAAGTGGAAGATTTTCCAGTTTTGCAATACCGGTTTCATCTGTCTTGATCGTTGCAATCAGTTCATCCTTTTTATAGTAATCGTCACTGACGCCATCGGCAGCCTTAATGTCTTCCTCAGCATAGACTTCAAACGTAACATCTGTCAGCTTTCCGGTTACATAGTTGAAAATGTGTTCCACCACACCTTTGACCTTATCGGCCAGTGTAACAGAATCCAGAAATTCTCCTTTTTTGTTGATGATCAGTTCACCAACCGGTACCTCGTCCTTCATTTCCACTTTCTGAACCTCTCCGGTATCTTTGACTGTGAATGTCACATCATTGGCTACCAGATAGCCATGTGGTGCAAATTCTTCATGGAGGGTATAAGTCTCACCCACTTTCAGATATTTGATCACATGCGGTGCATCTTTGGAAGATGTCCAGCTATCTACTACATTTCCATCTTTATCCGTTACTTTCAGATAAGCTCCATCCAGTTCTACACCGGTTGTTGCATCTGATTTTGTGATCTCAACAGTTGTTGGCTGGTTCTTCACTGCAGATTTCAATTTCACCATCTGTACTTCCTGACCCTGATAAGAAGCATCAAATCTCAATACTTCCTCAGATAATACAAATCCGTCTGGTGCTTTCAGTTCTTTTACATAATAGCTTCCAAGTGGTAGATCCAGCGTACAAGCTGCCTGACCTTTTTCATCAGAAGTCATTTCCTGTAAAAGAGTATCTGCTTTGACAATCACGTTTCCATCTTTTGTCTGGATGTCTTTTGCGTTATAAATACCGAATACTGCTCCGGCTACTGTATTGCCTGTCTCGACATCCTGTTTTTCGACAGTAATTGATACTTTCTGTCGTTCATCTGTGACAGAGATTTCTTTCTCGATCACTGCAGTATCCTGATCCGCATAAGCAAATTCGACATTTTCCGGCACAGTATTTAACACATAAGTGTCCGGTGCATTCTTCTCTTTGACATAGTATCTGCCAAGCGGAAGATTCTTTACGGTTGCATAACCATCTGCATTGGTTGTGACGGTTGCCACCAGTGCATCCTTTGCAAAATACAAAGTTCTCTGTCCATCTGCATCTACCTGATGATCGGCAGTATAGATATCCTCTGCCGCATAGACTTCAAATTCTGCTCCTGCAAGTCCAGTCATTTCATACTGAAAGTCCTTATCAAATCCTTTTAATACTTCACCCTGTTTATAGATCTTTAACTGACCTTTGACTGGCACGTTGGTATATTCCACATCAATGACTGCATCTCCTGTAACAGGATCGGTCAGATATGCTGTATCTGAATCAACTTTTACTGTCACATAGTTTTTGGATATTGTGTACCCATCGGGTGCCGTCACTTCCTCAATCCTGTAGTTACCAGGTTTCAGATTTCTCGGCAGTACCAGGTATCCTTCCTCATTTGTGAAATAGGATTTGTGTACCGTTGGCTTCGGATAGGATGTTGTCTGTTCCACATATTTCTGATTATCCAGGTCGTATACCTTGAACTCAGTATTAGCCAAGAGTACAGATTTCTGTGTTTCTGCATCCTTTTTGATGATCTTTAATTTTGCTTTGAATTCTTTATCCAGCAGCACTCGCCATGTCTGCGGTGTATCCGGATGATTCTCTGTGATCTTCACTACAAAATCATCAACCGGTGCATAGTTGTGTTTGCTTGTGGTTTCTCTTACCACGTAAGTTCCATATGGAAGCGGAATTGATTTTGCATATCCTTTTTCATCGGTAAACATTTCTGTCTGGCCATCTGCAGTCAGTACGACCGGTCTGGCTGAATCAAAATCATAACTTCCATCTGCTTTTACTTTCAGATTACTGACAAGCCATGCTGAAAAACCGACTCCCTTAAGTAGATCTGCATCGGTCTTTCCGTTGTTTGCTGCCTTGATGATCTGGAACGGCTGCTTGATGACAGTTTCTTTGCATACAGAAGTTCTTTCTACTGTCGGAACAGTAGCACCTTCATAAGTACAGTCCACATCATGTTCTGTCGGATCCAGTACGTATCCAACCGGAGCACTAAGCTCTTTCAGATAATACTTTCCAAGATAGAGATCCGATACAGAAGCCTCGCCATTCTTATCCGTTGTCAGAGATGTGATCAGGCTGTCTTTCTTATGGATTGTTCCGGTTCTTCCATCCGGATGAACAATATCTTCCCTTGCATAAAGACCATATACCGCACCTTCCAGTGTTGCATCACCCTGGGCTTCATTGCCTGTCTCAGCATCCTGTTTTGCAATGTTGAGCTTTGCATTTACACGTTTGTCTGTTACATTTTTAGTCGTTGTCTTTCCGATAGCAAGAGTCACATTATAAGACTTTGTATCGATCTGATACCCTGTTGGAACAGAGATTTCTTTCAGATAAACAACTTCCTGTGTCTTTTCCATTGTGAGCTGTGAAGCACCATTCTGATCAGTTGCAGGCATCTCTGCGATCAGCTTTGTACATGCAGCATCGGAATAGATCCCGTACACTGCACCAGCCAGTGCATTTCCTGTATCCTGATCTTTCTTTACAATGGATACTTTGCATTCTTTTGTCCAGGTTACTTTAAAATCCACATATTTCTCATTTCCGACACCTTCACCGAAAACAAGAGCCAGGTCCTGTGTTCCAGATCCTGTTGTGATCTTATAGGCTGAATATTCCTTATCAATACTTCCTTTCATCTTAGAAGAGAAAGTAGCACTGACATTTTCTGCCTGATTAAGTGGTGCTGTCAAATAGAACTTTGTACCACCGGAAATCTCCACATTAGCCCCTGCAGCACTGGTTTTACCGGTTGTCACATTTACAAGTTTTACACCTTTCGGCAGCTTGAAAGTGATCGTCTGCAGTTTATCCGCTTTGAATGTGATCACACTTGTTCGCTGGCTGTTTCCTTCCACATAAGCCTTTACATTAGATTCGGAAAAGCTCATATCTACAGACGGAATGTCCGGCATATTTACACAATAATTGTAAAGCTCCATTGCCAGGTTCTTTCCTGTTGCATTAGTTCCGGATGCCCAGTCACTGGATCCATTTGCATAAGCTGCTGCAAGATGGGTAATGATGAATCTCTTTCCTGCCGGAAAATCCGGATGTTTCTCATCGAAGAAACCATTCTCATCACTTGCTTTTGTTCCGTAATAGCAGACCTTTGCAAGTGTCTTTCCATCGGCAAGTTTCTGGATCGTATAAGTTCCATTTCCCGGTCCTTTTTTCGATGGTTCAACACAGTATGCTGTCGCATTGATGCTTCCCCATTTCACATAATATGGACAAGTCAGATAAGAACCTAATCCATAATCTGCGTAATAGTACCAGGAACCGGCTGTGACTGTGACTGATTTTGTTCCTGTTTCACCGGAAGCAAGCATCATTGGCATATCAAAAGTAATACTTTCGCCTGCTTCAAGATCTGCAAGAGCAACTTCCTGGTCAACAGCTTCCTGCATAACCTCTGAGAGTGTGATCCCTGTTTCCGGATCAACGGTCTCCTGATTCTCCGTTGCTTCGATCTCTGCATCAAATTCTTTTTCTGTCAGTTCTGTTTTGCTCTCCGTTTCAGCAGCACCAGTTTCCTCTGTAGACGAGTCAGCCTCAGAATCCTCTGTTTCTGTCTTATCGGAAGAACCAGCATCCTGATCAGAAGAACTTTCTGACTGCGAATCTTTCTGCTGATCCGCTTCTTTTACCACGATCTTTCGATTGATCTGGTAGGTTGGGTGATCCGTTGTCTGTGGTTCTACATAATAGACTGCCTTATAGGAATTGGCATAATCGGTAGAAAAGTCATTCCCGTCCGTATCTTTTGCTTCCTGAAATGTAACTTTTACTTTGCTGTCATCCTGGATCGTAAGACCGGTATAATCACTCTTTACATCGAAATTGTCTCCAACCTTGATCTCATAATCCTTTGCAGTTACCACTTCATCTTCATCCAGCTGATCCTTGATCTCCTCATAATACGGAATCTTTTTTACAGATCCTGCATCATCAGAAGCATAGGCAACAGCGGGAGAGAGTACCGTCGATAGAACCGTTACTGCAGTCAGTAAACCGGACATCACCCTGCGTGCTTTCTTTTTCACGTTCATTCTCTTAAATCCTTCCTTTCTGATTCTTTTGTGTATGGTTATCTGTTAGTTTCTGCATATTATCTTTTATACGAAGATGATCGCCTCCTTTCCTGAAATTTGCGCTATTTGGGACAGTCAGCACAAGCTGAGATAACAGCACAAATATATGGCGGTACTTGTTTGTCACAAATACCGCCACATGATTTCTACTGTCATCCTCTTTTTAGATTCAGACATTTTATTTTGATTTAAGATTTAAGCGTTTTCCTGTTTTCTTTCCCGGATCCGTTCCTATATCAGTTTCCATCTCTGATACGTTTTCTTCTGGCAGACACGCAGCTTTTCGCTCTATGCATGTTCAAACCAAATATCACTCCGGGCAGGCTATTCATTTTTCAAGGTACATGAAGGTGTTCTATGCAAACCCTTCATATAACGAAACGCTCAGAGCCTGTTTTACAGTGGTCTAATTCAATTTTTTTGAAATTTTTTTAAAATTCTTCGTTTTCCGCCTTTTTTTTCATCGTTTTTAATGCCCTGTTCAGGAGGTCATTTACACTCTGCTGTTTGATTCCCAGATAATCTGCAACATCCTGCTGACGCATTTCCTCGAAATAAACCAGATTGAGTACCGTCTTTTGTCTCTCTGTTAACTCTTTGATCAAAGCATTCAGAATTTCTCTGTCGATAACATCGTCAACAAAATCTTTTGAAGATCCTCTCATAATCTCCGCATCATCTGTAACATCGCTGTTAGAAAATACACCATGATTGGTGCTGATTTTGCTCTGGCTGTATGCCATACGGTCTTCAGCCTCTATCAGCAGACGGATATACCAGTTTTCATTATCAAAGAACTCTTTATTGAATTCCTTGTTATCGCCAGTTACACTCACATATTCATAGTCATCACAACTATGAAGTGGAAATACGGTTGATTGATTTCCTGCTGTATAAAGTACATATCCGTGATCATAAACAGAGATTGTTGTATCTGCATTGATCATTTCCTTTACTACAACTTTGTGTTCCTTCAAGGATTTCACGCTTGGGATTCTCTTCTCCACATCAGCAACTTTCACGATTTTTTTCAGTTCTTTTAATGTCAACATAAAGACCACCTTTCTGCCTTTCGGCTCCGGGTGGTCCATTCCATCTTTTATAAAAATCCTGCACAGACATAAAGAACTGCAGTACAAGAGGTCACGAACTCACCCGTTTTTTTTGAACGGGAGTCCGCGACTCCTTTGTAACGCATATATCTGCGTTTAGATTAAGTTTGCCAGATTGCCTGGCTTATTCAGTTGCTATGTGCATCTTCTGATTTATTCTCTGTTTGCTGTTTGCGAAACATGGAATAATCGCCCATAGCATCGTAAGGACAACGCCTTACAAATTCCTGGTATTCGATTTCAGTCATCTTTGCTTCCTCCTTTGTGTCATATTATCAAAATCTCTATTTACAATTATTTTTGCAAAAAAGAATTCAACCTCTATATAACGAAATGCTGAGAGCCTGTTTTACAGTGGTGTACGACAAAAAAATTTAAAAATTTTTCGAAATACGTCAAAAAAGCCCGACAAAACAAATACTTCAACAATCTCCAAAACCAGAAAATACTTCTGATCTTGCAGTGTATCCGTAAATGTTTTGCCGGGCTCTTAGTGATTCCAGTCAGGTTCAGCTCCTTGACAAACTCTTGCTGTCTGGTGCGTTCTTGATGGTTCTTGCCAAATCCAACGCTTACTACAGACAGCTCATTCTATTCTGTTATGATCCCTGATTCATCATCTTTCGGGAATACGTCCGCATCCTGGACTTTAATTGTTCATCTCTGATGTGGATCGGACGAACCGACACCATATCATCCTTTACAAATATCTCCAATGTACTGCGACATTTTTTGCACTCCACTTCTGAATCGCTTTGTGCGCTCTTTTCAATAAATGCTCCGCATACAGAGCAGTGTACATGCCATTTAATAGCACCTGATCCCATATAGGCTTCCTCCTTTAAGCAATAAGATATTTCTCCATTTATTACTCAACGGACCAAAGGGAAATCAAATCCGCCTTATGAGCATCATGCCATCCATTCCGTAAGTGCCAAAGCTGCACGAACAGCACGATTTTTATTCTGATCAGATCTGCTTTGTCGATCTGTGCATCTTTTTTTATCCTTCCACCAGCTACCACACACTCTTTCCGGTATAAAAAATTCCGCTGTGATTAATTAACATGATATTTCAATAGTTTCAAATACATCACCAGTCAGATCACAGATGTCCTGGATCTGGATCTCGGTATCATCAATCCGTAAGTGGACTGATGGATCAAAAAATTCTACGGTTCCAGATAATGTATGGTACTGACCAATTAATGGATTCTTCCATGACTTTTGAAAATAAGTTGCCTGTATCTTCATTCCATATGCCAGGATCCTTAATTTCATATCCAGCTCATTTTTCTTTTCCTCAGATAAATCTCTTTTTGGTTCGTAAATGATTTCCTGTTGCCGGATCGTTTCATCCAGTCCACGAAGTGCCGCAAATGGAGCAAACTGTTTTGCCCTGCGTCCTACATCCATGGGATGTCTCCTGGAAACCGGTCTTGGTAAATATAAATACGGTTGATATGCACTTGCCAGCACTATTCGCACCTCCTCTAAGCACGGTGTCCTCCAACCTGTTCATTGCGTTCTCTATAGGTGGAACACTCCAGCAGATTGGATCCACGCATGATCGCATTCTTTCCATAACGCTGCTTTACATTCAATACTGCTTCCTGTAAATGCCGTTCTTTATCAGTCTGTTTGGGATCATCAAACAGGCTGTACTGCACATAACTTTCAGGAGCAACCCTGTTCGCACACACCTCGATTCTTCGGATTCCGGTATATCTGTCTGCAATCCTGAGATATAAATCTTCCACTGCATCTATGATCTTTTTGGAACTGTTACTTTCTCTTTCGAGTTTTACGGTTCCTTTGGATGCCTCATGCTCATACCTGTGGTCATAGGCGATCCATAAGGTGAGAGAGCTTGTTACCAGTCCTTTTTCAAACAGATCCAGGACCAGATTATCTGTCATTTCCCTTACGATCACAAGTGCTTCGTCAAAAGAATAATTTCGCATCAGCACCTGACCATTTGAAAGGCTGTGTTCCTCCGAATGATAGTTCTTGATGTCACTCATCCGGCACGTTTCATATCCCCATGCATGATCGATCAACAGCTCTGCATCAATCCCAAACATCTTATACAGCCAGTCTTCGGATCTTAAAGAAGCCATTGCAATATCGCCCATCGTATGGATCCCGTAACCAGCCAGTTTTTTTTCAGTCCGGGATCCAATCCTCCAGAAGTCACTTAATGGTTTATGATCCCATAGCTGCTCTCTGTAAGAGAATTCATCCAGGATTCCAATATGGTCATCCACATGCTTTGCTACGATATCCATTGCGATCTTAGCAAGATACAGATTGGTTCCCACACCAGCGGTTGCAGTGATACCTGTTTCCTCCATAACCTCCTGCATAAGCTTTATCGCCATTTCTTTTGCAGTGAGATGATAAAGCTGCAGATAGTTTGTCACATCAATAAAACACTCATCAACACTGTACACATGGATATCTTCTTTTGAGACATACCGTAGATAGATTCCATAGATCTTTGCGGAATAATCCATGTACAACTGCATCCTCGGCATGGCTGTAATGTACTTCACACAATCCGGTATCTCATGGATTCGGCACCGGTTCTTGATGCCAAGAGACTTCATAGCCGGAGTGATTGCCAGGCAGATTGTTGACTTTGATCTGGTCGGATCTGCAACCACCAGGTTTGTTTTAAATGGATTCAGCCCACGTTCTACGCATTCTACAGAAGCATAAAAGGACTTCAGATCAATACAGATAATAGAAGTCTGATCCTGACTCACATTGCCACCTCCCATACGTCTTTCCTCTTTTTGTAACATGTATCCCATTTTGACTATCAATGATTGTCTATCCTTCCTGTTTTCATTGAATTACAGGAAATTCATTTCACATATCCATTGACAAAAGAGGAAATATTGTGTATCTTATAGGAAAGATGTTTCCCTTATCTGTGATTCACATTATAGGAGAGATATTTCCCTTTGTCAAGATTAATTTTTAATTTTCAGGAGACACATTTCCCGTTTTGCCTTGAGGCGGCTAATGAAACTTATAAGACAAGGCTTAGAAAGAGGTATGTTTATGACATTCGGTGAAAAAGTAAGATCATTAAGAAAAGAAAAAAAGATGAGTCAGCAGGAACTGGCCAGTATGGTTGGTGTTTCATATAGGACCATTCGATCCTGGGAAGTAGAAGGACGTTTTCCAAAACAAAATGTTCTGTATCAGAAACTGGCAGATGCATTACAGTGTGACGTTTCTTATCTCATGAGTGAGGATGAAGCTTTTATCACAGAAGCATCCGAACAGTTTGGTAACCGTGGTGCCAAACAGGCTCAGCAGATCCTGGAACAGGCTGCAGCTATGTTTGCTGGTGGATCACTGACAGACGAAGATAAAATAGCTTTTATGGATGAGATCCAGAGCCTTTATCTGGATTCCAAAAGACGTGCAAAGAAATTTACACCGAAAAAATATCTGAAAAACCAAGAGGAAAAATAATAGAAGGCGGGATTATTGTACACCTAATCTGTTACCTTATAGTTACAAGGATATTTCTGCCCTTTTTATTTTTTACTTTTGAGGTGATTTATTTGAGAAACACTTACATATATACAGAAACAAAGAAATTAATCAAGAAATATGGCACCAGGGATCCCTTTGAGATCATGGATCAGATGAACATTGTTGTCGGGGAAACTTCCAGATATAAGACACTGAAAGGATATTGTTTTATGAGCTGCAAGACGATCTATGTCATGATCAGCAGTTTCCTTTCAGAAGAAGAAAAGATGATCGTTGCCGCCCATGAATTAGGGCATATCATCCTGCATCGTTCCCAGCTGAAAATGGCTCCGATGCAAGATGATACACTCTACAATATGACGGATAATACAGAATACCAGGCCAATCTGTTTGCTGCCGATCTTCTGATTGATGATGAGGAGATCGAAGATATGGTTCAGAACGAAGACCTGGATTACTTCGGACTCTGCAGTTCTCTGAATGCAACTCCGGAACTCATGAGCTTTAAACTATACAGCCTGACAAAACGAGGCCAGGCTTATCATATGCCGATGGAGATTCAGAGTAATTTCCTGGCAAAATAATAAAGGATAAGCGCATTCTACAATAAGAAAACTATAGATTTATCTCACTGAAAGGAGGAACATTTATGTCAAGACATCATATTGAAAAAGTAACTTGTCCTTCCTGCCATCATGAGGGGGATTTTGAGCTCTGGGACAGTATTAATACTGCACTGGATCCTGAAATGAAAGAGAAGGTACTTAATAAATCTATTTTCCTTTATACTTGCCCGAGCTGTGGAGAGACCTTTCGTTTAAACTATCCTACACTCTATCACCAGATGGAAGATCTTATCATGATTTATCTGGTTTCTGAATCAGAAGTAGAAAAGACATATGAAATGTTTTATGGTGAAAATGCTTTGTTTGATTTTCGTACTGAAAAATATTTATCCCGAATCGTAACGTCACCAAATCAGCTCGTTGAAAAGATACAGATTTTTGATGCAGGTAAAGATGACAGGATAATGGAACTTGTTAAATTACTTGTGACAGATTCTCTTCACGAGAATAATCCTGATAAAGAATTTGATGAACTGCGCTTTGCTGTCGACGACGACGGAACAAATATTCTTGTAATCATTAATAAGGGTGAGATCACTGGTGCAGTTGACATTGACAATATGTATGAATTTGCTTCTTCACACTGCACTGATTTCAAAGATCTCCGCGATGATGAGGATATTGTTATCAATAGGGAGTGGATCCTTAACAAACTTACCGAAGAACAAAATTAATAATATATTTGGTGGCTACACCCCCAAGCCCCTGTAGAATAAATAACGCCAGTACTGGATATCAAAAATCCCGCACCGGCGTTATTTATTAAAATATTTTGTTTTTTAATCTTCAACACTCTCTACTGAAACTTCTTTTTTTTCCTACTTTTACCAGAAATCATCTTGTGTCCTGTATAAATAGCCATAATCATGCAAAGCAAAGAACTTGCTGCAAAGTACTTATGGCCTTCTTTTGATCCCCTATAACCTGTATAAAAAGTTCCAAGCATTGTAATCAGTGCACCGATAGACCAATATTTATGTGCTTTCATTCAGATACCTCCTGCCGTTTTTCTTAATCATATACCTTTTAAAAGATATATACAAACTGTTAAGGAAACAATCGGAGTTGGTGTAAACGAAAAAGCAGCCTTGAGATTTTTCGTTTGCACCACCTTCGATTCTTTCCTTAACGATTTTCTCAATCTTATGTTATCTAAAATGCTCTTTTGCTCATCAATCAAGAGTATTATCTTCTCATTTTCTCCCGCATATTCCCGCATATGTTCTAGTCCTACCAGTGCAGCGTAAATCTGTTCATCTTCCTCCTCTTCTTCTTTCCAAATCCTCTGTTCTTGAAACTTTAATTCCTCTTTATTTTTCTCCATCTTCTTCAAATGTGCCCGAAGTTCTTCCTCAGACATGCAATTAACCTCATTCACATAATACCTCCTTTATTTTTGTTGCAACAATTTATTAAGCTTCCTTATTTTCTGTATTCTTTTTTAAAGCAATCCATAAAACTATAAAAAAAGCCACATACACAACCATCCCCATCATAGTCGATTCCCTAGCATACTTTGTTGACAAATTTAATATACCCTGCTCTTTCCCAATTTCTTTTACCACATCCAAACCAGAAAATTTTTCCATCCAATGTTTGAGTTGCCATAAATAATAGACAATTACAGCAAAATATATACCTATAATTCCGCCTAATCCCAAAGTATAATTTTTCATAGATTTATTCCATAAAATTTCTTTCTTCGCTACATAAATATATAAAGCAAAGATAATGATACTCCCTAAAATAAGGATTCCCATTTCCATCATAAAGGCTGTAATAATCAAATTACTTGCAGACTTTGCAAATTGTTCTATAATAGCATCTACACCCATTTTTAAACATGCTACCGCTAAACCAAACATTACTCCAACAAATCCAATTTTTAAATAATTTTCATTTTTTCTGTTTTCTATTTTAATAGCTACATACAGCGCAGCACTATAAAATGTCCACAAAATAAATGCTGCTATAAACAATTGATCAAAATATCCCCATGCCATATATGGAACTCCAACTAATATCTTAGAAGCACCTCCGAAAATAAGCGTTGCAATTATTACAATCAAAATATCTTTATTCTTCTCCATCATTCATTTTCCCCTTTCAATAATTCTTCTAATAATTTCTGACTATCCTCGTCCGCAAAAGATGGTGTAGATAATTTATCACTAAAATCTAAAATTTGTGTTCGGCCAAACTCCATAAACCCATCAACAGATTCAATATATGCTTTATCACCAGAATAGGTTAACGGTGTATACATTAATTTTCCATCCGTTGAATATGATAAATAACCCGAAATATTTGTATCTTTATGTCTTTCATCCAAAGTGCCCGTTATCGTATAAGTTCCGTCTGGATTTGGAACATCTTTTCCCGAAGCTATTTTATATATTCCTGCTGCATAATCTGATGCCCATATTTTTCCAATGCCAGGTTCTGAGTCTCTATATGTATCCATTGGAATATTATAATTCCAGTTCTGAAAAGTTGCTCTATCTTCTGAATTTCCAACACAAATAGTGCCTCTATTTCCACCTTCTGAAGACTGGAAAATAACTGTCACTTCGCTTTTGGATAATGAAGAAAGTGTAAATTGCGTTAACCCTAATAACGCACTCAAACCTGCTGCTGCCTTTACATTTGGATCTGTTGAAGATAATTCTCCTGATAATACCTTATGTCCAGATGTTGTATATATATCTTCTTTAGGTATTTCTTCCAAACTAAATCCTAAAATTCCCTCTAATGCATCAAACTCCATTGCTGAGATTTCTTTTTTCCCATCCAACTTCCAAATAGGTTGAAAAGATATTTCATTATCTGGAACATAAATAGTATATATCTCTCCTTTATAAAACAACGCTTTTTTATCTTTTGAAAGAAATACTAATTCTGTTCCTTCTGTACGTTTTATACACGCAATATCCATTGTCGTTAAAACAATTCCTTTTTGTTTCAAATACTCAGTTTCTGATTCGCTTAATTTTAATTCCTCTTTAGCTTTCAACCACGATTCCAGCTTTAAGCATTCCACCTCCATAATTTTTTTCCAATCGAAACCTGTTCTGGGTATGTATGTTCCACTTTGAAATCGTCCGCTCATACTATTAAGTGCAGTTGTGATAGCTTCACGCAGACTACTTGTCGTTGAAAACAATATACTTGTACTACCTTCAATTTCATCATATTTATCTGATTTGCTTTTCCATTCATCATACAACTTCTGACTAGATTCAGCCAATCGTTTATAGTCATTTACCTTCCAACTATAATATAAATCTATGATAGAATTAGAAGTCTCTTTTTTCATTTCATACTCATCTGCTTTTTCCAAATAAAACTCCTTGTTATCAAGTGCTTTTTTCATTTGGCTTTGAATATTCGCCCCATCAAGAACTTCATCTCCTACCAAATCTTTTAGTGTTGAAAATTCTGCAATATCATACGCATTCGCCGACTTTATTGCATCAATTACAGTTATATAATCGGCCAACTGTTGCTTTAAATTCTCAAAAGAAACGCTTTTAATTTCATTATCTGTAGAAAATGCAGTTACACTCTTAGAAACAATATCCAGAGTCTCATTATCATTTTCGAGCTTATGGATTGCCTGATCACATTGGCTTTTTATATCATTCGGGTTTAAATAATCACTTTCTTTCATAAACTTTCCTCCCTAGTCATCGGCGGCTTTAATCACTGGATATCTAGTTCCATGTTGTGCAAGTTTCCCCATCATCTCATCAAACTGCGAAAAACTAAGATTCAGACTTCTTATATTGTGAACATCACCATCTAAGGTCTGCCCTAATAATTCAATTCCTTGCTGTGCATATCCGTATGCCTCTTTACTTTTACTGTTCGCTGAAATTGTTGTCTTAGAATCCTGTGGAACTAACGGAACATGACGAAAATAACTTTTAGCCGTTTCAATTTGAGTTGCAACTTCGTTTACATGCCCATTATTTACTTTTATTCCTTTTGACATCGTCACCATCTCCTTTACTAAATTTATAAACATGCACTCTTATATTTAATACTACTTTATTTACCATAACATTCAGCATAAAAACTTTATTATTATTTTCATAAATAATATTTCCATTTAAACCTAATGTTTTTATATAATTTCCTACTTCTATATTTGTGACACTTGTGTCAAGTTTTATATTATTTTCTTGATTATTCTGTATATCTGCTATCACCTTAATTATAGTAGCATAAGTCGAATTTATTGCCTTCTCAATCCCAGATAGTAGTAAAGATGAAGCCACTTTTTCTTGTAGTACTTCTGCATCAGTTTTCTTTTCTCCAGCTATCTCTAAAATAGTTTTTTTACCTAAATTGTGTTCTATAAAATAAGAATTTCTCCACGATAGTATTTCAAATCTTTGATTTCTTTTAGCATTCTGGTTACTTTCAATTACAACACCTAACGGGTTGTAATAATTAATAAAATCTGTATGTGTTAACTTAACAATATACTTTTTGCATTCTTCCTCCCAAGAAATAGTAACATATTTTCCATGCATCATTGTTCCCAGATCTTTCATTCTACAAATATAGGAGATAATAGCAGAAATCGTACAATGATTCTTTAGATTTTCTTGTTCCTGATTCATATAATCTAACATTCTACTTTGAGCAATAACCGCTGTTATTTCTGAATATCTTTTTAGAAAGTCCTATAAAAAAGGACTTAATTTAGCATCTCCATTGAACCATCTACAGCTTCTTCAAATATAGCAACACTAAATAAAACTGCCAAAAGTACAGATGATACAATTCCATAGATATTCAATTTTTCATATCTATTTCATGATCCTACTTTCTTCTTTATTCTGCCTCATTAATTGGTTTTTTCATAATATCATCATTGATTTGATATGATGGATCGTCTGCTTTTTTCATTATTTCTTTTAGCTTTTCGTACGAAAATGACTTGACATCCTGATTTGGAAAGTCATTCCCCTCCCTAACATAATTGAGCACAATCTCTGATAGGCGTGTCCAATACCGTTCTATCTGATGTTCGCCTTCAAAGTCCATACCAGTATCTGTAATAACTCTTTTACGATACCATTCAATGTAATCATGCACTTTATTATTTTTATTTAGGACATATAAATTCCCTTCCTCATCAAACTCACTTGATAAATACTTTTTTACATCCTCTAATGTGACCTTTTCTTTACAACGGTCAGACATATTATAAACATGTAACGCAACAAACAACTCCTTTTCATCAATATGTTCATATGAACTATATTCATATAAATGAAGCGGACCATCCTTGCGAATTAATGCATCATTTTGTCTTCTATAAGCTATACAAATCTCCCATTCTCTTTCTTCCGCTTCCTTCTTTTGAAATTGCAGATATCGCAGATATAAAATAGAGCCTATTGCTATAAAGCAACATATTAACACACCAACTTTCACTATTTTTTTCATAATCAATCCTCCATTATCGAATCCTTAATAACATACCACGAATTTTCTTTTTTCTTTATCAATTCCCTTAACTGTTCTTCCGAAAGTGATTCCAGATTTGTAAGCTTTATTTCAGGGTGTTCATTCGCATAGTTTTGCATAATACTCCTTAAATCTCCCAAATACTCCTCTACTTTTGATTTTCCAGCCATTCCAACATCATCCGGCGATTTAAACCACTTTGTATACTCATCTAAAACTTTAACTTCATTACTATTCTTTTCGTCAAGACCAGCAACTAATTGTTCAATTGTTATATCAGCATTTGTTTTATTATAAACATGTACTCTTATATTTAATTCTACTTTATTTATCATAACATTCTGCATAAAAACTTTATTATTATTTTCATAAATAATATTTCCATTTAAACCTAATGCTTTTATATAATTTCCTACTTCTATATTTGTGATACTTGTGTCAAGTTTTATATTATTTTCTTGATTATTTTGTATATCAGCTACCATCTCAATTACGGTAGCATAAGTGGAATTGAACATCAAATCGTTTTCTTTATTCTATCACAGCTTCTATTGATCCGCCATCAATCTTTCAAACCAAGTGTCCATAGCAAGGATGAACTGACTTGCTCCTGCCCATTCTTCTAGCATCTCATCCAAGGTCTTGTGTTTTACATATTTCTGCACATACACCCAGGTGGCTATACCACTGGCCTCAGAAATAATTCCTGTTATGATCTTACGCATGATGTCCTCAAATTCTGCGATTTCCTCTTTTGGAACGATGTCATAGAGATTAGGAATCTGAAAATCTTCTTTCCCACAGTTCTCATGTACATTAATCAGCTCTGCTTTCACCCTCTTTCTGGATTCCTCGGGTAATTTCAAATATTGCCAGATCATTGAGACCACTTCGGAAGGTGTGTCTTTTTTGATCGGTGGTAACTGAATAAAATCATTCTTTTCGCTCATTTTCATATCCTCCTCAAGATAAAATAAAATCAATAATAGATTCTCTTGTCATGTCCAATACAGTATCTACGAAGACTCCTGCAAAAAGGATCAGATACAGAATTACACTCAGCGAAAACAGAAATGCAACCTGTACCCAGTCATGGTAACAGTATGCAGTCGCTATAATCAACAAAGTGAATATAAACCCAAGGATCCCTCTGACAACCGCATAAGTCTGTACTGTCATCTTTACTGCCAGTCCGATCACAAAAAGGATCAGCCATACCGGCAGTAATAATATTTTCCCAGCAAGTTTTAAAATAAACATGTGCACCTCCTATCTTACCAGTCCTGGCATATCATGGTTCACCTCTGCCTGATAATACCCGTTCATCGTAGACGGTGCATTAAACAGGGCTGCTAATAAATATTTCTTGATGTTCTTCACTTTGGTGGTGTTACCACGCATACAGTGTAAGACATACTCGATATGTGAATAGGTCAGCATCAGAAATTTTTTCTTCACCAGTGATGCCGGATACCAGTTGCTGGCAATCAAGATCTTGTCATTTTTACACATCACAGTTTCTACGATCAGGTTCACGATTTCATCTACCTGTCGCATATCGTCATGATGGGTTACTTCCAGTGATTCATAATCAATGGTCTCCTTGACAAGGTTTTCATAAGCCTGATAATCCTCAGAGCGATTATCGCTATCACATCTTTTCTCATCCACAGATATGATATGATTAGATTTATTATCATTCATTTCAGTATCACTAAGATTAGTATTATTAGGGTTTGAAATGTAAACTTCTTGAAGTTTGTTTTCGGGACTTCTAGAAGTTTGATTTTGGGACTTCATGAAGTTTAAATTGTAAACTTCTGCAGTCTCTTCATTTTCCACAGAAGTTTGTTTTTTAAACTTCTCTAATTCCTCTCCAAATTTTTTCTCATCTGTTTTCTCAGGCATAAAGGTTTTTACGTAGATAACATTCACCTTTCCAAATCCCTGTCTACGTTTCTCAATCAGACCAATTCCTGTTTCGTCATCCAGTTCTCTCATGGATTTGATGGCTTTATTTCTGCCACAGTTCAGTAATTCCATGATATCTTCGATGGAAAAGTAGATATATGCTCTGTTTTTGTCGTCAAACCACTGATTCTTGATGGAAAGAGACATTCGATCCAACATCAGTCCATATAAAATTTTGGCATCGCTTGATAAATCTTTAAAGTAGCTGTCTGTAAATAATGCTTTTGGTATGCGGTAGAAGCTGAACTGATCAGCTTCGGTACCGTAAAAATAATTAAATGTCATTTTTTTCTCCATAATTTCCTCCTTTCATTTTCTGCTAAGAAGTCCTCTTTTTAAACTTCTTTGACATTGTTTTCTTAGCTTTTTCTCTCCTTAACAGGACTGTTCCTGCATCCACTTTTCTAATAATGATTCAATCACCTGCTCCATATCTTTGGCTGTATAATCATCCGGAAAATACTTTGTCAGTTTCTTTTCTGAGAAAGTAAGAGACCGGGATACTTTCTTTGCCATCACACAGTTATTGAAAATCGATAACATCTGAATCTGATTGATTGGTCCATCATTCAGCTGATTTCTGAGTGCTGCAATCTGTTTTGGTTTGATGAATCCGGTGTCGCTGATATATTCGTAGATCCATCCCTGTACTTCCTTATCGATGTAGGAGATATTGACAGCAACCGTAAACTGAAGCTTCTTGTTATCTACCAGATCAAGAAGTTCCGGAATAAGTTCTGTTAATCGTACAAATCTTTGAACCTGAGCTCTACTTTCCCCAACTTGCTTGCTCAAGACTTCATCAGATCTCAACTTCGTCTCATTTTGAGACAAAGTTAAATCTGTTCTAACTCCCTGTCTTTTCATTGCCTCTAGTTTCATCTTATAAGCAAATGCTTTCTCACTCGGCAACAATTCCTCTCGCTGAATGTTAGCATCCACCATAGCCACAATGGCATCATCATCCGATAATTCTCTTACGATTGCCGGAATAGTTGTAAGTCCTGCAAGCTGTGCTGCATGCATTCTTCTGTGACCGGATACCATTTCATATTCTTCATTATCATCCATTCGAAGCAGTACCGGTGTCAGTACTCCATTGATCCTTACACTTTCAACCAGATCCTGCATCTTTTCATCATCCAGCACCTTGAACGGATGATTTTTAAACGGATGGATCTTACTGATCTCTATCTCCATTGCAGATTCTTCATTTACCACACCAAGCAGTTCATCAATGCTTGCCAGTTTAATCTTTTCGCCACTTCTATTTTTCATTTTTCAAAACCTCCTGTGTTAAGTTCTTATATGCTTCGGCAACTTTTCCTTTCGGGCAGTGCATGTAGATGCTTTTTCCCTCTGCACTGGTCTCAGCTGCTTTTACAGACATCGGAATCACATTTTCAAATACTTCTATCTGGCTTCCGTATGTTGTATGTACTCTCGATGCAATGTCCCTTGCGTAATTGGTTCTGAAATCAACCATAGTCAACAGAATGCCCTCAATCGCCAGTTTCCGGTTCAGCCTTTTCTTTACTGTAAGAATGGTCTTGATCAGCTGCTGAAGTCCTTTCACCGGCAGATATGCGGCCTGTACAGGTATCAGCACGGAATCGGAAGAGACCAGTGCATTGATTGTCATCATACCAAGACTTGGCATACAGTCGATCAGGATATAATCGTATCGGCCTCTTATCGCATCGATATATTCCTTCATGATCATTTCTCTGCTCATAACATTTCCCATCGTTACTTCCAGGGCAGAAAGCTCAATATTTGCCGGAAGTAGATCTACATTTTCCTGGTGATGTAAGATACCATCTTCCAGAGAGATTTCTTCTTCGTTAATGACATCCATCATAATCGTTGCCAGTGTGATGCGAAGATCATCCGGTTCCTCATATCCAAGACTTGCGGTTAAACTTCCCTGTGGATCCGCGTCGATCAGCAACACTTTCTTACCTTCTCTTGCCAGTCCAATGCCTACATTTACGGTTGTGGTGGTCTTTCCGACGCCACCTTTCTGGTTTACTACGGATATAACTTTACACATGATTTCTTCCTCCTTTAACTATCCCATGATTCTTTTTTCCATAATTTCAACAGTGCCAGTATTTCCCGTTTCATCATTGCCGGTGTATAAGAATTTGGAAAATACTTGTGCAACTGCTCGTTTGTGAATGCCACTCTTGTGATCTCACCCTTTTTCACTTCACACATGATCTCTTCCATCTTTTCCAGTGACAACTGTTTTTCTTTACTCAGTTGCCGGATCCTCTGGGCCTGTGAGAGTGATGGGATTGCCTGTGCATACTCCATTGCTACAAGCAGTTCTCTTTGTTCTTTTTCACTTAATGCAGCTATCTCTACAGCCGGACAAAAAGAAATGATCTCATCATCCAGTTTCTGCAACATTTCCGGTATCAGTTTTGTCAGTGAGATATAACGCTGCACTTGTTTTGGGCTATCACCACAATCTTCACTGATGATTTCTATTGCCCGCTTTCTTGGTGTTTTGTGGTCAACTTGGCTCTTTTTTCGACCACTTTTTCTTTTTAATACGTCATTCTTCAGTTTGTAAGCAAAAGCTTTTTCACTGTAGCTGATCCGTTCTCTGTGAAGATTGGAATCTACCATGCTCAAGATGGAATCATCTTCACTTAATACCCGGATGATTACCGGTACTTTACGGTATCCCAGTTTCTCCGCAGCATGTTTTCTTCTGTGGCCGGATATGATCTCATAGTATCCATCCGGTACCGGTCTGACGATCAGCGGATTTAATATTCCATACTTTTCAATGCTTTCCTGCAGAAGAAACATTTCCTTATCATCCTTCACCTGAAACGGATGCTCTTTGAACGGTCGAAGACGCTCAATCTCAATTTCTATGATTCTTTCTTCGTTTTCTTCTGATTGTCTGTTTGGTTCAGTCATCTTGACTCCTTTCCTCCAGGATTCAGGAAATAAAAAATGCCTGCCTGGAACTTTTATAGATAGTAAAGTTCCAAACAGACATTGCTGTTTGACCATTAGCTGTAGCTAATAGAATTGAATACTGTTTCAGCTAATTCATGTTTGCAGGTTTGGGAGAGATTGTTTCTTTTCCCGCCTTTTCTCTGATTTACATCCCCGAATAAGGGGTGACAACAGAGCGGAACCCAAATGTTAGCTGAACTTCCTAAAACCCATGTTTGCAAACCGGTAATTTTGATTAGCTGTCAGCTAACAAAAATCAGATTGCGTTAGCTGGAAATTGATCATTTTGAATGGAATTTCGTGTCACGAACGTGATTTGAAAATAACAAAAGCGTTCGTTGTCAGCTAATCCAGCTAACATTTTCGAACGCTTTGAAGCCCGTCGCCAAGAGGATTTGAACCTCCGACCCCTCGCTTAGGAGGCGAGTGCTCTATCCAGCTGAGCTATGACGACACATGCCGCAAACCCTTGATTTTACTGGGTTTCTGGGATTTTTCCCTTCGGCCATATATAAGATTATCAACTCTTTTTTGAGTTGTCAATCTACAGATTTTTTTGAGTTGGTAACATTAGAACGTTCCCCAATTTGGTGAATGCTTTGTTGTCACCTTTGGCATTTTTCAGAATAGATTCGAACTGAAAGTTGTTTTTCATTTTTTCCCTTTGGGGAATGCCTCGGCTTTCTCTTAGGAGGCGTGTGCTCTATCCAGCTGAGCTACTGAGACATTTTTAAGATTTATGCAATTTTCATTGCTCGAAGGAATCGAACAATCTGCCGCTTAGGAGGCGGTCGCTCTATCCAGCTGAGCTACGGAAACATCTTTAAAATCTATTCAATTTTAGTCTTAAACTTACTCAATGTCAATCGCCTTTGCCCGAAAGGCGGTCGTTATAACATATTCTTAGGAGGCGAGTGCTCTATCCAGCTGAGCTATGACGACACATGCCGCAAACCCTTGATTTTACTGGGTTTCTGGGATTTTTCCCTTCGGCCATATATAAGATTATCAACTCTTTTTCGAGTTGTCAATCTACAGATTTTTTTACTTTGGTAACATTAGAACGTTCCCCAAATTGGGGAATGCTTTGTTGTCACCTTTGGCATTTTTCAGAATAGATTCGAACTGAAAGTTGTTTTTCATTTTTTCCCTTTGGGGAATGCCTCGGCTTTCTCTTAGGAGGGGGACGCTCTATCCTGCTGAGCTACAGAAACAAGAATTATAAATGTTTCAGCCAGGTCAGAAACAAAAATATTATACTATATTTTTGCTGCTTTTTCAAGACGAAACACATACTTGCGATTCCGCAGTTTACTTCAGGAATTTTCCATTGTGAGTACCTGATAAATTCTCTTATAGGCTTTTTCATAGGTCCAGCAGCCTTCGACATTGTTGTAGTATTCATTATTTTTTTCGACAACATATTCTAAATCGTTTTCTGTTATGAGTCTGTATTTCATCGTACACCTCCAATGTTAAAAACAGTAATCTGCCAAAATCCAGAGGTCATTATATCATATTCCGATGGGAAAGGAGAAGAGAGTCTTACAGCAATGAATTAAAATAAAAAAAGAATCTCGGCAAAGCAGTCGAAAGGCTGTGACGCAAAGCTACAGGGCCTGTAAAATGGCAGCCAGCTGCGTAAATATGGAACATTTCGGTGATGGATGGCATCGAGGCGACGAAAAAAATTCGAAACAGTGTGCGTGAGGACAATGATGTTCCGATTTTTGCGATGACAGCAAATACCTTTGCAACGGACCGCAAGCGGTGCGCGGACGCGGGCATATTCCGAAACCGGTGAATTTAAAAGAGATTCAGACGACGCTGGACGAGAAAGTGCGGACGGCATGCGCCGGATAACGGGACGGATTAATAACAGAAAAATTTGGAGAAGGGGCTCTACTGCTTTGGATTGCAGTGGAGCCTTTTTATGGTGTATCATAGGAAGTAAAAGAAAACAGGGGAGAATCACGGAATGGAAATTGCAGAAAATATCACATGGACCGAGGAACTGGAAAGGCTGGATGTGCTTCTTTCGCAGGGGCAGTTCGAGCTGCTGCTTCCGGGTGAGCGGTACGGTGGAGGAGAAAAGGAGATCTGGCTTGTCTATCTGATGAACGATGCGGCAGAGAGCTTTCTCGTTTTTCATGACGCGGAGCTGACGGGAACGTATCAGAAGGAATACGAGGGAGAAATAGATGCTGCACTGGAAAAAGACGGGGAGCAGTACGTTCTGATCGTGCGGCAGGGAGAGACGGTGTGCACGCTGTTTTTCAGCCGCCTTTCACTGGAAGTGCATCTGTTTGATTACGGAAAAACGGGTCATTTCTGGGTGGACGGATACGAGTATCTGCGGCAGATTGAGTTCCGTATTGCGATCCTGCGGGACAAGCTGGAATACCTCGGCGAGGCGTTCTGCACCGAGGAAGAAATGCGTCTGGCATCGCTGGCCAATTTCCCGCCGCTCAATTTCTGCTGCTACCCGGCCGTGCCGGATCAGTATCTCGTACCGTCATGCCCGTGGTGGGAAGCGACGGAAGAGGCAATTACGGAGATGAAAAAACTGGCATCGGAGGCAGGCGATAAAGTGCTGCTGTGGTATCTTGCACTTTATGAAAAATGGCAGGGAAAACTCCTCGCAAAACAGATCGCAAAACTGCTGCATACGAGCCGCCACGCGAAAGTCGTGGATTTACTGGAAAAAAAACTGGCCCGCGAAGCACAGAATTATCCGAAACGACGCTTCACCGGCGAAGAAGGAACCCAGATCCGAAAAATCCAGGAGCAGGCAATGAAACGGAAAAAGATACTGGAAGCCGAAGGAAAACGCGCATCATTGCTGCGCGAGGAGCCATTCTTTTATGCACGGGATTCGGTGGAATATAAGGTCCATCTGATGATCTGGGGAACGAGAGGGAAAGAGCGGGTTGTGGAGGTTGAGACGTTTAAAATTTCCAGAACGCAACGGCAATGATCAGCTCCTTTACGGATGAGCCGGAAGTGATTCAGTTTTAATACCAGTAGACAAGAAGTCCCCCGCTTCTAAAGTGGTGGGATGAATTGTTAAAAGAAACATAACGGCAGTGGCGGGCGGAGAGAAATCGGTATCCTCCACAGACATGAGGCAAGTCACAGTCGAACTATTTTCGACATGTCAGACTCCGTGAAAATACCGACTGTGAATTGAAACAAGGGATAAGGTAAAATAGAAAGCGCTTATTTGAGGCGGGAATGAAATCTCAAATAAGCGCTTTTTCTATACGCTGCCGCCAAGTCAGGCTGCGGGCAGTTTATAATATTTCGATGTATGCTGGCGGTAGAGCAGCAGCAATCCGCGGATGCAGAGCTCGATAGCCATGGCGATCCACATGCCGCGCAGGCCGAGCGGGGTGATGAGAAGCACCGCGAGACCGAGGCGGATGACCCAGATGCTGCCAAGGTTCAGAAGGCTTGGCACAAACGTATCGCCTGTTCCGCGGAGGGCTCCGGCGGCAACGATGGAAGCGCCGAAAAACGGCTCGGCGAGCAGTTCGATGCGGAGTACCTCGGCGGCAAACGAGCGCACCTGCGGGTCAGGAGTCAGAATGCTAAAGACGAACGGACAGAAGATCATCATCAGACCTCCAGTGATGGCCATCAGGACTGCGCCCATGGCAATGCAGATATTTCCGTAGCGTTTCGCCAGCTTGTAATTTCCGGCGCCGTAGCTTCTGCCGACGAGCGTTGTCGCGGCGGAACCGATGCCGTAGCCTGGCATGTAGCAGAGGCCTTCGGCGGTGACGGCGAACGAATTGGCCGCAATCGCAATGGAGCCGAGCGGGGCAATCAGCATGGTGGCAGCAACCATGGCGCTGTTCATCGCGATTTCCTGTACGGCAACCGGCACACCGATTTTGAATGCAGTTTTCAGAATTTTCGTATCAAAAACCGTTTTTTCCTTCCGGCGGAGACGCAGCCGCGGATTGCGGACACAACAGAACCAGGCACCCGTGAGGCTGATGACGGCGCAGGCCAGCATCGTTCCCATACCGGCACCCATGACACCGAAAACCGGAATCAAAAGAGCATTGAAAATGATATCGAGCACGCACATGACGGCATTTAAAATACTGGGCGTCACCATATCACCGCTGCACTGCAGGAAGGACGACATCAGCGAGTTGAGCTGGGAAAACGGAAGCATGATGGCAAACATCATAAAATAGAGCGTGGCATTCCGCCGGATCTCCTGCGCACCGCCGAGCCACCCCGGCAGCGGATGACTGATCAGAAGCCCGATCAGGCACAAAACAGCCGACACAACAAGCGCGGACGCGATGCCATGCCGCACAACATCCCTTGCCTTCTTGTCATGATTTCCCCCGATCTGATGCGCTACCTGAACAGAAAAACCGGCTGAAACCGCATAAATCGTACCGCTGAGGAGCCACGTCGTCGACGAAACCAGTCCGATCGCCGCCGAAGCATTCGCCCCAAGCGCGCCGACCATCGCGGAATCAATGTATTGCATCGCAATCGTAGTAATCTGTGTAAGAATCGCAGGCAGACTTAATCGCCCGACCTGCTGAATCTGCGGTTTCAGTTCAGTCCAGTTTATTCTATTCATCATTTTCTCCAGAACATGTATTTTATCGTATGGTTTTTCTTAAGAATGTAAAGATAAATGCGTATTTTACGCTAACATGTTTTGAAGAAAGTGTCAATCAAAAACGAGGTTTAATTTGACTTTTTTCTATGCGTATTAGGCATAGGGGCGGAGAGGATTCGAATTTAATTTTCCGGCGGAAGGTTGTTCTTCACAGCGGGGTTCGCCTGGGTCGTGTTGGTTGCAGTCGGCAGGGAATCTGTCGGGGCGACCGGGCTCATGAGGACGCGGCCGGTTCCGCGGTAGACGTTGACGAGGCCTTCACCGCTGACGGCGGATCCGACGAGGGTTCCGGTGGAGCGCTCTACGGTGAAATCAAGGTTGGAGGACCAGCAGACGGCGAGGTTTCCATCGATTTTCAGTTCGTCGTTTTCGAGTTCGACTTCGATCAGCTCGTCCTCAGGTACGTTGCTTTCGAGGGCAACGGCGCCTCTGCCGACGAGGCTCAGATTGAAGAAGCCTTCGCCGCCGAGGACAGCGGAGGAAATGCTCTTGCGGGCGGTCAGTTTGGTTTTGACTCTGCCGTCGCAGGCGAGGAACATGCCGTCCTCAATCGTCATTCCGGAGGAGCCCCATTTCTCGACATCCACAAGAATGATGTATTTGTAGGTCGGTTCCAGCACGAGATATCCGTCGCCGACGTACTCCGGTTTTACGGCAGATTCCTTTGTCATGGCGCCTTTGATGGCCTTTCCGAACAGGTCGCCGATCCCTTTGATTCCGGCGGTCGCCTGTACATGGCCGCCCATCCACTGCATCGCACCGGACTGGATAATCGCGGAGTGCTCCTTGTCCAGTTCAATGACAACCTGGCGGCGGCGCACATTCATTTTGCTCATGTAATACTCCTCCATGGCAGTCATCGGCGAGACGCTGGAATCCTGGAGATATTCCATGACGTGGAAATTTTCGATGGACTTGGTGAATTTCCGGTTTTCGTTTTCGAGATTTAAAATTTTCATAGGCACGTTCCTTTCTTTCATTAAGAAGAAAAATAGTGATCCGTCTTGTTTCTTTTATTATACAGGAAAGAAAGCAAAGAGCACAGAAAAATTTAGAAAAAAAGGAAATCTGGAAATCATGTTGTCCATTTTTCAGCGGAGTGATAAGATAAAGTTCAGAAAACGCAAGCAGTACGGTCAGAGGAGGAGTTTATTATGAGTACAATTACTGTCAGAGATGCAAAAATAGAGGATGCCGCACGCATTCTGGAGATTTATGCTTACTATGTAGAATACACCGTCATTTCTTTCGAGTGGGACGTGCCGTCTCTGGAAGAATTTGAGAACCGCATGCGTGATATCATGAAAAAATATCCATACCTCGTCATCGAGCAGGATGGAAAAATCGAAGGTTATGCATACGCACATGCCTTTGTCGGCCGCGCCGCATACGACTGGTCGAGCGAGCTGACCATTTATCTCGATCACAATGCAAGAAAAGGAGGCCTTGGCCGGAGACTGTATGAAGAGCTGGCGGACCGCCTGAAAAAAATGGGCATTCTGAACCTCTACGCCTGCATCGGCTATCCGCAGGTCGAGGATGAATATCTGACGAAAAACAGCGCCGAGTTCCATGCGCATCTCGGATTCGAACTCGTGGGAACCTTCCACAACTGCGGCTACAAATTCGACCGCTGGTACGATATGGTCTGGATGGAAAAAATCATCGGCGAGCCGCACGCGGGACAGCCGGCAGTAAAATCATATAGTGAGATAAAAGAATGAGCACAATAACAACGTATACAAGAAAACATTTTGACCCTGTGCATCCCGCTCCGGAACTGCTCTGTGTGGAGGATTTTGCGCATGCGCTGCCGATGATCTGCCGCGGAAACGGCCATGTGACGACGTTCTGGTCAGTGGGAGAGCACTGCATCTGCTGTGCGAAAGAGGCGGCCGCGCGCGGCTATTCCCGGCGGCTGGTGCTGGCGTGCCTTCTGCATGACGCGAGCGAGTGTTACATGTCGGACGTGCCGCGGCCATTAAAACAGGAAATGCCGCGGTACCGCGAGATCGAGGACCATCTGCTTTCGGTGATTTATGAGAAATATCTTGGCAGTGATCTGACGGCGGAGGAGCAGCGGATGATGAAACAGATCGACAATGATCTGCTGTGGTACGATTTGACGAATCTGCTGGAGGAGCCGCAGGAGGGGGATGCACCGAAGCTTCACATCACGCTGGACTACGCGGTGCGGCCGTTTGATGCGGTGGAACAGGAGTATCTGGAATTATTCGAACAGTATCGGGAGACGGGCGATGAGAGAGGATAAAAACGAAAACCGCTGGGACAAGCTGCTTCAGATCCACACAATGGGGCGGGACGACAGCCGGTCGGATCTGTACCGGTATCCGTATGAGCCGACCCCGTACTGCGTGCTGGAGCGGATGGCAAACACGGGGATGATCCGAAAGGGAAATACGCTGCTCGATTACGGATGCGGAAAGGGCCGCGTAGATTTCTTCTTATCGGCGCAGACCCGGTGCCAGTCCATCGGTGTGGAGTATGATGAGCGGATTTATGCGAAGGCAATGGAAAACAAAAAGGCGGCGGCCTCTGGTGCGCGGACGGAGTTTGTGCTGGAGAGCGCCGAAAATTTTCCCGTTCCTGCGGAAGTGGACCGGGTGTATTTTTTTAACCCGTTTTCGCTTGAAATCTTAAGAAAAGCGATGGCAAGACTGCTGGAATCGTACTACGAAAATCCGCGGGAGATCCAGCTGTTTTTCTATTACCCGTCGGATGCTTATATCTCGTATCTGATGACGGTGCCGGAACTGGAATTTCTCGATGAGATCGACTGTATGGATCTGTTTCCGGGCGGGGATAGCCGGGAGCGGGTTGTGATTTTTACGATTCAGGAATAAAAAGTTTTGTAACAGCAAAAACCGTGTGGAATACAAAAAAGCATGAATTATATTTGAAGAAAGGGCGTTTTTATGAAATATCAGGTAATGCGAATTGAGGAAGACCTTGATTTCGGCTGTGAGGAGCGCGGTGCCGACGAGCCTGTCATGGCAGTTGTTGTTTTGAAAGATGAAAACGGAACAGAATCGCGCATCCGCCAGGAGGATCAGATGCTGTATGACTGGAACATCGAGGAGGGCGACACCGTTATTCTGAATGAAAACGGCGAATTGCGAAAAGTACTCTCCGGTGATTGGACGCAGAATTGCAATTCGAAAAATGTAGATACGACAAAATTCGTCAACATGATGCAGGCCGTCAAAGCCGGAAAACAGATTGACTGGATCTGTCCGTTCTGCAGCGGAACAGTAGAACGATTGGAGCAGAAAGGCGGAAAAAACGTAATCGGATGCACATCGTGCGATATGTGGATTCAAATAGAAAATTAAACGATTTTGGCCTTTAAGGCCGAAAGAGAAAGGAAACACAAATGGTAAAACCAATTATGAGAGACGTTCTCTTCCTCGGACAGAAATCCGTCCCGGCGACAGAGGAAGATCTGCAGGTGGGAAGAGATCTGCAGGACACACTGGCAGCAAACCGCGAGGCATGCGTCGGCATGGCGGCAAATATGATCGGCGTGAAAAAACGCATCATCATCGTAAACGCCGGATTCCGCGACATCATCATGTTCAACCCGGTGATCGTCCGCAAAAGCGGCCCCTACGAAACAGAAGAAGGCTGCCTTTCCCTGCCAGGCGTGCGGAAAACAAAGCGGTACCAGAACATCGAAATCGAATACTACGACTGGAACTGGAAAAAACAACGCCAGAAATTCACCGGCTGGCCAGCCCAGATCTGCCAGCATGAGATGGATCATCTGGAAGGGATACTTATTTAGATCCTACAGCAGACAGGAGGACAGTATGACAGACAGAGAATGAATGGTAAAAGGAATCATTTACAACCCGAATGTGGAAGAGCTGGCCAAAGAGCAGTCCGGCTATATGGAGCGTCTGTGGAAGTTCAACCAGCTGAAGCCGTCAGAGGGAGACAAGAAAGTCAAATAAATCAGGACAAATTTCGAAAATATAAAATTTTTGTAAAATAATGTCGAAAAAACGATTGACAAGTAGCGAAAAGAAACATATGATAATACCTGTCAATATACATATTCGGCAATAGAGGCGCGAAGGCTAAGAGTAGCTGTCCTGAGACAACGGGGTCTGGGACGGGCAGGGAAAGGAGCATTCGCCGAAACGGGGCAGTTCCCGAAAAACTGTCTGCGTTGGGGTACAGTCGAACAGGCTGTGCACTCTCACCGTACTGGTGGAGGAGCTATTGCTTCATGAACGTAGATTTAATGGAGCAGTGGTGAAGACCGCTGCTCTTTTTATTGTACTGCAATTGGAACCGTGACAAAAGGTTCCAGGGGTGGAAATCTGTTTGGTTGGAGAACGAAAGACGAAACGGGTGTTACAGGATACGTCTGAAGAAAACTGTTGCCGGAAAAGAAAAAAGGGAGGATTTTGACATGATAGCATTTCTTAACTGGCTGGACGGTGTCCTTTGGGGCGTGCCGCTGATCGCGCTGATGATTCTGACCGGTCTGTACTTTACCGTTCGTTCTGGATTTTTCCAGTTCCGTCACTTTGGCTGGATTATGAAGAGAACCGGCGGAAAACTGTTCCAGAAAGAAGACGAAGCAAGTGAAGGAAAGGGTATGCTTTCCTCGTTTGAGGCGATTTCGACCGCTATCGGCGGTACCGTAGGATTCGGTAATATCGCCGGTGTTGCAACTGCAGTTGCAGCAGGCGGCCCGGGAGCCATTATGTGGATGTGGCTTTCGTCTCTGCTTGGTATGATATTAAAACAGGTTGAGGTTACCCTCGGCTGCTACTACCGTCACACCAACGAAAAAGGTGAGTACTACGGCGGTCCGACTTACTACATGGAGTGCGGACTTGGCGAGGAGCGCCACTGGGGCAAGCTGTGGCTGATCCCGGCGCTCATCTTCGGCATCGGTATTTTCTCCACCTTCTTCGTAACCTCTTCCAACCTGACCGCATCTCAGGTCGTAGCCGGTGCGTTCGGTATTGAGAATATCAATCTTGGAAGCTTCAAAGTAGAAGGCGTTATCGTGATGGGCGTTCTGCTCTGCATTCTGACCTATGTCGTTACAAGCGGCGGTACGAAGAAAATCGCAAGTCTGTTCAGCAAGCTCGTTCCATTTATGAGCGTTCTTTATATCTTGATGGGACTTGGCATGATCATCATCAACATCAACCGCGTTCCTGGCGTATTTGCAGCCATCGTAACAAACGCATTTACCGGAACAGCAGCGATCGGCGGTTTTGCCGGCTGCGCAGTCAGCGAGATTATCCGTGTGGGTATGGCGCGTTCCGTATACTCCAATGAGGCTGGATGGGGTACTTCTCCAATGATCCATGCTTCCGCAAAAACACCGCATCCGGTAGAGCAGGGTCTGTGGGGATCTTTCGAGGTATTCTTTGATACCATGGTTATCTGTACGATCACCGCACTTTCCGTTATCTTAAGCGGAAACTGGACCGACGGAACGAACGGCGGAACACTTGCTTTAAGTGCATTTGCAAGCGGATTCGGCAAATTTGGAAGCATCCTTCTGGCAGTCATCATGGTCATTTTCACTGTAACGACTTCCGGCGGATGGTTCACCTACTATCTGGCAATTCTGGAGCATCTGTATAAAAAAGAAGGCAAGATGAAAGATATCGTCATGAAAGTCTTCTATGCAGTCCGCGCTCTGCCGGGCGTACTGTGGACGATCTATCTGGTAAAGACCAACAACCAGGGCTTTATCTGGACTGTCGTTGATATCACATCTGCGATCCCGACCTTCGTCAACGTAGCAGTGATCCTGATTCTCTCGAACCAGTATTTCAAACTGCTGAAAGACTACAAAGCAAGAAACTTCGGCCAGGGCACGGTAGACAAGAACGCCTGCCTGTTCTACGAAGAGAAAACGAAATAAAAAATATTCAAAAGCGAATCCAGACACGCAAGAGAATAGCGTGTCTGAATTTGTATATTGCGCAAATGGGCAGAAAAGAATAGAATCAAATTTAGATGACAGTAGGAGGATAATGATATGAAAACAATTTACAAAAACGGAGCTGTCTACACCGGAAAACTGCCGCTTGTCGAAGCGTTTGCAGTAGAAGACGGCAAATTTGTTTTCGCCGGAAGCAGCGCAGAGGCAGATGCCCTTGCAGCAGCCGGCGACAAAGTTGTAGACCTCGGCGGAAAATTCGTCTGCAGCGGTTTTAACGACAGCCATATGCACCTTTTAAATTATGGAGGCTCCCTGCTGAAAGCGCAGCTTGCCGCACATACCGAAAGCCTGGAAGATATGCTCGCCTGTCTCGACACCTTCCAGAAAGAGCATCCGCGAAAAGACGGCGCATGGCTGATGGGCCGCGGCTGGAATCAGGATTACTTCACGGACGTGGACCGCATGCCGAACCGCTACGATCTTGACCGCGTATCAACCGAAGTTCCGATCTGCGCGACGAGAGCGTGCGGCCACTGCCTCGTAGTCAACAGCAAAGCGCTGGAACTCCTCGGCGTCACCGCAGATACCCCGCAGCCGGAGGGCGGAGAGATCGGTATGGAAAACGGTGAGCCGGACGGAAGATTCTTCGACAATGCAATGGAACCGGTTTACGACAGTATTCCGGTGCCGAGCAAAGAGGAAATCAAAGATATGATCCGCAGCGCCTGCAAAGCCCTGAACAGCTACGGCGTCACCAGCAGCCAGAGTGATGATTACTGCGTTTACCGCGCCGTTCCGTGGCAGACCGTCAACGAGGCATACAAAGAACTCGAGGATTCCGGCGAGCTGACCGTCCGCGTTTACGAGCAGAGCAACTTTACCGATCTGGAATCCTTAAAAGGTTTCGTTGAGGCTGGAAATGTGACCGGCATCGGCACAGACCGCTTTAAAATCGGACCGCTGAAAATGCTCGGCGACGGCGCACTCGGTGCGAGAACAGCATTCCTCAGTCGCCCATACGCAGACGACCCGTCCACCTGCGGAATCCCGGTATTCACCCAGGAAACCATGGATGAGATGATCGGCTACGCCAATGCACACGGCATGCAGGCTGCAGTTCACACGATCGGTGATGCGTGCCTCGACCGCGTGTTAAGTGCCTATGAAAAAGCCCTTGCTGAAAACCCGAGAGAAGATCACCGCCACGGCATCGTGCACTGCCAGATCACAAGAGCCGATCAGCTTGAAAAAATCGCGAAAATGCATCTTCACGTTTATGCACAGAGCATCTTCCTCGATTACGATAACCATATCGTAGAGGAGCGCGTCGGCAAAGAGCTTGCAAGCACAAGCTACAGCTGGAAGACGCTGATGAACAACGGCGTCTCCGTCAGCAACGGAACCGACTGCCCGGTAGAGCTGCCGGATGCCCTCGCCTGCATGCAGTGCGCTGTCACAAGAACAACGCTGCGCGACCACGTCGGCCCGTACCTGCCGGATCAGAAATTCACCGTACAGGAAGCACTCGACAGTTACACAATCCGCAGCGCCGAGGCAAGTTTCGAGGAGAACGTGAAAGGCCAGATCGCAGAAGGCATGATGGCAGACTTCGTCGTACTGGGTCAGAATCCGTTTGAGGTGGATGAGAGCGCGATCAAAGACATTCCGGTGTGCCGGACGTATCTTGCTGGTGAACTGGTATATGAAGTATAAGGATATAACTCAAATGAGTAATAAATGTCAAATGAAAATTCATACAATGAAGGGAAAAACGTGAAATAAGATAACCTGAAAATAGTATGGAATAAAGGCAGAAACAGAGGAGAACCTCCTGCGGCGATGAACGGTCGCAGGAGGTTCTTTTTTGATTCTGATAGGACCATACGGTTGTAAAAGAATCGAACAAATGGTTGTATAAAAGGGCGGGAATGTGCTATGATAAAGGAAATTTTACGAAAGGAAAAAACAGACAAATGCTTGGAAGAACACATTTTTTTATTGGAACAGCAGCGGCACTTGCTGTTTTACAGCCGCAGACGGTTCCCGCGCTTGTGGCCGGTGCCGGGGCTGCCGCGATCGGCGGTTTGATCAGTGACATTGATGTCGGCACTTCACAGGCGCACCGCGATGCCGATAAGATCATTACGGCAACAGTTGCAGTTGCAGTGCTCACAATTCTTGCGGAGTATAAACTGAATCTTGGAATTTACCGCCGCCTCACAAGCGACAGCAGCGTGCTGCGTCTCCTCGCCGGAACGGCAGCATTTTTGCTGATCTGCGCCTATGGGAAACAGCAGCCGCACCGCTCCTTCATGCATTCATTTGCGGCGCTGGCATTGCTGACGGCGTGCGTGGACATCATCTACCCGGATGCGTCCGCTTATTTTGCCGTGGGATTTCTGTCCCATCTGGTGCTCGATTTTTTCAACCGGAAACCGGAAAAGCTGTTCTGGCCCTGGAAGAAGGGATTCTGCCTCGGATTCTGCTCAGCACGGGGACTTGTGAACCGCGCACTGCTCGGGTGCGGCATGGTATCTCTTGCTGTAGTACTGGTGCTCTCGGCGCCTGCAGGGCGGCTGATGGCTAAAATCATGCGGGCAATTTACGGATGAGATGGGATTGACAAAAAGATAACAAGACAAAAGAAGAAAAAGCAGGAATTTTTCGGTGTTAAAGTTAATATTTTATACATTTTATAGTAGGATTTTTGATTAAAATGATGTAAAATAGAAAACAGAAATCCGGCGTCCGTAATTGTTTTTGAAATGAACGAACAGGGAACCGCCGGCCCGTTACCGCAGCCGATTGCGGAGCGCAGCGCAACCGACAACAGAGATTAGAGCACAACAGGCAATACAGGAGTTAGTATGAACGAAGAAATGAAAAACCAAACAGAACAGTTACCGCTTTTAAAAGTACACATGATGGGAAGTTTTTTCCTGGAGTACGGCGACCAGCCGATTTCCTTCCGGAAAACAATGGCAACAAAATCGATGAGACTTCTGCAGATTTTCCTCTATAACAAGGACAATGGAATTTCCAGAGGAAGACTGTTGGAGAGCACATACGGAAGAGAAGATGTGGCGGACGCGGCAAACAGCCTGCGTGTCGGCGTACATCGCCTGAAAAGAAGCCTTGTCGAGGCAGGACTTCCGCAGTTTGAGTACATTTATACACAGAAAGGCGTTTACCACTGGACCAGCCCGATGCCGGTCGAGGTAGATGCGATTGATATCAAAAATAAGATCCTGGAAGCAGGAAAAGAGACAGACGAGAAAGCGCGCATGGATCAGATGATCGAAGCGCTGGAGCTGTACACCGGAGAGTTCCTTGCAGATTTCGGCGAGGAAGAGTGGGTACAGGCGGAGCGCGCGCAGCTGAAAAAAGTATATTCCGATGCACTGAAAGAAGTAAGTGAGTATCTTCTGAAAAATGAGGAGTTCGATGAGCTGCAGAAACTGACTTCTGTTGCTTCCGAACTGTATCCGTTCGACGAGTGGCAGGCAGTCCAGATGCAGGCGCTGATCGGCCTGGAGAGATACAAAGAGGCCATGAAACTGTACGAGCAGACCTCGAAACATTACTTTGAAGAGCTTGGCGTTACACCGAGCGAGAAACTGGTGGAGCAGTACCGCTATCTGGGAAGCCGCATGGGCAGCAGACACCGCGTGATCGAAGAGGTACAGGCAGATCTTCAGGAGAGCCCGGGAGAAAAGGGCGGAGCATTCTTCTGTTCCCTCGCCGGATTCCGTGACTGCTACCGACTTGTTTACCGTATGTCCGAGCTGAACGGACAGATGCCGTGGCTGATGCTGTGCACCATTACAGACGGAAAAGGTTACCCGGCAAAAGGCGGTCCGCGCCTTGACCGTATGTCCGAAAAGCTGCTTGAGGTAATGAAACGCAGCCTGCGTCATTCCGATTTCTTTGCAAAATACAGCCCGTCCCAGTATGTGATTCTGCTGCAGGGCGGCAGCCAGAGAGGATGCGAACTCGTCTACAAGAGAATCAGCGAGCGCTTCTCCGAGGAGAAAAAAGGCTGGGCAAAGAATCTGAAATACAGTGCACTGCCGGCAATTCAGACCGAAAAAGAGCTTGAGTTCTTAGAAGGAGACGATGTTTTATGATTCGCGTACAGCTGCCTGGAAGATTCCGCATGTACGATGAAACACGCTGCCTCAACGAGGAAGCGATTCATTCCCCGATAATCACAAAGCTGCTGGTTTATATGATCTGCAACAAAAACCATATCGTAACACTGGAACAGTTAACCGAAGCACTCTGGACGGATGAGAAGAGTGAAAATCCGTACGGAGCACTGAAAAATATGATGTACCGTCTGCGCGGAACGCTGCGGAAGGTATGGCCGGTTGAGAGAGGATCATGCCTGCTATATGAAGGCTGTCATGGAACTGACGAAAAGCCTGGAGCACCGCAGACCGCAAAGGAAAAGTACAGGTTCTCAGTGATCTAAAAGAGCTTTATCAGGAACCAAGAGAATTAGAAAAAATAAATTAATTTTTAAGTTGACAGCAGACTAAACAAATGGTAACTTTAAGCTGTGATGAAACGAGCTTAAATCCAGAAAAAGTCTGCTGTCTTAAGTTAAATAAAGTACAACAGACAGGGAGGATAACAAACATGAGTTACAGAGAAGTATATGAAAAATGGTGCAATGATCCATATTTTGATGAGGCATCCAGAGAAGAGCTGAAAGCACTCGAAGGAAATGAGGCAGAAATCGAAGACCGTTTCTACCGTCAGCTTGAGTTCGGTACCGGCGGACTCCGCGGTGTCATCGGAGCGGGTACCAACCGCATGAACATCTACACCGTACGCCAGGCAACCCAGGGCCTTGCCAACTACATCATTTCCCAGAACGGACAGGAAAAAGGCGTAGCCATCGCACACGATTCCAGAAGAATGTCTCCGGAATTCGCACGCGAAGCAGCACTCTGCCTGAATGCAAACGGAATCAAAACGTATCTGTTCGAGTCCCTGCGTCCGACACCGGAGCTTTCTTTTGCTGTCCGTGAATTCGGCTGTATTTCCGGTATCGTCATTACCGCAAGCCACAACCCGAGAGAGTACAACGGATACAAAGTATACTGGGAGGACGGCGCACAGATTACACCGCCGCACGACAAAAACATTCTCGCAGAGGTAGCAAAAGTAACCGAGTTTTCTGCCGTTAAAACGATGGAAGAAGATGATGCAAGAGCAGAAGGCCTGTTCCAGGTCATCGGAACCGATTTTGATGACAGTTACGTCGCAAAATTAAAAGAGCAGAGCATTCATCCGGAAATCATCAAAGATGCGGCAAAAGATATGAAGATCGTCTACACACCGCTTCACGGAACCGGAAATGTGCCGGTACGCCGCGTTCTGCGCGAGCTTGGCTTTAATCAGGTTTACGTTGTAAAAGAGCAGAAAATGCCGGACGGAAACTTCCCGACGGTGGCTTACCCGAACCCGGAAGACGAGAAAGCATGGACACTGGCGCTGACACTGGCAAAAGAAGTAGACGCTGACATCATCCTTGCAACCGACCCTGATGCAGATCGTCTCGGCGTTTATGCAAAAGACAGCAAGACCGGCGAGTACGTAAGCTTCACCGGAAACATGTCCGGTATGCTGATCGCAGAGTATATTCTGCGTGAGCGCACCAAGAACGGAACCATGCCGGAGAATCCGGCACTCGTTGAGACGATTGTTACGACCGATATGGCAAAAGCAATCGCAAAAGCTTATAACGTGGCACTGATCGAGGTTCTGACCGGATTCAAATACATCGGCGAGCAGATCAAATTTTTTGAGCAGAGCGGTGCACACAATTATGTATTTGGTCTGGAAGAGAGCTATGGCTGCCTGGCCGGGACATATGCAAGAGATAAAGATGCCTGCGTGGCAGTTATGATGCTCTGCGAGGTTGCTGCATACTACAAACAGCAGGGCAAAACACTGTGGGATGCCATGGTGGATATGTACGAGGAGTACGGCTACTACAAAGAGGGTCTTGCAACGATGACCTTAAAAGGTATCGACGGTGCAAAAGAGATCCAGACCATGATGACCAACTTCCGTGAGAACCCGCCAAAAGAGCTGGGCGGTTTCCAGGTTCTTGCCGTACGCGATTACAAAGCAGATGTACGAGTGGATCTCGTAAGCGGAGAGAAGAGCGCGACCGGACTTCCGTCCTCCAACGTTCTTTACTATGAGCTGGAAAACAACGCATGGTGCTGTGTGCGCCCATCCGGTACTGAGCCGAAGATCAAATTCTATTTCGGCGTAAAAGGCACATCCCTTGAAGATGCAGCCGAGAAACTGGAAAAATTAAAAAATGCAATGGTAACTGCTTAAACGCTGTGTGAATACAAAAAGACCTTGCCCGGCGGGTGAGGTCTTTTTTTACAAAAATCGGCCCGGCGGATCAAGCTTACCTGAACTAAGGAGAAGAAAATGGCGATTTTATATTATGATGAGAAAAAGCTTTTTCAGTTAAATACAGAGAATACGACGTATGTGATCGGCCTGAGCCCGGAAGGCTACGTCGGACATGTTTACTACGGACCCCTTCTGCACGGAGAGCCGGATCTGTATCCGCTCCGCATGGATGAGCCGCCGTTCACCCCGTCCGTCAATAAGAGAGAGAAATCTTCGTTCCTCGACCGTTTTCCAATGGAATACCCGACCGGAGGAGTCGGCGATTACCGTGAGAGCTGTCTGAATATAAGAAATGCACAGGGCCGTATGGGATGTGAGATTTTCTTTGATTCCTATGAAATTTTCAAAGGAAAACGCCCGCTGACCGGTCTTCCGGCTTCTTTTGGAACCGAGGACGAAGTAGAAACTCTGGAAATCACCTGCAAAGATCCTGTTCTTGATCTTGTTGTTGTCCTTTCCTACTCTGTTTTTACAAAAGAAAACGTTATCACCCGAAGTGTCCGCGTGAAAAATGAAGGCAGTGAAGCGCTGAAGGTAGAGAAAATCTACAGTGCCTGCCTCGATATGGACAACGAAGACTTTGAGATGCTTTCTCTTCATGGATCCTGGGGAAGAGAACGCCACATCCAGCAGGGTGCGCTCCGTTACGGAAAACAGCTCGTTTCCTCCGGAAGAGGCGAGTCCAGCCATCAGGAGCATCCGTTCGTGGCAATGGTAACACCGGGAACGGATCAGGAGCGCGGCGAGGTTTACGCAATGCACTTCGTATATTCCGGCAACTTTATCGGACAGGTGGAAAGATGCCAGTTTGATACCGTTCGTATGGTCATGGGTATCAACCAGGAGGAGTTCTGCTGGAATTTAAAAGCCGGCGATGAATTCCAGGCGCCGGAGGTTGTTATGGTCTACTCTGCCGAGGGACTTGGCAAAATGACGCGTTCCTACCATGCATTTTATCGCAGACATATGATCCGCAGCCCGTACAACCACAAAAAACGCCCGATTCTGATTAACAACTGGGAAGCAACTTACTTTGATTTTGATACCGATAAACTCCTCGATATCGCAAGAGAGGCAAAAAAAGACGGCATCGAGATGCTTGTTATGGATGACGGCTGGTTCGGAAAACGAAATAAAGACGATTCTTCCCTCGGTGACTGGGTTGTCAACGAAGAGAAGATCAAAGGCGGCCTGAAAAATCTGGTTGACAAAGTGAATGAAATCGGTCTTGAATTCGGTATCTGGTTCGAGCCGGAGATGATCTCCCCGGACTCTGATCTCTACAGAGAGCACCCGGAATGGGCGATTCAGATTCCGGGAAGAGAAGCGACTGAGATCCGCTGCCAGTACGTGCTGGATCTCTCCCGCCCGGAGGTGCAGGATTATGCGTATGAATGTGTGGCAAAAATCCTGCGCAGTGCAAACATCAAATACGTGAAATGGGATATGAACCGTCAGTTAAGCGACCTGGGAAGCACCTACCTGGACAAAGATTCCCAGCAGGAGCTGTTCCACCGCTACGTGCTCGGTATGTATGCGATGCAGGAGCGTCTGGTACAGGAGTTCCCGGATCTGCTTCTGGAGAACTGCTCCGGCGGCGGTGCACGTTTCGATCCTGGAATGCTTTACTACAGCCCGCAGATCTGGTGCTCCGATGACACCGATGCGATCGAGCGTCTGGAAATCCAGGAGGGAACCGCCCTCATTTACCCGCTCTGCTCAATGGGTGCACACGTCAGCGTATGCCCGAACCACACGGTTGGCCGTGTAACTCCGTTTACAACGAGAGGCCATGTGGCACTGGCCGGAACATTTGGCTATGAGCTCGATATCACAAAGCTGCCGGAGGAGGAGAGAAAACTGATTCCGGAGCAGACCGCGATGTATCACAAATATCATGAACTGATCCGCGATGGAGAGTATTATCGTATTCTTTCCTACCGTGAAAACCACAGATCCGACTGCTGGGCAGTAGCTTCTGAGGATAAAAACGAAGTGCTTGTAACTTACGTACAGGTGCTGGCACAGGTAAATATGCCGTCCCGCAAGGTTCGCCTGCGCGGCTTTGATCCGGCGAAAAAATATTGTCTGGAGGGAACCGATGAGGTTTACAGCGGCGAGATGCTGATGAATGCCGGTTTCCGGATGAAAGATTTCTGGGGTGATTTCGTCAGCAGACTGTATCACTTTGTTGCAGTAGACTAAGGAGCAACGGATATGGCAAAAGTAAGATTGGCAGATATTGCAAAGGTGGCGGGCGTCAGCGCCGTCACCGTGCATAACGCGATTACAGGACAGAAAGGGGTCAGCGATGAGATGCGCGCCCGGATTCTGGAAATTGCAAAGGAAATGGGGTACCGCCAGCCGGGAAGCGGAGCGAGAAATACACAGGGAAAAAGCCTGCGCTGCATCGGAGTGGTGATTCCGGAACGGTATCTGGCAGAGTATACGACATTTTACTGGAAAATGTATCAGGAGATGGCACTGGCGGCGACGGAAAAGAGCTGTATGGTGACCGTGGAGATCCTGAAACAGGAGATGGAAGATGAGATGATCGTGCCGTGCATCGCCAAGGAGCAGACCGTCGATGCACTGATCCTTATGGGAGACACGAGCCGCGATTACATCCACTATCTGAAGAAAAACGTGGATCTTCCGATCGTATTTCTGGATTTCTACGACAATGAGCTGGCAAAAGATGCCGTGATCGCAGATAACTTTCACGGAATGTATCTGATGACGGAATACCTGTATGAGCATGGCCTTACCAAGCTGGCTTTTGTCGGTTCGATTCATTTTTCCAGCAGTATCATGGATCGGTACTGCGGTTTTTCTAAGGCTGTTCTGGAACACCGCGATGTGACACCGGCGGAATGGATTCTGGAGGACCGTGATGAGCGGGGCCAGATCGAAATTCATCTCCCGGAACAGATGCCGGAAGCGTTCGTCTGCAACTGCGACCTGACCGCCGGCCTTCTGATGCTCGAGCTGGAAAAACGCGGCATCTCCGTGCCGGAGGACGTTTCCGTTGTCGGCTTCGATAATTACCTGTATCCGGGTTTCCCGGATCTCAAGATCACTTCGTATGAGATCAATACGAAGGCGATGGTAAAAGTAGCGCTCGAAAAAGCGCTGAAGCAGATCCGCGGCGCGGCATCCGGCAAAAATATGGAAATTGTCTCCGGACAGCTGGTGCCGAAAGAGAGCGTAAAGCTTTGATTTTTATAACTGAATTATAAATTAAGAAACGGGGCATTTTGAAATGCCCCGTTTTTGTACATATTACACAACAAAGTCACTTAAAAATTGACAGTATCTAACGGAACTTATTTTTTAAGTAATTTCCAGTTGAAAAATTAATCATCTATGTTAAAATTAAGCTAAAGGACTGGGCGTGAGGGTGATAAAACACGGCGGTTCGGAGAAAAAAGAATTAAAAAACAAGATTCTGTCCACTAACAGAAACTTAAAAAAACAAAGTACAACTCATAAACAAACAATATTTTTCATGGAGGTTTCAAAAAATGAGCGAAGTTAAAATTATTGGAGATGCTGTCAAAAATATGCCATGGCAGGAAGGCCCGGCTGAGTTTTCCGGTGCACCGGTATGGAGATACAGCGAGAATCCGATCATCGGAAGAAATCCGGTGAAGGAAGTAGCAAGAATCTTCAACAGCGCCGTTATGCCGTACGGCGACGAGTTCATCGGAGTATTCCGTGGTGAGCAGACAAACGGAATCCCGTACATCTACCTTGGAAGAAGCAAAGATGCGATCCACTGGAATTTCGATGAGAACAAAATCCAGTTCGTTGACGAAGAAGGCAAACCGTTCATGCCGGTTTACGCATATGACCCGCGTCTTGTAAAAGTAGAAGATACCTACTACATCATCTGGTGCCAGGACTTCTACGGTGCAGCCATCGGAATGGCAAAAACAAAAGATTTTGAAACCTTCGTACGTGTGGAGAATCCATTCCTTCCATTCAACAGAAATGCCGTTCTCTTCCCGAGAAAAATCAACGGCAACTTCGTGATGCTGTCCCGTCCAAGCGACAGCGGCCACACACCGTTCGGTGACATCTTCCTGTCCGAGAGCCCGGATATGCTGTACTGGGGCAAACACCGCCACGTCATGAGCAAGAGCCCGGAGTGGTGGGAGTCCTTAAAGATCGGCGGCGGCGCAGCTCCGATTGAGACCAACGAAGGATGGCTGCTGTTCTACCACGGTGTAAGCGGCACCTGCAATGGCTATGTATACAGCATCGGCGGCGCAATCCTCGACAAAGAGAATCCGTCCATCGTAAAATACCGCTGCCAGAACTTCCTTCTGACACCGGAAGAGTGGTATGAGGAGAGAGGCTTCGTTCCGAACGTAACCTTCCCGTGCGCAACCATTCACGATGCAGAGACCGGAAAGATCGCGATCTACTACGGCGCAGCCGATACGTATGTAGGACTGGCATTCACAACCGTAGATCTGATTGTAGATTATATCAAGAAAAACAGTGTCGTACGCGAGTCTGACACCGAAATTGGAAGAAGATAAGAAAGAAGGAAAGAAAAGATGCAGTCTTTGGCAAAGGAAGTAAAGCAGGAGCTTACTGGACGGATCGTTCCGTTCTGGGAGGGCTTAAGAGATGAGGAATACGGCGGATTTTACGGCTATCAGGACTTTGATCTGAACGTGCAGAAAACGTATGAGAAGGGCTGCATCTTAAACAGCAGAATTCTCTGGTTTTTCTCGAATGCGTACCTGACCTTAAAGGACGAGAAGCTGCGCGCCGATGCGGAGCATGCGTACCGCTTTATGAAACAGGCGTGTGTGGACCGCGAGTACGGTGGCGTGTTCTGGTCTGTCACCTACGACGGAAAACCGCTCGATACGACAAAGCATACGTACAATCAGGCATTTGCAATTTATGCGCTGTCTACGTATTTTGATGCGACGGGCGACACCGAGGCGCTGGAGCTGGCAAAATCGCTGCAGCAGATCATCGAGACACACTGCACCGACGAGTACGGTTATCTCGAGGCATTTACCCGCGATTTCAAGCCGGAGAGCAATGAAAAGCTCTCGGAGAACGGCGTCATGGCAGAGAAGACCATGAATACGCTGCTGCATGTTTTCGAAGCATATACCGAGCTGTACCGCGTGACAAAGGATCCGTTTACCGGTGACCGTCTCCGCTTTATGATGGATCTCTTCGCGGATAAAGTATATAACAAAGAAAAAGGCCGTCAGGAAGTATTCTTCGACCGGACATGGAATACGCTGATTGATCTGTATTCTTATGGCCATGATATCGAGACTTCCTGGCTGATCGACCGGGGTACAGAAGTGCTCGGCGATCCGGCTTACCGGGAAAAACTGCTGCCGATCACCGGAGAGATTGCGGAAAATATCTACAACACGGCATACAAAAATCATTCGCTGATGAATGAGTGCGAGCGCGGTGTGGATGATACCACAAGAGTCTGGTGGGTACAGGCAGAAGCAGTCGTTGGATTTTTAAATGCATGGCAGAAAAAACCGGAGGAAACAAAGTATCTCGATGCGGCAAAAGACATCTGGGGCTACATCAAGGAATATGTGATCGACAAACGAGAGGGGTCTGAGTGGTTCTGGTGCGTGAATGCAGACGGAAGCCCGATTCATGAGCCGATTGTAGAACCGTGGAAATGCCCGTATCACAATGGACGTATGTGTATGGAAGTAATTGGGAGGTTAAAAGATGCTGAATAAACAGTATTATGTGGAAAAAGCCAAGGTAGACCGCCTTGTGGCAAGAAAGAACACAAAAGCAGATTTTTACAACGGTATTTATGACCGCTATGAGTATCCGGTGCTGACAAGAGAGTTCGCTCCGGTTCACTGGAGATATGATCTGGATGAGGAGACGAATCCGTACTTTATGGAGCGTCTCGGCATCAACGCTGTGATGAACTCCGGCGCGATTTATCTGAATGGAAAGTATTATCTCGTTGTCCGCGTGGAGGGCAATGACAGAAAATCTTTCTTTGCTGTTGCAGAGAGTGATACTGGTATCGACGGATTCCATTTCTGGGATTACCCGGTTGTGCTGCCGGATACCTGCGCAGAGGAAACCAACGTTTATGACATGCGTCTGACCCAGCACGAGGACGGCTGGATTTACGGAGTGTTCTGCTCTGAGAGCAAGGACAAAAACGATCCGGATCTGTCCGCGGCTGTTGCTGAGGCTGGTATCGTAAGAACGAAAGACCTGAAGACCTGGGAGCGTCTGGACAACCTGAAAACCTTACGTTCTCCGCAGCAGAGAAACGTTGTTCTGCATCCGGAGTTCGTAGACGGAAAATATGCCTTCTACACCCGTCCGATGGATGGTTTCATTGAGACCGGAAGCGGCGGAGGAATCGGCTTCGGACTCTGCGATGATATCACACACGCTGTCATCGACGAGGAGAAGATCATCAGCAAACGTATTTATCATACCCTGACCGAGTCCAAAAACGGTGCTGGAGCAGTGCCGATCCGAGGTAAGAAATGCTGGATCAACATTGCACACGGTGTAAGAAATACAGCAGCAGGCCTTCGCTACGTTCTGTATGTCTTCGGTACCGATCTGAACGATCCGTCCAAAGTCATTGCAGAGCCGTCCGGTGTATTCCTGGTTCCGCTTGGAAAAGAGAGAGTCGGAGACGTTTCCAACGTTGTATTTACAAACGGCGCGATTGCGCGTGAGAACGGAGAGGTTTACATCTACTATGCATCCTGCGATACAAGAATGCATGTAGCAACTACCACAATCGACAAACTCGAGGACTATCTGTTCAACACACCGCAGGATCCGCACAGATCCCCGGACTGCGTAAAACAGAGATGCGAGCTGATCTCCAAAAACCTGGAGCTGCTGAAAAACGAGAAATAAAAGCGTCCGCTGCGGCGCATGAAAAAAGGAGCTGTTCTCTTTACGGGAACGCTCCTTTTTTCATGCATATTATTTGTTTTTGGGTTTCTGATCGTCGATGGAAGTTAAAATTCCATAGAAGAGGCGCGGTGCATCGGGATCTGTAAAGGTCATGAAAACCTGGAAAGTGTTTCGAGAAGAACCGAAACGTCAACGGGTTTCGCGATATGGGCGTTCATGCCGGATTCCAGTGCTTTTCGGCGGTCCTCTTCAAACGCGTTTGCCGTCATGGCGACAATCGGGATTTCCCCGCGTTTTCCCGGGAGTGCACGGATCGCTTCTGCGGCCTGATAGCCGTTCATGTTCGGCATCTGAATATCCATCAGAATAACATTGTAATAATCTTCTGGTGCGTTCTGGACTGCTTTTAAGCAGAGGGCGCCGTCTTTTACGTGCTCGGCGTGAATGCCGTTTTCTTCCAGAACGGTGAGTACAATTTCTGCATTCAGGTCATTATCCTCGGCAAGCAGCACGCGTTTTTCGGAAAGCGTCTGCAGGGACTGCTCGAGAATCTCGTCTTTATGCTGGTGAGCCGCAAGCTGTTCTTCGGTCGGAAGTTCAAACGTGAGGCAGATCGTAGTTATTGTTCCGGCACCGAGTTCGCTTTCCACATCGATCGTTCCGCCCATCAGATTCACGAGGGATTTTACGATCGGAAGGCCGAGGCCGGTTCCGGTGATGTGGCTTTCGGTGGAGGAATGTTCTCTTGTAAATTCTTCAAAAATATGCGGCAGATACTCTTTGCTCATGCCGATGCCGTTGTCCTTCACGGTGATGCGGTAGGAGGCAAAGCCCTTCCTTGGTGCCGGTGTCTCTTCGATTTTTACGGAAATTTTTCCGCCCTCCGGCGTATACTTGATGGAGTTGCTGATGATATTCAGCAGAATCTCCCGTATTTTTGTCCGGTCGCAGAGGATGGCATCGTGTTCCACCGTGTTGTAACAGAGATAGGAAAGATTTTTGCTTTTTAACGAAGGCTCAAACACTGCATTCAGGGAATTGATCAGCTCGCTGTAGCTGCCGAGCTCGATTTTCAGCGAGGCTTTACCGCTCTCAATGCGCGCCATCTCAAGCACGTAGTTGATCAGGGAGAGCAGAAAACTGCTGGAGGACTTGATTTTTGCAATGTAGTCGACCGCGCGGTCCTTCTCGTCGATGTGCTTTTCCAGCAGATCCGAGAAACCGATGATGGCATTCATCGGGGTTCGGATGTCGTGGCTCATGTTGAACAGAAAACGTGTTTTTGCTTCGTTGGCAGACTGTGCTTCCTGTACGGCTTTTTCCAGTTCTGCTGCGTGAATCTCGTCTTTATAGCGGCGCATCTGGAACTGCAGAAAACCAATAGAGGCAAGCAGGGAAAGGATGAGCCCGAGTGCAAAGAAAACAAAAACCTGCAGCAGACTGAGCCAGCCGTTTTTCGGTACAATTTCAAAATGCCAGGTGTCGTTCGGCACGGTGCAGAGAACTTCCATGGCATCGGAACGCCGGGAATTACCGGAGTGTGCGATGGAAACGTGTTCGCCGGTGGCCGGAGAAATTTTCCAGATTTCGTAGGTATAGCCGGCTTCTTCCAGCGTATTCAGTTCGATTTCATCCAGAAAGGATTCCCAGTCGAGAACGAGAAGCGAAAAGCCCCAGAAGGTCTTGTTTCCACTGTCATCGGTTGTGTAGATCGGGTCAAAAAGCAGTGCGCCGATGCCGCCCTGCTGCAGTTCAAATGGTCCTGCGATGGTGTACTCACCGCTCTCTTTGGCAAGAGTGGCCTCCTGCCGTCTGGCAGGATTTTCGAGCGTATTGAGTCCGAGAGCGGCTTCGTTTCCACGCATCGGATAAATCAGTGTGACAATGCCGTCCTTTGCAAGCTCATGTGCTTTGATGACATTCTGGTCGTCCTGCATCAGCGAGGAGAGGACGGAAAACTCTTCGTCATTGACGGTATAACCGGCTTCAATCATGTGTTTCATCAGATTGGATTCGGCAAGATAATGGTTTAACTGCGATTTCACGCGGCCGATGGTCGTCTGTGCGGTATAGTCAGCTTTCAGCTTTGCTTCCTTTAACTGATTCTGATACAGAAAACCGGCGCAGAGCTCGACAAGAAAAAATGTAATAAAAAACAGCAGAAGCGCCTGAAATCGAATCTGTTTTTGCGTTAATTTTGTTTTCATATCGGATGCTCATCTAAATTCGTAATATTTCCGGCTTTTTCAGGTGATTTTTTTGAGTAAAAACGAAGGCCGGAGTTAAAAATATTATATCGGATTTACCCTGGGATTTCAATAAAAGAAGCGTTAAGTTTGAAAGAGAACAGGATGAAATGAATGGGAAATGTAATGCACAGGAAGAAAATTGCCAGAATGGGCAGAGAATGGAATTGCCAGATAGTTGCTCATTATATCAAAATCATTTATAATAGGGACAGACGACACAGAATGAAGGATTGACAATACAATGGACTATGTGATTTTTGACCTGGAATGGAACCAGTGTCCCTATGGAAAAGGAAAAGAGAACCCGAAGCTGCCATTTGAGATTATTGAGATCGGCGCGGTGAAGATGGATGGTGAGCGGAATGTGCTGGGAACGTTTCACCGGATTGTAAAACCGGTGGTCTACCAGCATCTCCATCACCGGACGCGCGAGGTCGTCGGACTGACAGAAGAGGATCTGCAGAACGGAATCCCATTTGCGCAGGCCGTGCAGGAATTTTTTGCATTCTCCGGCGGTGCGTGCATGTTCGGCACCTGGGGACCGGGAGACCTGACGGAGCTCCAGCGGAACATGAAATTTTATAACCTCCTGTCGCTGATCCGCGGGCCGATTCATTTTTACGATGTACAGAAACTGTTCGCGATCCAGTACGAAACGATGAAGAGCCGCCGGGCGCTCGAGTACGCCGCCGACTTCCTCCATCTCCCGAAGGACGAGCATTTTCATCAGGCGCTTTCGGATGCAAAATATACGGCCGACATTTTTGCGCGCATCGATATGGATGTTGTGCTGGCGTACGACTCGATCGACGTATATCAGAACCCGAAATCGAAAAAAGAGGAGATCCACGCCGTCTATAATGGCTACACGAAATTCATCTCCCGCGAATTCGACACAAAAGAAGAAGTCATGCACGACCGCGAGGTCTGCAGCACGCACTGCTGCATCTGCGGGAAAACGGCAAGAAAACGCTTACGCTGGTTTTCGGCCGGCGGGAAAAACTACTACTGCGTAGCCTGGTGCCCGGAGCACGGATATTTGAAAGGCAAAGCCCGCATGAAACATTCGGATGAAGGAAAACTCTTCGTCGTGAAAACCATCCGCATCAGCAGCGAACAGGAGGCGGGGGAAATCCGGCAGAAGAAAGAGAACCTGCGGAAGAAGAGGAATCAGAAGAGGAAAGAAATGTAAGAAAGGCAGAGGAAATGGAAACGGGATAAAAGGTTTCATTTCTTCTGCCTTTTTAATTGGAAAACAGAGCGGGATCGGTTATAATAAAAAATAATGGAACGTATGAAAAGAGGAGGCGCAGAATGGGAGCTTATTTAAACAGTCAGACACCGTATACCCTGTATCAGAGTGAGAGCCGCAGCCCGTATTTTGTGGATAAAACAATGCTGCTGCAGGAACTGTTTCCCTATGTGGCTGCAGGGAATCGCCATCTTTGCGTCACAAGGCCGCGCAGATTTGGAAAAACAATTGCGGCCAATATGATCAGCTCGTTTTTTCAGAAGGGTATTGATTCAGGTGAACTTTTTGACCGGCTTAAAATTTCAGAAGCGGATGACTGCCAGAAATACAAAAACAAGTATAACGTCATTCGGATTGATTTCAGTAAAATGCCGAGAAACTGTGAATCTTACCGACAGTATATCGAGCGTGTGGAAGAACTTCTGATCAGTGATCTGCGGGAAGCGTATCCGGATGCAAAAACCAGTGAAACAGATGCGATTGGAGATATTCTGGAAGAGATCTTTCAACAGTATCATGGCGAAAAATTTATTTTTGTTCTGGACGAATGGGATTTTATTTTTCACAGGGGATTTATAACAGAAGCGGATAAAGCAAAGTATGTGGCATTTTTAAGTAATCTGCTGAAGGACCGTCCCTATGTGATTTTATCGTATATGACGGGAATTTTGCCGATTGCGAAATATTCCAGCGGATCGGAACTGAATATGTTTGCGGAGTTCACGATGGTAAATTCACCAATGTTCGGAACATACTTTGGATTTACAGATGACGAAGTGGATGATTTGTATGAAAGGTACTGTAGAGAATGCGAAAAACAGAGAAAAATAAAAAATGTGACGCGAAAAGGTCTGCGAGACTGGTATAACGGTTATTATACAAAATCGGGAGAGCGGGTATACAATCCACGCTCCGTTGTTTTTGCACTACAGTTTAACAATCTGGCAAATTACTGGACCAGCTCAGGTCCATATGATGAAATTTATTATTACATTCGAAATAATGTATCCGACGTCAGGGATGACCTTGCACTGATGGCAGCAGGAGAGTCAGTTTCGGCAAAAATACAGGAATATGCGGCCACTTCCATGAACCTGTCTACGAGAGATGAAATTTACTCTGCGATGGTGGTGTATGGATTTTTAAGCTATTTGAATGGAAAAGTGTCTATTCCGAACAGGGAATTGATGGAGAAGTTTGATGAGCTGCTGATGAAGAATGAATCTCTGGGATATGTATATCGTCTGGCGAAAGAGTCCGAGAAAATGCTGAAAGCGACTCTGGCGGGAGATACGCATACGATGGAAAAAATTCTGGAACTGGTGCACGATACGGAAGTTCCGCTGCTGTCGTACAACCATGAGACAGAATTGTCAGCCATTGTCAATCTGGTATACCTGGCTGCGCGTGACAGTTACCGGGTAGAGCGTGAGGATAAGGCGGGAGTTGGGTATGTGGATTTTATTTTCTATCCATATGATCTGACCGCAGATGGAATTATTCTTGAACTAAAAGTAGACCACACTCCGGAAGAAGCAATTCAGCAGATCAAAGACAGGAAGTATGCATTAAAATTTGTGCCGCGGCTTGCAGAACAGAAAAAGTATACAGGAAAAATACTGGCTGTGGGAATTGGGTATGAAAAGACGGAGAAAAAGCACAGGTGTAGAGTGGAAAGCTTAAATTGAGTGCTTGAGAGGTAAGAGAACTATCGATAAAAGCAGGTTTGTCGGTAGTTTTCTGTTATAGAGAAGAAATGGGGGCAGAGCAATGAAAACAATCCATAAAATTTCCGGAATTTTTCTGTGGTGTGTCGTTGGCGTGTTTCTTGGAAAGAGCGTTTATACGTATTATGACTACACAGCACACCCCGGTTTGTATGAGACGTGGTCTGCACCGTGGTATACAGGGATTCTGCGGGATGGCGTAATTGCGGCGGTTCTGATTGCGGTGACGCTGGCGGTTCGGTGGGTGATTCAAAGAAAAATGAGGAAGGAATAGAAGGCGATGATTTTTAAGAGACTTGGCTTGATGAGGAGTCGTTTTTACGGAAAGAACTGAAAGAATAAGAAAAGACAAAAGGACGAAAAACAATGGCAAAATTATATTTCCGCTACGGCGCGATGGGCAGTTCGAAATCTGCTAATATTTTGATGGTTCGCTATAATTATGAGGAGCGCGGGCAGTATGCTGTCCTGTTGAAGCCGCGGACGGACAACCGCGACGGAGAACATGAAATCAAGTCCCGCATCGGGCTGGAGGCACCGGCGGAATATGTGGATGAATTTTTAAAAGAAATTTCAGAGACCTGGAGTGCAGACAGCGGGGAATACCGGTATCACGGAAAGAAAGTGGATGCGGTTCTTATCGACGAGGCGCAGTTTCTTTCTCCGGAGGAAGTTGATACGCTTTCGGACATCGTGGATTTTTATGGGATTCCGGTTCTCTGCTACGGTCTGCGTGCGGACTTCCAGACACATCTGTTTCCGGGTTCGAGAAGATTGATGGAAATCGCTGACATCATCGAGGAAGTCCCAACGGTCTGCTGGTGCGGAAGACGGGCGCAGTGCAATACGAGATACGCAGACGGAAAAATCGTTCGGGAAGGCGCGCAGATTTTCCTTGGATCGAACGAGAGTTATGTGGCGCTTTGCAGGAAACATTATAAAGAAGGAAAGCTGTGGAAGGAAGATGAGTAAGATAACAATATATGAAGTACAGGAGAGAATGCCGCGGATGGAAACGCTGGTGGAACTGTGGGAAGCTTCCGTCCGTGCGACACATCATTTTCATCGTTAATAGGAGCTTCTTTTGCAACAACATCCATTCGTATCAGTTTATCAAGAATATCCACAAGAGCAGGTCCGCTGGAAACATTTGATTGCTGCAATATAATCTTTTCTGGGATAATACTCCGTTTTGCACCATGCTTTTTATCGCTGGGGAACATCAGAAAAAGGATATGGAAAAAAGCCGATGGAGATGTTTTTGATTAAAAAACTTTAGGAATAACAGCAGGGGAGAGTGAAGTGAAAAAAATATTTTTAATGAGGCATTCCATCCCGGAAAAAGGGGATATACCGAATGAGCAGATTCCTCTATCGGAAGAGGGAAAAGCGCTTGCTGTATCAAAAAGAAATATATTTTCAAATGTGGACAGATGCTTTTCTTCACCTTATCGGAGAGCAATGGAAACGGCTGAATTCATCGCAGATCACCCGGTCATTGTGAAGGAGCTGCATGAAAGAACGATCGGGGATGCCAGGGAGGATTTCTGGCTGAAACAGTATGAAGATCACGATTTTCGCAATCCGGGCGGGGAATCGTTAAATCAAGTGAAGGTGCGGATGAAAACCGCGATCGATTCTATCGTCGGACAGATGGAAGAAGGAGAAACAGCACTCGTGGTTTCTCATGCGACGGCGATCTGTGCATATTTGCTTTCTTACTGTGAAATTGAAGTGAAAGATGCGGAAAACAAAGTAAGAAAAATATCCTTCCATGGAAAAGAAATCCTGAATGGCAGATTTCAGCCGGCAGATGGATTTGAAATCCTTTTTGAAAACGATATTTTTTCGGACATTCGTGTTATGGGGAGAGAAAAATGAAAACATTATATTTGATCGGCGGAACGATGGGCGTTGGCAAGACGACGGTAAGTCAGCAGCTGAAAAAAGATCTGGCGAACAGCGTTTTTCTTGACGGCGACTGGTGCTGGGACGCCGATCCGTTTCAGGTGACGGATGAGACGAAAGAGATGGTGATGGACAACATCTGTTATCTGCTGAATAACTTTCTGCATTGCAGCGCTTATGAAAACGTTATTTTCTGCTGGGTGATGCATGAGCAGAGTATTGTTGATGAAATCGTCAGTAAGCTGGACACGGAAGAATGCAGAGTGATTAAAATTTCGCTGATCGTGGATGAAGCAAATTTGCGGAAGCGGTTATTATCCGACATCGCAAATAAGATTCGTACGGAAGAGATTATGGACAAAAGCATTGCACGAATTCAGATGTATCAGGTACTTGATACGGTAAAAATTGATACGAGTAATAAGAGTGTCTGTGAAATTACAGAGGAAATTGCAGCACTTTAAGATCAAAAAACAAGGAGCCAAACCAAAATGACCGAACGAATCATAGACAATGAACTCCGGCTGATCCCATATTACAGGAATGACGAGGCCTCTCTTCCGTGGTATCAGGATCTGGACGTGTGTAGGCAGGTGGACAACCGGGAGAAGCCGTATGATGTGGAGCTGTTGCATCGGATGTATGATTATCTTACCGCGCACGGTGACTGCTATTATATAGAATATAAGGGCGTGCTGGTGGGAGATGTTTCGCTGAGAGAGAATAGTGAAATCGCTGTCGTTGTCTGTAAAGAATACCAGAATCAGCATATTGGAAGACGGTGCGTTCTGGAGATGCTGAAGCTTGCAAGAGAAAAGGGAATGGAGCGGGTAAAAGCCAATATTTATTCTTTTAATGGACAAAGCCAGCGCATGTTCCAGTCGGTCGGATTTGAGAAAACGGCGGAGGAATGGTATGAGTCTAAGCTGTAAGTGATTGCAGAGAAAGAGAGAAGAAATGAACATAAAATACAATCAGCTGTGCATTAGAAATGCCGAAAAGAAAGATTGTGAACAATTAGCCGTCTGGTGGAACGATGGAACCGTCATGGCCCACGCCGGATTTCCAAACGGGCTTGGGACAAGCGCAGCGGAAATTGAAAAACAGATTGCCGACGACAGCGATGAAACAAGACGAAGACTCATCATAGAATACAACGATGTGCGAATCGGCGAAATGAGTTTCTATGTATTCGAAAATCATCGATATGAAATCGGAATCAAAATCTGCGAATCCGATTACCAGGAAAAAGGCATTGGAAGAGTTGTACTGAGCATGCTCATAGAAGAATTGTTCCGCATGGGAGCCAACGTTATTTTTCTTGATACCAACCTCAAAAACACAAGAGCACAGCATGTCTACGAGAAACTCGGCTTCCGCAAAACCGCAGTCCATTACAATTCCTGGAAAAATCAGCTGGGGGAAATGGAATCTTCTGTCGACTATGAGCTGACGGCGGATGAGTTTTGCAATCTGAAATAGAAATTGTAAAATAAATGAGGGACGAGTGTAAAGAAAGTTCGATGGGAGAAAGAAGTATGGTATCTTTGACATTGTCTAAAAAAGAAATGGGTTTTCACTGGGTAAGGTTTATGCCTGACAGGACTTGCTCGTTTCTTTTTTTGCTTTATAAACGATTATAATTTATCCATTGCGGCAGTGTTAATGTAAAAACAGCAAGTCCTCTTGACAATGTGATTAGCCTGAACTAACATGAAGCTATAAGAAACATAAACGGTAGTCTGAGGAGGAATGTGAGATGCTGTTGTTGCAAAACATATTATACTGTCTTCTGTTTATTCTGATGGTAAAGTGTCTGGTAAGAAATGATGGAATGAACTGTGTTTATTTTTATCCAAAGGAATATATAGAAGAAGCCGATAAACGTGGACTGATCGACAAAGATGCGGTCATGAAAAAAGGAAAGCAGGTTATGATTCCATTTTGCATCATTTTGTTCGTGGTGCTGATCGCGATCATTTTTGTCTGGAATAAAGTCACCGATTTCAAGACGGCATATCTCCAATCCTACCTCTTCCTTGTGGTGATGAACTGGTTCGACGGAATTATGCTTGACCGGGTGTGGGTTGGACACAGTAAAATATGGGAGATCAAAGGAATGGAAGGGATTCCGTACATAAAACCATGGAAAACCGTGCTGACAAAACGAGGCCTGGCGACGATTCTGTATCTGATCATTGCACTTGTGACAGCTGGGATTGTAGTGCTGGTTGGGAAAATCTGTTAAGAGACAGCATTGAAAAAAAGAGAAGAATATTATATACTACTCATGAGTAGTATTTTTGCGTAAGGGACTTTCGGAATATATAGGAAGTTAAATATCTCTGTTTTACTGGAGCAAATCAGTAAAACAGAGATATTTTTATGCCGCAGGCGTACCAAATTTGATTCGAAAAATTTTTGGCATTGAGAACGAAGGGCGGAGACGGTATAATGGAAGCAGAATTTTAACATCAGTAGACAAGAAGTCCCCCGCTTCTAAAGCGGTGGGATGAATTGTTAAAAGAAACATAACAGCAGTGGCGGGCGGAGAGAAATCGGTATCCTCCACTGACATGAGGTAAGTCACAGTCGAACTATTTTCGACATGTCAGACTCCGTGAAAATACCGACTGTGAGGTTCACACAACAGAAAAGGTATAAAACATGAGATATCAGATCAGAAATGCAAAAGTACAGTTTGGCGCGGATACGATTTTAAACAGTGTGAATTTCGAAATTCACGATACAGAAAAAATTGCAATTGTCGGTAGAAACGGCTGTGGAAAAACGACGCTGCTGCGGCTGATTGCCGGGGATATTGAGATGAGTAATCTGGACAGCGACGAGACCTGCGGGATTACGATGAGCGGAAAACAGAACATCGGTTTTCTGCGCCAGATTAATTTTACCGATGGAGATGTGCCGGTAAAAGAGGAGCTGGAGAAGGCTTTCTCAGAAGTCTTTGCGTGCGAGGCACGAAAAAAGGAAATCGAAAAGCTGCTCGCCGAGACGGAAGATCACAAAAAGCTGCTGGCGGAGTACGATTTTCTGGAGCGGAGAATCGAGAGTCTGCACGGGTACAGCTGGAAAAAAGATATGGAAACGATGTTCCAGAAATTTGGTTTTGCGCTCGAAGATCTGGAAAAACCGATCGGTGAATTTTCGGGCGGACAGCAGACAAAAATTGCCCTAATTCAGCTCCTCTTACAGCGCCCGGACATCCTGCTTCTGGACGAGCCGACCAACCACCTCGACATCGCTGCAGTGGAGTGGTTGGAAAATTATCTGAAAAGCTACGAAAATGCCGTTATCATTGTATCACATGACCGCATGTTTCTGGACCGCGTGATTGATGTGACGTATGAAATCGAATACGGTGACATCAAACGGTATCCGGGAAATTATTCGGCATTTGTGAAACAAAAAGAAGAAGCACAGATCAAACAGGAAAAAGACTATGAAGCGCAGCAGAAGGAAATCGAGCGTCTGACGGCGTGGATTGAAAAATGGAAAAACACACCGACAAAAGTTGCGGCCACCCGTTCGAAACGAATGGCGATCGAGCACATGGTAAAAATTGAGAAACCGCGGCGGTTTGACACGAGGACATTCCACGCCTTATTCCATCCGGTACGCGAAAGCTATACGGATGTGCTCACGATGAAGAAACTGAAAATCGGATACGATACCGTCCTGAGCGAGGTTTCGGCCGTCATCAAAAAAGCAGAACGGATTGTGATCATCGGAGAAAACGGAAAAGGAAAATCGACGCTTCTGAAAACCGTTGTGGGCGAAATCAATCCACTGGGCGGAAGTTATCAATTTGGAAACCGCGTGGATTTTGCCTACTTCGATCAGCACAAAGCAGTCAACCAGAAATTCGACCCGGAGCAGACGGTGCTCGACTATTTCTGGAGTCTTTATCCGAACCTGCTTCGCAACGATGTCCGAAGCGCACTGGGAGCCTTTCTGTTTTCCGGTGAGGATGTCGAAAAGAAAATGGGGCAGCTCTCCGGCGGTGAAAAAGTGCGGCTGGAGCTCTGCCGGATTTTCTATACGAAACCGAATTTCCTGATCCTGGACGAGCCGACGAATCACATGGATCTGGCGGGAAAAGAAGCGCTGGAAAAAATGCTGACCAGCTACGAGGGAACCGTTTTGTTCGTATCGCACGACCGTTATTTCATCAACCAGGTGGCAACCGGTATTCTGGAGTTCGGCGAGAGCGACGTACAATTTTACGAAATGAATTATGCACAGTATCTCGAAGAAATCAAACGGCAGACGCCGGGCAGAGAAACGGGAAATGCGGGAGGAGCTGTACGAAAACCGGCCGACGTTCCGACGCTGGATGATGTGTTTGACAAAAAGAAATATTATAACCCGGGAAAAATTCTGTCCCGCTTAAAACGGCAGCTCGAAAAATACGAGGAGCAGCTTGCGGAGAGTGAGAGCAGAATGTCAGAACTTCAACTGGAAATGATGGACCCGGAACTTTCCGCAGATTACGAACGGCTGATGGAGCTTCAGACGAAAATAGACGAAGAAAATCAGACACAGGAATCCCTGCTGGAACGCATGATGGAAACGGAACTGGAACTCGAAGAGATGGAAACACAGGACGAATAGAGAGGTGAGTACCATAGAAAAGATAGATCAGTCTAAAAATGGACTATCATGAAAATGAAGTTTTTCTCGTTTTAGGATATTCGGTTTGTTATATTTTGTAAAGTATTCTGCACCCATGACTGGTATGCATTCGTAAGCGGGGCTGAAATCTTTCGGATAAAAAAGTCAAATTTTGTTGACAACCCCGAAGACATTTGATAGTATTTATCAAGTAATGTAATATTCCATGAGGGAGTAGTTAGCACGAATGTGTGATTTGTCAACATTCTGATTATAAGAAAAGAGTATAATCTGGCAAATCTTAAATAATGAGACTCATGTATATCGATGAATCACCGGTGTATCGCATATCGGATGTTCCTTGATATACATGAGTCTTTTTTTGCGGATAATGAGTAAAACCTGCTTCTGTTAACGATACTATTTTGGAATATATGCTTGGAAAACAAAGGAGGAAAACATGGAAAATTTCATCAACAACGCCCCGTTTGCTCTTGTGCTTGTCTGTCTCGTCATCGGTTTTGTCCTGCTGATCAAAGGTGCGGACTTTTTCGTAGAAGGAAGCTCAAGCGCAGCAAAGAGACTGCACGTTCCGTCGATCATCATCGGACTGACCATTGTTGCCATGGGAACATCACTTCCGGAGACCGCGGTCAGTGTATCAGCTTCACTTACCGGCAACAACGAGCTTGCCGTCAGTAATGTCATTGGTTCCAATATCTTTAACCTGATGGTTGTCATCGGTGTCTGTGCCGTACTGACTACTGTAGAAGTTGCAAAGGAAACCATCAAAAGAGACATCCCGCTGTCCCTGATCTGCGCCGGACTTTTAATGGTTTTGGGGATTAGCGGACTCGGCGATAAATCCGGTATGATGCTCGGTCACCTGGACGGCGTGATCTTAATTGGTTTTTTCGCAGGCTATATTGTCTACATGGTTCAGATTGCGTTAAAGGCAAACAGGGAAGGAAAAAAAGTCGAAATTGAAGGCGGTTCCGATGAGGATATCAAACTGCTTTCCGTTCCGAAGAGTATCGTGTTCATCGTCGGCGGAGCAGTCGCCATTGCAGTCGGCGGAGATGTGACCGTAGATGCCGCAGCGAGAATCGCAGGCGATCTCGGAATGAGCCAGACTCTGATCGGATTGACCATTGTTTCCATCGGAACTTCCCTTCCGGAACTCGTAACTTCTATCGTTGCTGCGAGAAAGAATGAAGTTGATATGGCACTTGGCAACGCGATCGGTTCTAATATCTTCAACATTCTTATGGTACTTGGCATTGCATCCGCAATCAGCCCGATGGCCATCATTACGGAAAATATAATTGATTTGTGTGTATTGATCGTATTCACGGTATGTGTATGGATTTTTGCAGGAACCAAAAAGAAAATCGGAAGAGTCGAAGGTTTCTGTATGGTCGCATTTTATGCCGCATATGCCATTTATATCATTATAAGATAAGGGGAATGGAAAATGGTGTTATTTCTAAAGGTGTTTCTTACCGAGTTCATCGCAGAGATGGGCGATAAGACGCAGCTCATGCTGATTGCGCTTACTTCGAAGTACAAGCTGAAAGACATTATCCTGGGAACCGCAGCCGCGATTCTGGTACTGAATGGAATGGCGGTTCTCGCAGGCGGCCTCGTCAGCGAATTCATTCCGGACTGGCTGATTAAGACGATTGCAGCACTCGCATTTCTTTACTTCGCAGCATCCACCATTTCCGGTGATGATGACGAGGAAGAGGAAGAAGGCGGCAAATCCAAAATTCGGTTCGCACCGCTCGCCGTTTTCTGTACGTTCTTCGTAGCAGAGCTCGGAGACAAAACACAGCTTACCGCAATCACCTTTGGTGCAAATGAAGGTATGGGATCCGCATTCGTTGTATGGATCGGATGTTCTCTCGGACTGTTCGCAGCGGATATTCTCGGAATGCTGGTCGGCTATCTCTTAAAGAGCAAGACACCGGATGGGCTGCTGAATACACTGGCGTTTGTCATCTTTTCAATTTTCGGTGTATACACACTTTACCAGGGACTGAAACTGATCAGCGCAGGCGTCTGTCCACTGCCGGTATGGCCGGTACTGATCGCTGCAACGGCTGTTTTTGTTGTTGTATGTGTCTGTCTTTTTGTGAAAAGAGAGAAGAAAAAAGCAAAATAAAAACTGCGCACCGCATACTCATGATTTTGATGAGAAATGCGGCGCGTATTTTTTATGCGGCAAAATGAAAGTTTACCATTGAAGCATTTATAGGGTATAATATTTTGTAACTATTCAGAGTCCCATCTCGCCATATGAAATTCCAGAAAAATAGCTCATTCATGTAAACATGATTCGCGATTTTTCTTCCATTTCGCATGGCTCTGAATAGTTACAATATTTTCAAATCATTATTTACGAGGATGAAGGATAATAACATGTCTGATTTTAGTATCAACGAAATGCAGGAAATGCAGAAAGCGGGAAAAATGCGGACTGAAAAACAGAAGACCGGAATTGTATGGGATTCTCACAGGAGGACGAAAGTGAAAAACCGGAAGCTGCGTGGGAAAATCCTGTCCTTGTGATAGTCAGAGGGATCAAGTATAATGAGTCATATAAAATGTTGACGGGAGGGATTTACATGGGAAGTTATCTGAATCCGGGAAATGAAGCATTTGCGGTTGCATTAAATTCTGAGATTTATGTTGATAAAACAGGACTGCTGACTTATACGAATAAAGTCATGAACACTCTGCAGGGATATATCTGCAACAGCCGCCCGCGGCGGTTTGGAAAATCAATTACGGCAAATATGCTCACCGCGTATTACAGCAAGGGCTGCAGTTCGAAAGAAATGTTTTCCGGGCTGGAAATCAGCAGGGCAAAGGATTTTGAAAAACATCTGAATCAGTATGATGTGCTCCACTGGGATATCCAATGGTGTATGGAACCGGCAGGCGGACCGGAGCGGATTGTTTCTTATATCTCAGAAAAAACGATTTCGGAGTTAAAAGAATATTATCCCCATATACTTCCAGAAGAAATCCGGTCACTGCCGGAGGCGCTGTCGCGGATCAACGCGGCATCCGGGACAAAATTTATTGTGATTATAGACGAATGGGATGTTCTGATTCGTGACGAGGCGGCGGATCTCAAAACACAGGAAGAATATATCAATTTTCTGCGGGCGATGTTCAAAGGGACGGAGCCGACAAAATATATTCAACTGGCATATCTGACAGGTATTTTGCCTGTAAAAAAAGAAAAGACACAGTCGGCGCTGAACAATTTCAAAGATTATTCGATGCTGCATGCCGGGCCGATTGCACCATATGTAGGTTTTACAGAAACAGAAGTTCAAAAACTATGTGAAGTATATGGTCAGAAGTTTGAAGAAGTCAAACGATGGTACGACGGTTATCAGATTGGGAAATATCATGTATACAATCCAAATGCCGTTGTGAACCTGATGCTCGAAGGCGAATTCCAGAGCTACTGGTCCGGAACCGCATCCTATGAGGCGATTGTTCCGCTGATCAATATGGATTTTGATGGCCTGAAAAGTGCCGTAATCGAAATGCTTTCAGGAGATCATGTTCCGGTTGATGTTACCTCTTTTCAGAACGATACCGTTAGCTTCGCCAATAAAGACGATGTGCTGACGTATCTGATTCACCTTGGATATCTGGCCTATGACCGGACATTTAGAACTGCTTTTATTCCGAATGAGGAAATCCGTCAGGAATTGATTCTGGCAACGAAAAGGAAAAAATGGAATGAGTTGATTGTATTTCAAAAAGAATCAGAGCAGCTTCTGAAAGATACAATTCAGATGAATGGAAACGCAGTAGCAAAAGAAATTGAAAAAATTCACAGGGAATATACTTCTGTGATTCAGTATAACAATGAAAACTCACTCAGCAGTGTTCTGTCCATTGCCTATTTGAGTTCCATGCAATACTATTTCAAACCAATCCGCGAATTTCCCGCGGGTCGTGGATTTGCAGACTTTGTGTTTATTCCAAAGCCGGAGTTTCAGAATTATTACCCGGCGCTTGTTGTGGAACTGAAATGGGACAAAAGCGTCAGAGCAGCATTAGATCAGATCAGAGACAGAAAATATCCGGAGTCTGTTGCATGCTATGCAGGGGAGCTTTTGCTGGTGGGAATTAACTACAATGAAAAAACAAAAGAACATGAATGCCGGATTGAAAAGTATGAAAAATAAGGGCATATTTCAATTTCAGTTTACAGAGATAAAAGAGTATGGATAAGATAGAGATATATCATTATTTAAAAAGGCAAAATATAGCGTATGAAATTACGGAACATAAGGCAGTTTTCAATATGGAAGAAGCAGATGCTGTTGATTTGCCATATCCAGAGTGGGGCGCTAAAAATTTATTTGTTCGCGACGATAAAAAACGTAATTATTATTTGATAACGATGAAAGGGAACAAGCGAGTAGATTTGAAAGCGTTTCGCAGGCAACGTGGTCTGCGTGCACTTTCTTTTGCATCTGCGGAGGAATTATTTGATATTATGAAACTGATACCCGGTGCCGTTACGCCGCTTGGTATTCTAAACGATGCCGAACACAGAGTTCAAGTCTTCATGGACGTGGAATTTGTCGGAAATAAAATTGGTGTTCATCCAAATGATAATACAGCAACCGTTTGGATGCAGGCTGATGATTTAATGAAAATAATTCAGAAGCATGGAAATACTGTGGAATACGCATGTATATAATCGAAAGGTATTGCTGAAAAGTCTGAAAAAAGAAAAGTTCACAAACAAAAATGGTTCTTATTCTGCACTAAATATATTTACCGAGTATTCCATGACAGATCCCGGTGATCTGGCGGAATATTTTGGCTTCACAGAGCAGGAGATATCTGCCCTCTGTGAAAAATATGAGATGAGTTTTGAAGAAGCAAAAACGTGGTACGATGGTTATCAGTTGATTACGCATCGGCAGACTGGAGACGAAATTTATTCCATGTATAGCCCGAAATCTGTGGTAGAAGCCATGCTGCGCCACAAATTCGGAACCTATTGGAACCAGACGGAAACGTATGAGGCCTTAAAAATTTATATTCAAATGGATATGGATGGCCTGAAAGATTCTGTGGTTCGAATGCTTGCCGGTATCAATTATAATAAAAAAACGAAGAAACATGAATGTGTTATTGAAGTAATGCAAAAATAAAAACGGAAGTCTCATGTCTGCGCAGTAAGGGTGGTGGATATGGGACTTTTTGGTAAAGATAAATAAAATTTATGGAGGAAACAGAATGATTATTGATTCTTATGATATCAACAGCGAGCCGATTGTAAAGCTGGAGAATTTTTATGGGGAGAAGCAGCATCTGGTAAAAAAATGTATGGTAATTTTTTCAAAAGTAATATATGAATACATGCTTGAAAAATTCCCATGCCGACAGATTGCAGAAGTAAGAGCATGCAATGGAAATATACCGGTTTGGACTCTGCCATATGAGGAAGAAACGATTGCTTTCTACCTGACACCAATTGGTTCCGCTCTTGCAGCCGGAATGATTGCCGAAGTCAATCATTTAACAGGAGCATCCGTCTTTATCATGTTTGGCTCGTGCGGCAGTCTGGACAAAGAAGCAACCGATGGAAAGTTTATTCTCCCAACGGAGGCATACCGGGGAGAAGGACTGTCCTATTATTTTGCAGAACCGCAGGACTACATAAAAATAAAAAACACGGACAAACTGGCGGAATTTTTCAAAGAAAGGAAACTGCCATACGTTCAGGGGCGCGTATGGACGACAGACAGTATGCTTCGGGAAACGGTAAATCTTGTAAGAAAACGAAAAGAAGAAGGATGCATTGCCGTGGAAATGGAACTCGCAGGCGTTCAGGCGATCAGTGATTTTTATGGATTTGAACTGTATGATTTTCTTGTTGCGGGAGATGTGCTGATCGAAGGAAACTATGAAACGGATGGATTATCTGCCGCTAACCACGATCTGGACAAGCTGTTTCTGGCGCTGCAGATAGCAAAAAACATGAGGATAGAGGGACGGTAAAATGAAATATAAAGAAAACATAATTTTGAAAAATGGGCAGGATTGCATAATACGAAATGTTCTGTATGAAGATGGGTCGAGATGTCGGATTTGTATGTAGTAACACATAGTGAGTCCGATTATCGGAACCGAAATCTGTAAACTATACGTAGATCCATGTCTGCAGAACAACGGGGTCGGCCACGCGCTGATTACCTTTGTAATTGAAAAGTTTGACGCAGACCATCTATGGGCATTGGAGAAAAATACGCGTGCCATTGCGTTTTACAACCGCCACGGATTTCGGTGGGCAGGAACGAAACAGCTGGAAGCAGGAACGACAGAATATCTGCTGGAATTAAGACGATGAGAGCGCGGCGTGCTTTCTGTCCTTCCTGCAAAAATTAAAGCAGGAGAAAACGGTCTTGTGTTTTAACCGAATCAAGCAAGTAGCGAAGCGGATTGCGAATATCCGCTTTACTGAAGCAAAAATAGCCGAAAAGCCTGTTCTACCGTATCGGCCATATTTTCTGCCGCATTTTTCACATCCATAGCTTCTTCGAGTGAAACGACGCTCCGCATAATAGGGAAAAAGGCATCAATTCCGGCGGCGTTGCATGTGGATGCATCTTTTGTAACACAGCCTGAGAACGCAAGGACAGGTTTGCCGTATTCTTTTGACAGTTTTGCAACTCCAATCGGCGCTTTTCCCATCACGGTTTGCCCATCGAGCTGTCCCTCACCGGTGATGACAAGATCAGCGTCTCTCACATCATCACGAAGTCGGGTTTCATCCAGTATGATCTGAATGCCGGGTTCCAGTGAAGCAGAAAGAAACGTCTGAAAAGCAAATCCAAGTCCGCCCGCAGCACCCGTTCCGGGAAATTCCGCGTCAACGTTCAGGAATGTTTTCCGGCAGAGCGCGGCGTAGGAGGCAAGCAATGTGTCCATACGTTTGATCATGACAGCATCCGCGCCCTTCTGCGGTCCGAAAACGGCGCTGCAGCCGTTGGAACCGCAGAGCGGATTCGTTACATCGCAGGCAATACGGAAGGTGCATTCCGAAAGTTCCGGCAGAACGTGATCTGCCGTAATCGCGGTAAGAGATTCCAGTCCGACAGCACCAAAAGGAACCTGTTTTCCTTCTGCATCGAGCAGTCCGAAACCGAGTGCCTGTAGCATACCAATACCGCCGTCATTTGTGGCACTTCCGCCGATTCCAATGATAAAGCGGTGGCAGCCATTGCGGATGGCATCGCAGATAACCTCACCGACACCGTACGTTGTGGTGTACAGCGGATTTTTCTCATCGCCGTGTACCTGCGTAATACCGGCAGCCCCCGACATCTCGATAATGGCGGTCTGCGTCCGGTCGATGATGCCATACGGGCAGATAACCTGCTTTCCGGCAGGACCGGTCACCGAAACGGAGACAAGCCGTCCGCCAAGACCTTCGGTCAGTGCCTGAACGGTACCTTCACCGCCATCGGCAAGCGGGCGCACAACCGTCTCCACCTTCGGATCGACACGATAAATCCCGGTGGCGGCCGCTGTTCCAGCCTGCAGAGAGGAAAGGCTTCCTTTAAAAGAATCAATTGCAATCACAACTTTCATCATTTTTCTCCTGATTTCAAATATTTTTCAATCCGACACTCATGCACCTTCGTCTTCTTATCATAATTAACACCAACCAGCAGAATATCCCCTGTATAAGATGCAATGGAAGCCGGGTAATGCTGTCTTTTAATCTGATCCAGTGCCGTTTTCGCATTCTTGTTCCATTTCAGTTCTACTACAAGCGCCGGAAAATCGTATCGGTATTCCGGCTTTGGCAGAAAGACAAAATCGGAAAAACCGCGCCCGGTCGGAAGTTCACGAGTGGGTTTGAAGTAATATTGCATCGTACTTAAATAAGCAATCGTGAGGACACAACTGAGCGAATTTTCATTATGATACTGAATCACGGAAGTATATTCCTCATGGACCTTTTCAATTCCGGCAGCGACAGCATTTTCATCCATATCGAGCGTAGCATCTAAAAGATCCGCAGATTCCTGCTGGAAAGCGAAAAGTTCATTCCAATGATTGGAAGTCACCGCAGTCAGAAACTCCCGGCGGATTTCTTCGTTGGGAATATATGCCATCTGTGTCTGCTGATTGTAGGCAAGATAGCCCAAATGAATCAGCAGCGTCAGAACATCATCTTTATTTACAAAGCTGACCATGTCATTTTTAAAAGAGGTAACCATGACAGGAACTGCGGCGCCGGAGAGCATCTCCAGAATTGCTGTTTTCAATCCGTCAAAATCCATATTGATAAAAGGAACCATCGAGTCGTATGTGCTCGTCTCCGACCAATAGCTTTGGAATGTCCCATCCAGAAGCAGACTTGTTACCGCGTTTGGATTGTATACATGGTAATTTCCAAGCAGATAGCCGTCGTACCATCGTCTGACTTCCTCAAAATTTTGTCCGTATTTCTGACAGAGAGCGGAAACTTCATCTTCTGTGAATCCAATATAGGAAGCCAGCGGGCCTGGATTCAGCATGGAATACTGATGAAAATTATTTAAGGCAGACTGCGTTTTCAATTTTTTGATCGGAAGAATACCCGTGAGAAACGCAAGCTGGATATATTTCGTCGGTTCCGTCCCTTTGAACATTCCACGAAGAAAATTAATGTAATCATCCTGAATTTTCTGGTTGGAGGCCTCATCACGAATCAGGACATCCCATTCATCAATAATAATCACAAATTTCTGTCCGGTCGCCTCTTTGATCCGGGACAGAGCGTCGGGAACGGTGGAAACTTCCGGCGGAAGCTGATCTGCATAGATGGTACGCAGCTCGGCCAGTGTACATTCTGTAATGTAGGCCACAATCTGTTCCGGATCGCTGACATTCGAAAGAAACCACTGGATGTCCAGATGAATCACATCGTACTGGTTCAGATGCTTCTCAAAGTCTGCCGTCTGGCTGATCGCAAGGCCAGAAAACATCTTTCTGGAATCACAGCCCTTGCTGTAATAGGCCGCCAGCATATTTGCAGCAAATGATTTTCCAAACCGCCGCGGGCGGCTGTTGCAGATATAGCCCTGCATGGTGTCCAGAACTTTGTTGGTATACGATAAAAGTCCTGTTTTGTCCACATAGATTTCGGAATTGAGAGCAACCTGAAATGCACTGTTGTCCGGATTCACAAATCTTCCCATGATTTCACTTCCCTTCCGTTTTTTGATTATACCCCGATTTTACCATTCCCCCATCCAAATAGCAACGCACACCCCCGAAAATCCCGTAAAATCGCGGAAAAGAACCGATAAAATATGCTTTCCACTCTTGACAACGCTTACAGCCCCTAGTTATAATAAGGCATGAAAAACGATGACGAAGACAGTAGTCTGCGCGTGAACGGTCTGTGGAAAGCGAGCCGGGGATGGTGGGAGTCCGGTACAAGTAGCGGCAGGTGAACATCACTTCCAAGTTGCAGTTCTGAATCTGCGTACCCGGCGCATAAAATATAGAAAGCCGGAGAGCAGTGGTAAGAAGTTGCCGGCCGTTCCCCGTTACAGGAAATGCATATGATAGTATGTAACAGGTGGTTACGATAAGTACAGCTTTCGTCCTATTACAGGGCGGGAGCTTTTTCTTATTTTACGCGAACAAATAAAACGAGAAACTTAAGTTTCAGGAGGTACAAGCATGTACAAGAAAGTTTCAACCGACATGAACTTTGTCGAGAGAGAAAAACAGGTTGAGAAGTTCTGGGAAGACAATCAGATCTTCGAGAAAAGTATGAAAGTGCGTGAAGGAAATCCGTCCTACGTATTCTATGACGGACCGCCGACCGCAAACGGAAAACCGCACATCGGCCACGTAGAGACCCGTGTTATCAAGGATATGATTCCGAGATACCGTACTATGAAAGGCTATCAGGTACCGAGAAAAGCAGGCTGGGATACCCACGGACTGCCGGTAGAGCTGGAAGTTGAGAAAAAGCTCGGTCTGGACGGAAAAGACCAGATCGAAAAATACGGCGTAGAGCCATTTATCGAGCAGTGTAAAGAAAGCGTATGGAAATACGAGGGAATGTGGGAAGACTTCTCCCATACCGTTGGCTTCTGGGCTGATATGAAAAACCCATACGTTACGTACCATAACGACTACATCGAGTCCGAGTGGTGGGCATTAAAAGAGATCTGGAAGAAAGGTCTTCTGTACGAAGGACACAAAATCGTTCCTTACTGCCCGCGCTGCGGTACCCCGCTTTCTTCCCACGAAGTAGCACAGGGATACAAAGATGTCAAAGAACGTTCTGCCGTTGTCCGCTTTAAAGTAAAAGGCGAGGACGCATACATCCTGGCATGGACCACCACACCGTGGACCCTTCCGTCCAACGTTGCACTCTGCGTCAACCCGGATGAGGATTACGTAAAAGTAACAAGCAAAGGATATACCTATTATATGGCAGCCGCTCTGGTAGATACCGTTCTTGGAGAAGGCGCCGAGGTTCTGGAGCATTATCAGGGCAAAGATCTCGAGTTCAAAGAGTACGAGCCGCTGTTCCCGTACGCTGAGAAGAGAATCGGAAACAAAAAAGCATACTATGTAGTCTGCGATACCTACGTAACACTGACCGATGGTACCGGTGTTGTTCATATCGCTCCTGCATTCGGTGAGGACGACTCCAAGGTCGGCCACAGATACGATCTTCCATTCGTACAGTTAGTAAACGAAAAAGGTGAGATGACAGAGGAAACTCCGTGGGCAGGCACTTTCTGTAAGAAAGCAGATATGGCCGTTCTGCAGGCACTCGAGGACAAGGATCTTCTGTTTGATGCGCCGCTGTTCGAGCACAGCTACCCGCACTGCTGGAGATGCGATACTCCGCTGATCTACTACGCACGTGAGACCTGGTTCATCCGCATGACTGCAGTAAAAGAGGATCTGATCCGCAACAACAACACCATCAACTGGATTCCGGAGAGCATCGGAAAAGGACGCTTCGGTGACTGGCTGGAAAACGTTCAGGACTGGGGACTTTCCAGAAACCGTTACTGGGGAACTCCGCTTCCGGTATGGCAGTGTGAATGCGGCCATCAGGACTGCATCGGCAGCATCGAAGAGCTGAAAGAAAAAGCCGACAACTGCCCGGATGACATCGAGCTTCATCGCCCATACATCGACGCAGTGACCATTAAGTGCCCGAAATGCGGTAAAGAGATGCACCGTGTACCGGAGGTTATCGACTGCTGGTTCGATTCCGGATCCATGCCGTTCGCACAGCATCACTATCCATTCGAGAACAAAGAAACCTTCGAGAAACAGTTCCCGGCACAGTTTATTTCCGAGGCTGTAGACCAGACACGTGGATGGTTCTACTCCCTGCTTGCAATTTCCACTCTGCTGTTCAACAAAGCACCATACGAAAACGTTATCGTTCTTGGTCTGGTACAGGATGAGAACGGACAGAAGATGAGTAAATCCAAAGGAAATGCGGTAGATCCGTTTGACGCACTGCAGACCTACGGTGCCGATGCGATCCGCTGGTACTTCTACACCAGCAGCGCTCCGTGGCTGCCGAGCCGTTTCGCAGGCAAGACGGTCGTGGAAGGACAGAGAAAGTTCATGGGAACCCTGTGGAACACCTACGCGTTCTTTGTTCTGTATGCAAACATCGACAACTTCGATGCAACAAAATACAGTCTGGAGTATGACAAGCTGGCTGTTATGGATAAATGGCTGCTGTCCCGTCTGGAATCCACTGTAAAAGCAGTAGACGACAACCTGGCAAATTACCGTATCCCGGAGGCAGCAAAAGCACTGCAGTCCTTCGTGGATGATATGAGTAACTGGTATGTACGCCGCTCCCGTGAGCGTTTCTGGGCAAAAGGCATGGAGCAGGATAAGATCAATGCTTATATGACTCTGTACACCGCACTTGTAACTGTTGCAAAAGCAGCAGCGCCGATGATTCCGTTCATGACCGAGGACATCTATCAGAACCTCGTAAAGAGCATCGATGCAAGTGCACCGGAAAGTATCCACCTGTGTGACTTCCCGGAGGTACATGAGAACTGGATCGATCCGAAGATGGAAGAGGATATGGCCGACCTGCTGGAGATCGTCGTTATGGGACGTGCCGCAAGAAACACCGCCAATATCAAGAACCGTCAGCCGATCGGAACGATGTATGTGAAGAGCGAGTTCCAGCTTTCCGAATTCTACAAAGAGATCATCGAGGACGAGCTGAATGTCAAAGAAGTTGTATTCAAAGATGACATCGCAGATTTCATCAGCTACAGCTTCAAACCGCAGATGCGTACCGTAGGACCAAAATACGGAAAACTCCTGAACAAGATCAAAACCGTACTGTCCGAGCTCGATGGAAACAAGGCAATGGCAGAGCTGAAGAGCACCGGCGAACTTAAACTTGACATCGATGGACAGGAAATTGTATTATTAGAGGAGGATTTGCTGATCGACATGGCACAGATGGAAGGCTATGTTTCCGAATCCGACCATACAATCACTGTTGTTCTGGATACCAATCTGACTCCGGAACTGATCGAAGAAGGCTTCGTACGTGAGCTGGTAAGCAAAATCCAGACTATGCGTAAAGAGGCAGGCTTTGAGGTTATGGACAAGATCCGTGTATACGCAAAAGACAACGATAAGATTGTAGACATCATGAAAAACCATGGTGATGAAATTAAATCTGAAGTTCTGGCAGAAGATATCGTGACCGGAGAGACAAAGGGCTATGAGAAGGAGTGGAATATCAACTCCGAAAAGGTTACCATGGCAGTAGAACGTATCTAAGATTATTTTTGGATGTGTTTTCACGACGATCATTAATATGAAATTGGCCTGCGAGCGGGGAGAAAAACAAGCTCTCCGCTCGCAGACTGCTATTAAGGAGGACGCAGATGTTAAACGCCGAGTTCAAAAAAGAAACTTTTAAGAACAGTGTGAAAGAAAATGTAAAAATGCTGTACAGAAAGAACCTGGAAGATGCTTCCCAGCAGGAAATTTATCAGGCAGTCTGCTATGCAGTAAAAGATGTTATTATTGATAACTGGCTGAAAACCCAGAAGGCAATGGAAGAACAGGATCCGAAGATTCTGTACTATATGTCCATGGAATTCCTGATGGGCCGTGCACTTGGAAATAACCTGATCAACCTGACTGCATATAAACAGGTACAGGAAGCTCTCGAGGAAATGGGACTGAACCTGAACCTTCTGGAGGATCAGGAGAGAGATCCGGCTCTTGGAAACGGCGGTCTTGGCCGTCTGGCAGCATGCTTTCTGGATTCTCTGGCTACTCTTGGATATCCGGCGTACGGCTGCGGTATCCGTTACAAGTACGGTATGTTCAAACAGCAGATCCGCGACGGTTATCAGGTAGAAGTACCGGATAACTGGCTGAAAAACGGCTATCCATTCGAGCTGAAACGTCCGGAGTATGCAAAAGAGGTAAAATTCGGCGGATATGTGGCGCAGGAGTACGATGAGGCTACCGGACGCGTAAACTTTGTGCAGAAGGATTACCAGTCTGTCAATGCAATTCCTTACGACATGCCGATCGTAGGATATGACAACGACGTTGTAAATACTCTGACTATCTGGGATGCAGAGGCTATTCAGGACTTCTCATTGGATTCCTTCGACAAGGGTGATTACCACAAAGCTGTTGAGCAGGAAAACCTTGCAAAGACCATCGTAGAGGTTCTGTATCCGAACGATAACCATTACGAAGGAAAAGAGCTGCGTCTGAAACAGCAGTATTTCTTTATTTCTGCAAGCGTACAGAGAGCAGTTGCAAAATATAAAAAACAGCACGATGATATTACGAAGCTGTATGAGAAGGTTACCTTCCAGCTGAATGATACCCACCCGACCGTAGCTGTTCCGGAGCTGATGCGAATTCTGATGGATGTGGAAGGCCTTGGCTGGGATGAGGCATGGGAGATTACGACAAAGACCTGTGCATACACGAACCATACGATTATGGCAGAGGCACTTGAAAAATGGCCGGTTGACCTGTTCTCCAGACTTCTTCCGCGTATCTATCAGATCGTAGAAGAGATCAACCGCCGCTTCCTGATCCAGGTAAGAGAGCAGTACCCGGGTGATGAAGAGAAAGTCCGCCAGATGGCAGTCATCTACGACGGACAGGTTCATATGGCCCGTCTGGCTATCGTAGGCGGCTATTCTGTCAACGGTGTTGCACAGCTTCATACCGAGATTCTGAAAAAACAGACCTTAAAAGACTTCTACGAGATGACTCCGGAGAAGTTCAACAATAAGACGAATGGTATCACACAGCGTCGTTTCCTGCTTCACGGAAACCCGCTCCTGGCTGACTGGGTAACCGAGTACGCCGGAGACGGCTGGATCACCGATCTGCCGAAGATCGAAAAGATCGCTAAGCTGGCAGATGACACCCAGGCACAGAAGGAATTTATGGAAATCAAATATAAAAATAAAGTCCGCCTGGCAAAATACATCAAAGAGCATAACGGTATCGATGTAGACCCGAACTCCATTTTCGATGTTCAGGTAAAACGTCTGCATGAGTACAAACGTCAGTTTATGAACATTCTGCACATCATGTATCTGTATGACCGCCTGAAAAAGAACCCGGATATGCCGTTCTACCCGAGAACCTTCATCTTCGGAGCAAAAGCATCCGCAGGTTATGAGCGTGCAAAAGCGATCATCAAACTGATCAATTCCGTTGGTGATGTGGTAAACAACGATCCGACCATCAAAGGAAAGATCAAAGTCGTATTTATCGAGGATTATCGTGTCAGCAACGCAGAGCTGATCTTTGCCGCTGCTGATGTTTCCGAGCAGATTTCCACCGCAAGTAAAGAGGCTTCCGGTACCGGTAACATGAAGTTCATGCTGAACGGTGCCCTGACTCTTGGAACCATGGACGGTGCAAACGTAGAGATCGTTGAGGAAGTTGGAAAAGAGAACGCCTTCATCTTCGGACTTTCCGCAGATCAGGTTATCGAATATGAGAACAACTACACCTACGATCCGATGAGCTACTTCATCCACGATCAGGACATCCACAACGTAGTGATGGATCTGATCAGCGGAAGATACTCAAACGGCGACACCATGATGTTCCGTGATCTGTATGACTCCCTGCTCACACCGAAGAATGCTCCGCGCCCGGATATGTACTTTACCCTGGCAGACTTCAAGTCCTATGCGGCAGCACAGGAGCGTGTTGAGGATAAATACAGAAATACTTCTGCATGGGCAAGAAGCGCGATCCTGAATACCGCACACAGCGGCAAATTCACATCCGACCGTACTATCCAGCAGTATGTAGATGATATCTGGCATCTGGACAAGATTACTGTCAGAAAGTAATCGGAATCAAATATAAGTAGTTAGGGGACACCTGCTTTTCCGGGAAAAACCGGAGGGGCGGGTGTTCTTTTTTTAATGCCCGCTGGAAGGATTTGCATCCCGAAAAATGCCTGCAAAACAGGCATTCTTTTGACATTCTACGGGGAGTGTGGTACACTGTTCGTGTCTATGAACTAAAACAATCTGAAATGTATTGAGGTGAAAAGATTGGATAAAGCTGAATATCAAAGCCGGCTGGAAGAGCTGAACAGTCTGGTAAAAAAAGAGGACTATGAGGGGGCACTTGCAGTTGTAGAAGCCGTTGACTGGCGGCGTGTCAAGAGTCTGCGCACGCTCGGCATGGTAGCGGATGTCTATGAGGCGAACAAACGATATCCGGAGGCGAAGAAGATTCTGCTGATGGCGTATGACCGTTCCTCCATCGGAAAGGGCATTCTGTACCGCCTGGTAGAGGTCTCCGTAAAAATGAAAGACTTTGATGAGGCGATTGACTTTTACAACGAGTTTGAAGCAGTCGCACGTCACGATAATTCCCGGTATCTGCTGAAATACAAGATTTTAAGAGGACAGAAAGCGCCGCTTGAGGAGCAGATTTCCCTTCTGGAGGAATACAAAGAGCGGGAATTTACCGAGAGATGGGCATATGAACTGGCAAACCTTTACAGCAAAGCCGGAGAGACGCAGAAATGCATCGATGCCTGTGATGAGCTGATCCTGTGGTTCAGCGAGGGCAAATATGTGACAAAGGCAATGGATCTGAAAATGAAGTACGAGCCGCTGTCACCGTCCCAGCAGATCAAATACGAGCATCGTTTTGACTACAAAAAGAATGAAGAGCCGTCCGAGGATCCGGAAGCACTTAAAGTGCGGTTAGCCGGAGAGAGCGGAGCCGGTGAAATGGCTGCGACGAAAGAGCCGGCAGAGACGCCGGAAGTAAAACCGGTAAACGGCGGTGTGATGAGCCAGTATGTGGCCGGTGAAGAAGAAAAAGAAGCCGGTTCGCCGTACGAAGCATATGAGAAAACACAGCAGGCCGAGGCAGATGCAGAGCAGGTGCAGGAGTACGAAGCACTGCAGCAGACAGAGGAGCCGATCGAGGAGATTCCGGAAGAGCAGGCGTATGCAGACAGCACGCCGACGTACCTTGGAAATACGATCGATCTTCACGCAGAGCTTGCAAAGAGCATCCGCGATGTCTTCTCCTTCCGCGGAAAGAAACAGGAAGAGACGGCAGTCGAGGAAGAGACAAGCGAAGAGCCGGTACAGTACGAAGTAAAAGATCTGGAGCCGGAGCAGCTTGATGTAAACGTAGAGGTATCCCCGGATGCCAACACGACGATCAAGACAAGACCGCAGCCAAAACCGAAGGAAAAAGCCGAGCCGGTAATGCCGAAAGCACCGAAGCCGGAGAAGAAATACGAAGAGCCGGACCTCGAAGCACTGTTCCAGGAGACCGCAGCAAACCTGTCGGAGGAAGTTGCGGAGGAAGAAGCAGAAGAGCCGGCTGAGCAGGTAGCAGAAGCCGAAACCGCAGAGCAGCCGATGGATCCGGAGTCCGAGGCAGAGGCACGGGAAGCGGCTGAGGAGCCGCAGGCGGAAGCTGAGCCGGAAGAAGCAGCAGAACCGGCAGATGAAGCGGAAACCGAAGAGATCACAGAACCGGCGGATGAGGCTGAAACCGAAGAAGCTGCAGAGCCGATGGATGAAGCTGAGATCGAAGAGATTATAGAACCGGCAGCCGAGGCTGAAATCGAAGAAGCAGAAGTTACAGAACCAGCAGTGGAAGCTGAAACAGAAGCAGCCGAGAAGGCTCAGGCGGAAGCCGAAATTGAGGAAACCGTAGAACCGGCGGAGACGCCGTCCATGGATGCAACGGTTGTCATCCCGGATCTGAAACCGGCAGAGGAGACACGGCCGACCATCGATTTTAGTGAGCTTCAGGCAGCGCTGAACGCAGAAGTGCAGGAAGCTGAAAAAGCATCGGAAATCGAACTGCCGGACGAGCCGGAAACTGCGGAAGCAGAACCTGCTGATGAGCCGGAAAGCGAAACAGAGCCGGAAACCCCGGCCGAGACTGAGCCAGCCGATCCGTTTGAGCCGGCAGGAACCCAGCCGATCGAGATTACCCCGGAGGAAATCGAAATCGAAGTTCCGACCGAGCCAAAGCGTGAGCGCGTATCCGATGCGACGATCAACATGAGCATCGAAAAAACAACGGATGCCACCGTTCAGCTGATCCGCGACAACATTCCGGAAGGAACTGTTGCGAAATCGATTGAAGAGGTGCTCCGCGAGGAGACGCCGGAGGAGGCAAGACTCCGCATCCTGAACGACACCCAGCCGGATAAGCTGAGTGATGAGCAGAAAGCGCTGTTTACTTACTTTGCGAAAGTTCCAGGCATGGATATCCAGATTCTGGATGCAATGCATGGTGTTTATCATTACGCAGGCGACCGTACTTCCCGTCATGGAAACATTGCCATTATGGGCGGATACGGTACTGGAAAAACGAAGCTGTCGGAGGATCTCGTCCGTGCAATCTGTGCTGACTTAAAACTTCCGGCAACGAAGATGGCCCGTCTGGATGCATCTGTTCTGAACAAAAAGGACTGTGCGCAGATTGTTTCAAAGCTGGCGGGAGGTTTCCTCCTGATCGAGCGTGCCGGTCTGATGTACCCGGAGACGATCGAGAAGCTGTCGCAGGCAATGGATTTCCGTACAGACAGTCTGGTTCTGATCATCGAGGATGAGAAGGTCAGCATGAGAGGTCTTCTGCGGAATTACCCTGATTTTGCGAAGAAGTTTGAGACGGTCATTTCGATTCCTGTTTTCACGAACGACGAGCTGGTTACGTTTGCCCGCACGTATGCGCGTGAGAATGGATACAAGATGGACGAGATGGGTGTGCTTGCTCTGTATACACAGATTGGCAACAATCAGAAGGAGGGCGAGCCGATGACGATTTCACAGGTCAAAGATATGGTGGATCGTGCCATCGCCCATGCAGAAAAGGGAACCCGTAAATTCGGAAGACGCATGTCCAGAAAGCATACCGATGCGGACGACCGCGTGATTCTTTACGAGAAAGACTTTGAGTTCTAAATACATGGAGAATTTATGGAGAAAGTAAAACCGTGGCTCGGGGAGCCGCAGAATACCATAGCCGTACTGCAGAAGTACGGCTTTGTATTTCAGAAAAAGTATGGTCAGAATTTTCTGATCGATCCACATGTGCTGGATAAGATTGTAGCCGCTGCAGGTATCGGACCGGACGATTTTGTTGTGGAAATCGGACCTGGTATCGGTACGCTGACGCAGTATCTTGCGTATGCTGCGCGGAGTGTGTGTGCGGTGGAAATTGACAAGAATCTGATCCCGATTCTGGAGGATACGCTGTCGGATTATGATAATGTTGAGGTTATCAACAATGATGTTTTGAAGGTGGATCTGGCGGCGCTGGCGAAGGAGAAGAACAACGGACGGCCGATCAAGGTTGTGGCGAATCTTCCGTATTATATTACGACGCCGATTATTATGGGATTATTTGAGAATCATGTGCCGGTGGATTCGATTACGGTTATGGTTCAGAAGGAGGTTGCGGACCGGATGCAGACGGGGCCGGGATCGAAGGATTACGGGGCGCTGTCGCTGGCGGTGCAGTATTATGCGGAGCCGTATATTGTGGCGAATGTGCCGCCGAACTGTTTTATGCCGCGGCCGAAGGTTGGAAGTGCGGTGATCCGGCTGACGCGTCATGAGGTGATGCCGGTGGAGACGAAGGATGAGAAGTTGATGTTCTCCATTATTCGGGCGTCGTTTAATCAGAGACGGAAGACGCTGGCGAACGGACTGAAAAATTCGGAGCTGCTGCATTTTTCGAAAGAGGAGATTGAGGCTGCAATCACAGCCTGCGGCTGGCCGCTTACGATTCGTGGGGAGGCATTGAATTTACAGGAGTTTGCGCGGTTGACGGATGAATTGTGTAAATAGAGGGGACGCCTCGCCGTCGCCCGTCCGCCCTCGCGTGATGCGCATGGCAGCGGTGGAAAAGCGGGGGAAAAACGTAGAAAAAATGGAGGTCTTTCGACAGACACCGGCATTATTCGCCAGGAAAGCCTGATGCTTTCCCAGCTCAGAATGCCTTGAAATCTGGTGTTGAGCACCAGATTTCAGTCTCTCGAAAGGCCTCCATTTTTTCTGGTTTTTCCTGCCCGCTTTTCCAATGCTGCCATGCCGCATCACGCAAGGACGGACGGGCGGCGGCGAGGCTGGTAGTGGGGGCGGGAGGGGAGGTCTGGATCCGCCCGGATGGGCGGATCGGCGTGAGATTGTTGTGAGGAAGATGGGAGAAAATGAGAAAAAGGCATGAAAAAAAGCACCGTTGGCGAAACAGTGCTTTCTTTCATTTTTATTTTTAAAGGAAGGAGAGCCGATTTTCTAATCGGCAATATGAAAAAGAAAATTGTGTAAATAATGTTGGCATTCATTATTTATGCTTTTAGTATACGGGTAAATTATGTTGAAAGCGTGTTCATGTTGTAAAAAAATCATGAACAAATTGTGACTATTCAGAGCCATGCGAAATTTCAGAACAAATTGCGAATCATGCTTGCATGAATGAGTACTTTTTTCTGAAATTTCATATGGCGAGAAGCCACATCAAGATGCAGCGCAGCGGAATCGAGATGGGGCTCTGAACAGGGACTTATTTCTGAGTTACAGGTCCAGCAGCTTAAAGGTGGAAATTCCGAGGAAGTTCCGGGAGCAGAGGCTGATTCCGCCCATGAGGACGGAGACATCCTGCAGGTGAGCCGGGAGGACGTGGAGGTACCAGCGGAGGCGGTTCTGGATTCCGGAGGTGATTTCGTCGATCAGACCTGGGATGTAGTTGGTGAAGGAGCTGTTGATGACGATGACGTCCGGGTTGAAGGTGTGGAGAACCGTGTTCAGGCTGATTCCGATGTAGTGGGTGAAATCCTGCATTACTTTGAGGGCGTTGGGGTTGCCTTCCTGGTAATACTGGATGAAGCGTTCGACGGAGACGTTTTCTAAGCCTTCGGCGGCGGCAAAATCGTTTAGGACGGAGGCTTCGGAGATGTACTGTTCGAGGCAGCCGTGGTTGCCGCAGGGGCAGGGCCGGCCATCGGGGAAGAGGATGGTGTGGCCGAATTCGCCGGCGTAGCCGTTCTGGCCGGTGTAGAGTTCGCCGTCAATGAGGATTCCCATGCCGACGCCTTCGTGGATGTTCAGGAAGATCATATTTTTAAAGTGCTCTGCGCAGGCGGCTTCGCCGATGACGGAGAGGTTGGCTTCATTTTCTACGATGACAGGAACCTGAAATTCTTCTTCGAGGTAGTTTTTCAGGTTGGAGTGTTTCAGATCGTAGTAGGGTGTGAATAAAACGAGGTCGTCGCAGACGACGCCGTAGATTCCGATGGAGATTCCGACGAGGCCGCACGGAGTCTTGGGGAGGTCGGATTTGGTTTTGTGGAGGAGGGAAATCAGGTATTCCTCCAGTGAGAGGGATGGATCAATCGGGTATTCTTTTACAGTACATGATTTTCCCTTCAGATCTCCGGTGAGAATGGTGATCTTTTTTACGCCGAGATCGACGGCGATGATGGAACCGCAGCGATTATTAAAAGTAAGCAGAATCGGTTTTCGACCCATGGAAGTTTTTTCGGCGCTGCCGAGTTCTATGACGAGCTGGCGGTCGAGCAGTTCCTGGACGATGGTGGATACGGTTGCTTTTGTCAGATGCAGCATTTTCGCCAGATCTGCGCGGGAAAGCGGCGGATGGTTGGCGATTGCCTCGAGAACCAGGGCGCGGTTCATGTCTCGTATATATTCCTGATTTCCGGTACTCATAAAAAATCCTCCATTCTGCCGCATTGGCTGTACATCAATCTTAACATAAATGAGAGAGAAATGACAGGGAAAATCGGGGATGGGCAATACGAATAGAAAAATTAACGGAGAAAAACGATTTCTAGACAGAGTAGAGAGTAAGGGACAGAATTAGAAATAAAATATGTGATAAATACACAAAGAAAGTATAAAATAATTCTAAAAAATGTACAAATTCACAGAAGATTCACTGCACGTTCATAATCTGTTCATAATTAATTGGTATAGTTATCTCAGTTCCAAAGGAACAGCGTGTATGCAATCACTACACAATTAAGATTTTTTCATAATAATAGCCCAGGCACCGAGAGGTTCCTGGGCACTCCTCGTTTTTGGGGAATTTTTGATCTTGGGACAGACGGAAATCTGTGTAGACAGGGTAGTGATCTTTTTCTTGACTTTTGCGAGAAGCAGCCTTATAGTATAAATATAATAACAATTACTGTTATCGAAAGATACGAAAGGAAAAAAACTATGTCAACACTCAAGTATAGCAGACAAAGAGAAAGCATCAAAGTCTGCCTTCAGGGGCGAAAGGATCACCCGACCGCAGATATGCTCTATACCGATGTACGGAAAGAATTTCCCAATATCAGTCTTGGCACAGTATACCGGAACCTGTCTCTTCTTTCTGAATTAGGAGAGATCAAGCGTCTTACAACAGGAGATGGCCCGGACCGGTTCGATGGAGATACTTCCACGCATCACCATTTCATTTGCAGAAAATGTCACTGCGTGACAGACCTTACAATGCGTGACATCAGCGAAATCAAGAACGTAGCAGCGGAAAATTTCAGAGGTACGATCGAAGATTACTCTGTGAATTTTTACGGCATCTGCGAGAACTGCAAAAATCACCCGGGGAACGTATAGCATCCCCAGGAAGAAAGAAAAAATTAAAAATAGGCATTGACAAAAAGGGAAGCTTATGTTAAAGTAATATCAGTAACAGTTACTAATATCAAAAATAAAAAACTGTTATAAACCACAAAATTGGAAATGATAAAATTAAATACACAACAAAAAGAAAGGAAAGAAAGACTATGAAAAAATTTGTATGCAGCGTATGTGGATATGTTTATGAAGGAGCAGAAGCACCGGAAGTCTGTCCGATCTGTAAAGCACCGAAAGAGAAATTTATCGAGCAGGGCGAGGATCTGACCTGGGCAGCAGAGCATGTAGTTGGCGTAGCATCCGATGTTCCGGAAGATATCAAAAAAGACCTGAGAGCCAATTTCGAGGGCGAGTGCTCCGAGGTTGGTATGTACCTGGCAATGTCCAGAGTAGCATTCCGCGAGGGATATCCGGAAGTAGGTCTGTACTATGAAAAAGCAGCTTACGAAGAAGCAGAGCACGCAGCAAAATTCGCAGAGCTTCTCGGCGAAGTCGTAACCGACAGCACCAAGAAAAATCTGCAGATGCGTGTAGAGGCAGAGAACGGAGCAACCGCTGGCAAAACAGATCTTGCAAAACGTGCCAAAGCCCTGAATCTCGATGCAATCCATGACACCGTGCATGAGATGGCAAGAGACGAAGCTAGACACGGAAAAGCATTCGCTGGTCTGCTGGCTAGATATTTCGGTAAATAATCAGGAAACCTTTTTGGGGGGCGGAATAAAATCTGCCCTCCTTTTTCCGTTGTTTACAATTTTTACTTGGGATTGCGAACTTGTTTCGAATTACCTGTTGTTTACAAATGAACATAGAAAGAAAAAGCGAGGTTTTCACCATGGAAAAACAGACAGGCTGTGTCCACATCTACTGTGGGGATGGAAAAGGAAAGACGACTTGTGGTATGGGACTCTGCACGCGTGCGGCAGGGTATGGATACCGTGTTTTGATTTATCAGTTTATGAAAGATAACAGCACGAGCGAGCGGAAGGTGCTCTTACTGTCGCCGAATGTGACGTTTGTGCCGGGGCAGGACAAGATAAAGTTTTCGTTTCTGATGACACCGGAGGAGAAGGCAGAGCAGAAACGGTATTATGAAGAGCAGTTTCAGAAAGTGACAGAAAAAGCAGTTCAGGAAGAATACGATGTACTGTTTCTGGACGAGCTGGTTTATACGATTGGAAGCAAACTGTTTGATGAGCAGCTCCTTCTGGATTTTCTGGATCACAAGCCGGAGAAGCTGGAAGTGATTCTGACCGGGCAGGGACCGTCGGAGGCGCTGATTGAGCGGGCGGACTATGTTTCGGAGCTGAAAAAAATCAAGCATCCGTTTGACAAGGGTCTTGCGGCAAGAGATGGAATCGAGCGGTAACGATGAAAAAACAAGAAAAAAGATACTGTTTTGAGGGGAAGATGATTCCATGCAGAACAGTATCTTTTTCTTGATTTTGCGGGCAATGAACCAAAATCTGTGATGGAACAAGTTTTTGGTGATTGCCGCGATAACCTGAGAAGTATCTGGAAGCCGCTGTAAGACAGAAAATAACGTTATTATTTCGCACCGCGATCCGCAATCATTTTCGTGGATTTCTTCACGCAGTACAGACATGTCGGTGCGATATAGCAGCAGGCGGCGAGCCATGCAGCCTGGTCCGCAAAGCAGATTGCGGTGAAGCCAAACGCACCGACAAATCCCAGGCAGACAATCGTTCGTGCCAGCATCTCCATTACGCCGGAGAAAACGGCTCTTCCCGAGTAGCCAAGTCCCTGCGTTACCATACGGCAGACATTCAAAATACCAAGCATCCAGTAGAAAAATCCGAGGCAGCGCAGATATTTTGCCGAAGCGTTGATTGCTTCGAAAGCAGAGCTGACAATAAAGAGCTTTGTCAGCGGCCGTCCGAACAGAATCATGATGACACCTGCAAACGCACCATAGCCGACACCGACAAGCACACCCTGGCGGAGTCCCTGACGGATTCGCTTTGACTGGCCGGCTCCGAGATTCTGACTGCAGAAGACGGAAGCCGCGGTACTGATCGCATCAAACGGACACATCATAAACTGTTTGATTTTCATAGCAGCTGTGAACGCCGAAACATAAACACTGCCAAGCCCATTATTCGCTGACTGCATTACCATACTGCCGATCGCCGTGATCGAAAACTGCAGTCCCGTCGGAATGCCCATTGCGAGGAGTTCCTGCGCGGCATCCTTTCGCAGAGTGCGGTTTTCCTTTGTCGGAAGCAGGAGCTTTACCTTACGGGAAATAAAAAACAGACATAAGAGTCCGCTGATCGCCTGGGCGGAAATCGTCGCAATCGCCGCGCCTGCGCACCCCAGATGCAGAATGATAATATAGAACAGGTCGAGGAAAATATTCAGGATTGCCGAAAATGCCAGAAACAGAAACGGCGTGCGGCTGTCCCCGACGGCACGCAGGATGCTGGAAAGATAATTGTACAGAATCGAAAACGGAATCCCGAGGAAAATCACAAGCTGATATGCGTAGGCATCCGCGAAGATATCGGACGGAACCGACAGCAGGTGCAGAATCGGTGCACAGAGTAAACTGCAGAGTGTGGTCAGAATGGCCGCAATCAGGACAGCAAGTGCAGCACCATTAAAAATATAATCGCGCATTTTATCAAGCTTTCCGGCGCCGAAATACTTGGCAACCGGAACACTGAATCCCGTGCAGCTTCCCATACAGAAGCCGAGCACCAGAAACTGTACACTGCTGCTTGCACCGACGCTGGCGAGCGCCTCCGGGCCAAGTGCCTGGCCGACAATCGCCGCATCGATGATGTTATACGTCTGCTGCAGCAGATTTCCGATGAGAAGCGGAAAGGCAAACGAGAGCATCAGCTTTACCGGATTTCCCTTTACCATAGATGTTGCCATAAAAAACGCCTCCCCTGCTTAATATGCACGTGAATTATAAACGAGCGCCGTCTTATTCAGGTTCTGGATCATGAAATAGTCGGCAACGAGCTGGCCGATGCCGCCGGTCAGGTAGCCAAGCAGCGTCCACAGAAGAATGGCAGAACCATTTTCCTCAATCGTCACACCGTAGCGGTCGTAGGATTCGCGGTACATGCGGTTCGCCTGTTTGTAACGCCAGTAAACGCCGTAAATTCCACAGGTAACCCAAGACAGAAGCAGCACAATAATGTAGTTCGGGCTGTCTTCGCCGTCACCGTAAAAGATGGTGTTCAGGTCTTCCACATAAACATACCAGAAGTAGATCGAGTAGAGTCCGCAGGTGACAATCGAAAGCAGAAGATAGACCCAGAAACTGCGGTTGTCTTTTACATTCATTTGTAAATACCCCCTTTAATTAAGATAGAACCATTGTAGCACGCGCCCGAGAGAGGGGTCAATAGAAAGGAGCGGGTCGTGGTAATAAATGCGCCAGGCATAAACGGCGAGAAGCAGTACGACAAGCACCGTAATGATCCCCTTTTTAAAACGCCGAAGTCCCGCCGTCTGTTCCGGCCCGAAGAAGAGCCAGACACCTGCGGGCAGCACGGCATAGACAAGCGGATGCATCCGAAACGCCGCCTGAAAATGACCGGAGAGCATTAACAGTACCGCGCGGCTCATTCCGCAGCCCGGGCAGGAAATGCCTGTGAAAAAACGGATCGGACAGCCGATGCCTGTGAGGGTGATGAGGGCGACGTAAACGCCGAGGAGCAGGCAGAAGAAAAAGAAATCGCGGCAGCGTTTCCTCAGAAAAGAAAGATACGCGCTGCCGCGGCCGGGATCACGTTTCATGGAGTTTGGTGACGGCGTATTCATATAAAGCCTCCTTGCGCTCGCTGTCGGTCGTGAGAAAATGCGAGTACAGAACGTCGATCATAACGAGAATCGGGAACTGCGGAGAGATTGCGCCGCCGTTTTTCAGATGCTCTTTGACCGCAAGCAGCAGGACTTCATCGCAGAAGGCATCGTAATCGCTGGAGCTGCGGGAAGTAAAGAGAATGGTAGAGGCTCCCTTTTCCTTTGCGGCTCCGAGCGCACGCAGCACCTCCGGTGTCTGTCCGCTGACGGTAATGCCGATTGCAGCGCAGCTCTCATTGAGCAGAACGGCATTCATTTTCATGATGTGAATGTCGGTAATTGCTTCAATATCCACGCCTGCAAGCATAAAACGCAGCTTCATTTCCTGGGCGGAAAGTCCGGAGCTTCCAAGACCGTAGACATACACCCGACGCTTCGAAGTGAGAATATGGCAGATGCGGTCAATCTGCGCGCGGTCGGCGAGCGAGTAGCTTTTATTCAGCAGCTCCTGATACGTATTCAGCACCTGTTTGATGTGATCGTCCGTACCGGGCAGTGCGGCGTTCAGACCTTCCTGGTAACGGTAGACAAATTCGCGGTAGCCCGTGTAGCCGCATTTTTTCGCAAAGCGGGAGAGCGAAGCCTCCGAAACATAGAGTAGTTCCGAAACGTGGCGCGCGGACAGATCCGACTCGTCGGTATTATGAATAAAAAAATCTGCTACCGTCCGTTCCAGGGGAGTGAACGAGGGATAGACAGACTCAATGACAGGAATAATCGATTTTTCAAAGTGTTCCATGGAACGTAAGTCCTCCTGGTATCTGTAAATATCTGAAAAAAATTCAGATCAGTTCTTGTTTTATTGTATCACAGGCAGAGTGGTGAATCAACTTTCAATTGTGTGTGAATTGCACGGGAAAGCGGGCGGAAAAATGGAAAGAACTTTAATGACGTGAAAGTAATTTCTAAAATATAAAAATAGTTGAAAATAAAATCAACATAAATTATAATCAGAACAGATCAAAGAAAGAAGGCAAGACAATGATTATCAAAAACGGACGTGTATTTCAGGAAGACGGAACGTTTGCGGAAAAAGATCTTTATATAGAAGGAAAACGTTTCGTTTCCACAAAAGAAGAAGTGATCAATCAGGAAGTGATCGATGCGAAAGGCATGATGGTTCTGCCGGGACTGGTTGACGTACACAGCCACGGCGCTGCCGGACATGATTTTTCAGACGGAGACGTGGAAGGTTTAAAAGAGATCCTGCGCTACGAGAAAGCGCACGGCATTACCTCTTACTGCCCGACATCCATGACACTGCCAAAAGACGATCTGCTGAAAATCTTCGGAACCATCGAAGCAATCAAAGATGAGCCGGAAGCAGAAGTGATCGCCGGCGTCAACATGGAAGGACCGTTCATCGATCCGATCAAAAAAGGCGCACAGGCAGAGGAGAACATCGTGGCTCCGAACGCTGAGTTCTTCCGCGCATGCAATGCGGCGAGCGGCGGAAAAATCCGTCTCGTAACCCTGGCCCCGAATATGCCTGGCTCACTGGAATTTATCAAAGAGGTTTCCGATGAAGTCATGGTTTCCATCGGCCATACAACAGCAGATTATGACACCGCGCTGGCTGCCATGAAAGCAGGAGCACACCATGTCACCCATCTGTACAACGCCATGCCGCCGTTCGCACACCGTAACCCTGGTGTCATCGGCGCCGCATTCGACGATCCGGAGTGCCGCATGGAGCTGATCTGTGACGGCTATCACATTCACGGTGCGGTTGTCCGCGCGACCTTCTCCATGATGGGAAGTGAGCGCATGGTTCTCATCAGCGATTCCATGATGGCAACGGGAATGCCGAACGGAACGTATTCCCTCGGGGGACAGGCTGTCTGGATGAAAGACGGAAAAGCAACCCTGACCGACGGTGAGACCATCGCGGGTTCCGCTACGAACCTGTACGACTGCATGAGAAAAGCAGTTTCGTTTGATATTCCGCTGGCAGATGCCATTTTTGCGGCAACAAGAAATCCGGCACAGAGCATCGGTATCTACGATGAAGTAGGATCCATTGCACCGGGCAAAAAAGCGCATGTACTTCTGGTGGACGACGAACTGAACCTGAAACAGGTTATTATGTAATTTATTATATAGAAGAAATTTGGAGGAAAAACAAATGTTATTAATTGAAGCAAAAGATTACAATGATATGAGCAGAAAAGCAGCAAACATCATCTCCGCGCAGGTGATCATGAAACCGCACGCAGTGCTCGGCCTTGCAACCGGATCTACCCCGGTCGGCGCTTACAAACAGCTCGTTGAGTGGTACAACAAAGGCGACCTTGATTTCGCAAATGTCACCAGCGTAAACCTGGACGAGTACAAAGGACTCTCTCCGGAGAATGATCAGAGCTATCGTTACTTCATGAACACCAACCTGTTCAATCATGTCAACATCAACAAAGAGCGCACCTTCGTTCCGAACGGACTGGAGCCGGACAGCGAAAAAGCATGTGCAGCATACAACGAAATCATCCGCAGCGTCGGCGGCATTGACCTGCAGCTTCTTGGACTTGGAAACAACGGCCACATCGGATTCAACGAGCCGGGCGCAGCATTCGAGAAAGAGACACACTGCGTTGACCTGACCGAGAGCACCATTCAGGCAAATAAACGTTTCTTTGAAAAAGTAGAGGATGTTCCGACCCAGGCATACACCATGGGAATCAAGAACATCATGCAGGCGAGAAAAGTTCTGCTGATCGTCAGCGGCGAAGGAAAAGCAGAGATCCTCGACAAAGTTCTGTACGGACCGGTTACTCCGCAGGTTCCGGCTTCCATCCTGCAGCTTCACAACGATCTGACAGTTGTAGCAGATGAAGCAGCAATGTCTGTGATCAAAGCAAACCACAGATAATTGTTACGATGAATGAAAGGTCCGCCGAATGGGGAGAATATGAAAAAATCCCCGTACGGCGGGCTTTTTTGCGGTTTACAAATTGATGTAAATGTGTTAGCATAAAACCAGTGCATAAAAACAAAACACAGTGACGAAGAGAGTACATCTGCATGTGCGAATTTACAGAGAACACCCCCGAAAACTATTCCGGTTTTGCAGGCTGAGAGGGGAGGAGGAGCGGCAGATCGAACATGGCTTCCGAGAGGCGCACCGAACCGTGAGAACAACAATCTGAAACGGTAAGGCTGCGACAGGTTCCGCCTGTTACAGCGGAGAGGTATAGCACATGTACCTGCAGAGGTTTCTGCCGTGAGGCAGGGACGAAAAGAAGTGGTATCACGGGTAAACAAACCTGTCTTCTTCCGACTACAAGAGAGCGGAATAAGGCAGTTTTTTTATTTGAAAGGAGAAATGAAAGCAATGGAAAAAATCAGACCAAAATATTATATCACCACGGCGATTGCCTACACATCCGGCAAGCCGCACATCGGAAACACCTACGAGATCGTACTCGCGGACAGCATCGCCCGCTTCAAACGTCAGCAGGGCTACGATGTATTCTTCCAGACCGGAACCGATGAGCATGGCCAGAAGATCGAGCTGAAAGCAGAAGAGGCAGGTATCACGCCAAAAGAATTCGTAGACAACGTATCCACCGAGATCAAGAGAATCTGGGATCTGATGAATACGTCCTACGACAAATTCATCCGTACCACCGACGCCGATCACGAGGCACAGGTACAGAAAATCTTCAAAAAACTGTACGATCAGGGAGATATCTACAAAGGATATTACGAAGGTCTTTACTGTACACCGTGTGAATCCTTCTTCACCGAGTCCCAGCTCGTAGACGGAAAATGCCCGGATTGCGGACGCCCGGTTACGCCGGCAAAAGAAGAAGCATATTTCTTCAAGATGAGCAAATATGCACCGAGACTGATCGATTATATCAACACTCATCCGGAATTCATCCAGCCGGTTTCCAGAAAGAACGAGATGATGAACAACTTCCTTCTTCCGGGACTGCAGGATCTCTGTGTATCCAGAACCTCCTTCACCTGGGGAATCCCGGTATCCTTCGACCCGAAGCACGTTACCTATGTATGGCTGGATGCACTGACCAACTACATCACTGGAATCGGTTATGACTGTGACGGAAACAGTTCCGAGCAGTTCAACAAGCTGTGGCCGGCAGACCTGCATCTGATCGGAAAAGACATCATCCGTTTCCATACCATTTACTGGCCGATCTTCCTGATGGCACTTGATCTGCCGCTGCCGAAACAGGTATTTGGTCATCCGTGGCTGCTGCAGGGCGACGGCAAGATGAGTAAATCCAAAGGAAACGTGATTTACGCAGACGATCTGGTAGACCTGTTCGGCGTAGACGCTGTCCGCTACTTCGTTCTGCACGAGATGCCGTTTGAGAACGACGGTGTCATTACCTGGGAGCTGCTGGTTGAGCGTATGAATTCCGACCTTGCCAATACTCTTGGAAACCTGGTAAACCGTACCATCTCCATGAGCAACAAATACTTCGGCGGCGTTGTGACAAAGACCGGCGCAGCAGAAGAGGTGGATGATGATCTGAAAGCAGTCGTTACCGCAACAAAAGCAAAAGTTGCTGCAAAGATGGAAGAGCTGCGTGTGGCAGATGCAATGACTGAGATCTTTGGTCTGTTCAAACGCTGCAACAAATACATCGACGAGACGATGCCGTGGGCACTGGCAAAGGATGAGGCAAAGAAAGACCGTCTGGAAGAAGTTCTGTACAACCTGGTAGAGAGCATCACCATCGGCGCATGCCTGCTCGAGTCTTTCATGCCGGAGACCACCGAGAAGATCCTGGCTCAGTTGAATGCAGAGAAACGCAGCTACGAAGAGCTGGATCAGTTCGGACTGTATACATCGGGCAATCAGGTAACCGATCAGCCGCAGATCCTGTTCCAGAGACTCGACGTCAAAGAAGTGATGGAAAAAGTAGAAGTGATCCAGGCAAAACAGAAAGCTGCTATGGCTGCCGCAAAAGAAGAAGAGGAAAAAGCCGAAGAAGCTGTTGTAGATGTAGAGCCAAAAGAAGAGATTACGTTCGAAGACTTTGGAAAAATGCAGTTCCAGGTAGGTGAGATCATCTCCTGCGAACCGGTGAAGAAATCGAAAAAACTCCTCTGCTTCCAGGTCAAAGTCGGAAGCCAGACAAGACAGATCGTCTCCGGAATCAAAGCATATTACAAACCGGAAGATACCATCGGAATGAAGGTTATGGTCCTGACCAACCTGAAACCGGCCAAACTGGCAGGCATGATGTCTGAAGGAATGCTCCTCTGCGCAGAAGACGCCGAAGGCAACGTATGCCTCATGACCCCGGAAAAAGCAATGCCGGCAGGGGCGGAGATCTGCTGATGGATTAAAAGAAAAATAGAGTAAATAGAGAAATCCCTTTCCATGCGTGATGTGTGGGGAGGGATTTTTTGCGTTTTAAAAAGTTAAGGAAAACGTCATATAAAGATTCTGAATCTTATGATAATATAATGATAAAGAGAGAATATTTGAACGGGTTTATCGAATATGACAACAGGAAGGAGGAGCGTTGTATGAGAAAAATGCGGACGTTATTTCTGGTTTTACTTTGTTGCGGACTGTCATTGTATGCGGGGGTATCTTATGTGAAGGCAGAGGAAAAGGTTCCTTCTGATTACGATGCTTATTTGCAGGAAACAGGGATGCCAGAGAATGAGATACAAAAGCTGGATGAGCATGTGAAGCAGTTTATCGTCGATGATTTAAAAAATGGGGATGGAAAATTTGAGTATATGAAAATCGATGTAGGAAAACAGGCGATGAATGGAAGAGAGGAAGATTTCGAATGGATTGAGTTCTATGCATCAGCCTTTCAAATTGGTTCGACGATTTATATTTATCCGACCTATGAATTTGCAGAGAACAAAAAACCCTGTGGAAACGACAGCTTTTCGTTTTTGTTGGGAGAGGCGATAAGACCGTATGAATTTGGCGGAACCTTATGGTATAAGGACAGAACAATGAGCGACTGGGAAGTCAGTGGGAATCTTATTGCAAACAATCAACAGCTAAATGGCGCCAGCTATTCCGGGAGCCAGCTGGGAACACCGAGATCTGCGATGAAATTCATGGGAACCACATACTGCCATGCGTCGGTGGGGACGGGGGATGATAACAGAATTTTGATGGGGTATTCGTATCAGCCGAAGGAAGTAAGAGTTGAGTTATTCGGATGGAGGCTTTCGAGAAAACAAATAATTTTTGTGCTGGCGGGAGGAGTTGTTGTAGGAAGCGTATGGTGGAGAAAAAATAAGGGTAAGACGCAAAAATAGCCACCCCTGTCTGCAAACTAGGCGACCATTTTTGACATAATTAGTAAACAGGCTGACCGTCTGTCGGCAGAGCTCTTTTTCGACATCATAGCATCACGCTTTTGTAAAAATGTCAAAAGTTCTTTCAAACGTATTTTCTGAATCCGAATTTTTCTATTTGTTGTTTTTATACGCCTTTAGGAGTATAATTTGAAGCAGAGGTGGTAAAATGAAAAAAACAGTTTATCATGGTTCGGATCATATTATTGAACGGCCGAAATATGGTTATGGAAAAATTTATAATGATTATGGTGTTGGATTTTACTGTACAGAAAACCAAAATATGGCCAAAGAATGGGGTGTCAGTGCGGATAAAAATGGTTACGCAAATAGATATGAGATTGAATGTGATGGATTGAAAGTTCTCAATTTGAATATGCGCGACTATACAATGCTCCATTGGCTTACGATTTTGTTGGAAAATCGAGAATTTGATGCATCCACACCGTTGGCGGCAGAAGCAAAAGAATATTTGCTACAAAATTTTCATCTTGATTATGAAAAGGCAGATATTATCATTGGATATCGTGCTGACGACAGCTATTTTTCTTTTGCAGCGGATTTTATTAATGGTGCAATTTCTTACCGTCAGTTGAGTAATGCAATGCGTCTGGGAAAACTGGGCCAGCAGTTTGTTTTAAAAAGCAGAAGAGCATTTGAACGTTTGGAATTTACAGGGTATGAGATTGCAAGTGTGCAGGAATGGTATAAGAGGAAAGCATCCCGTGATCATATGGCGCGTCGGCAATATTTTGATCTGGAACGAAACCGCCGTCAGCGGGGTGATTTATATATCACCACAATTTTAGATGAGGAGATGAAACCAGATGATCCACGCTTACGATAAATTATATCTTTCTGTTGCACAAAAAAATCTTGCCTGCATGCTGGATTATATGGTCAATGATTTAAAACGGCCGTTGGAAACTGTATGGCAGTGGTTTTGTATGAGTAATACAGCGTCACGGTTTGAACGAGGTGACTGTTCTGTGGTAGCGGGAATGTCGGGAGTTGAAATTGCATATGAAGTATTACAGGAAGCAGGGGAACCAAAGCCGGAACAAGCCCCCTCTTATTCTTACGATCGCAGCCCTGAATATTGGACAGGCTGGGCGTTGGCCTATTATCAGTGGAGTACCAGTTTGTCTTTTGCGGAAATAAACCAGGCTATTCCTGTAACTGAAGTGCGAATGCTCTACACGCCATATCATGAAATGGATGTTCGTCAGTTTGTAGATAAAATGAATGAATTATATCGTGAAGCAAAACCGGAGACAAACTTGAAAGAATTGCGTACTTTTGCAAATCTAAGTCAGAGTGAACTGGCACAGCAGGCAGGTGTTTCGGTTCGGACCATTCAGCAGTATGAACAGCGAAGAAAGGATATTAACAAGGCGCAGACAGAGACCTTGTTGAAGATTGCGCGGGCATTAGTATGTACGGTAGAAGATCTGGTGGAGAAAGTTCCAACTTGATAAAATGAATAAAAAGTTTTTTGTTCAAAGTTTCAGAAAACGTCATAAACTATTTCAGGCGTTTACGCTATCATGAAAATATAAAAATGGTATCATGGAACATTCATACGAGACGGGGGTGAACAAAAAAATGGTCTTTTTTCGAATGCTGCATTCCGATTTCAGCAGAATGATAAAATCGTGGAAATTTTATCTCGCAATTGCCTTTATTGCCGTACTTACCTTCCTGAGCATTTACCCTGAAGCAGCAGGATCAGGAGGAAACTGCTCGGTTTATTATCTGGTGAATGCGCGCGGCGGTGTAAGTGCATTTCTGGTGACGAATACAATTCTTGTCGTATTGCCGTTCGCGCTCAGTTACTGGGAGGATGTGCAGAAAAATTATATCAACTGTATTTTACCGCGGGTACATAGCAGCGTTTATAGTTTTTCCCATGTGTTAATGACGGCTTTCTGGCTGTGTTTTTGGGATATTCGCTCTGCTTTGGGCTGATGGCGCTGCGGCTTCCGCTCATAACATCCGATGAGGTCAAAGCATTGACAGAAACGATGGCGTTGATGGGATATGACAGCCTGCTGCTGCATGCACCGATGCTTTACTTTGCTATGGGTAAAGAATGGGAGGGTTCCATACTAAAGATAAATTATAATGCATGGAATTGCCTTGATTTAGGGCAATTCCATATTTTATTTTAAAAGAAAGTATATGGTAAATAACTCGTCCTCCCGAAAAAGATATGCCAGCCCGAAGGCTGGCACTGAGCTTTACCTTGATTTAGTTTTTCGACAGTGATCCGGCAGTTCTTCAGACCATGGCATTAAAGTTTTTAACACCTCTGTTGGAACATCGTTTCGTGGATACTTCACAAGTTCTGTCAACAGGTAGCAGAAGTACTCGTATGGTTTCAGGCTGTTTGCCTTGGCACTTTCTGCAATACTGTATAAGAGAGCACTCGCTTTGGCTCCTTTTGTAGAATCAATGATATGCCAGGAATGTTTTCCAACGCAGAAAGACTTGATACTACGCTCTGCATCGTTGTTATCCAGCGGAAGAAGCGGATCTTCCAGGAATCTTCGAAGGTATATTTCCTGATTGATCGAATAATTGATTGCTTCTTTTAACTTGGAGCTTGCGTTTGATTTTCCCTGTAATGTTTTCAGCCACGCAAAATAGGCATCGACAAGAGGCTTTACAGAGCGCTGTCTGTTATCTAATCTCTCTTTTGCCGATGATTCTTTATACATGTTGTCCAAATGATACATCGCGTCGATCCGTTTGACTGCTTCAGCAGCAACTGCCTGTCCTGGCGTGAGCGGCGTATTCTTCTTCACAGCTTTTATGATCTCTGTGAATTTCCGTCTTGCATGAGCATAACATCCGGCCACCTGGATCCTATCACTTTTTTTCATAAGCGTATGATACGGCTGGTAACCATCGGTTACGAGTGTCCCTTGATATCCAGATAGATATTTTTCCAGGACTTCGCCGCTTCTGCCACCCAGATATTCATATAGGAAGAGTGGATGGGTATCGCTTCCACCAGGAGAATGGAACACCCACATATATTCCTTGCTGTGCTGAGGCATGATAAATGGTGTTTCATCACAATGGATATGGTGGGATTCCATAATCTCTGCTTTCATCAGATCATGAACCGGCTGCAGATAATACTCACTGAGACGGATCATCCATCCTGCCATATCCTGCCGCGGAATGTTGACATCATTTCGAAGGAATTCTTCAGAAAGACGGTTCAAAGGTACCGCATTTACATACTTTGCATTAAACACGGCAGCTGCCAGTTCCGGGGTAAGAATACTATGTGCCAGCAGACGTTCCGGTGCTTTTGCACGCAGAAAACTGCCGCAATCAGAATTCCCGGCATATACTTTGATATGATGTTCCAATACTTTAAATCTGGCTGGAATATACTGAAGTTCTTTATATACTTCATCTTCCATAGGATGCCATCCTTTTGGAAAGTGTTCCCGTAATTCTTCTTCGGAACAATCGTGGTTGATCACTTCAACTTCGATGTTCTGAAGATTCAGGTCACGTTTTCCTTTGGTTCTCTTTCTGCGGACAACGACTTTTTCAATGTCAGGTTCATCAGGAATACCGTTTTCTACAAGTGCCTCTGCTTCATTCAGGACACACATGTTTTCAAGAGAAAACGACAGTTGTCCCATAACCTGTTTGTCAGTTTCCGTTCTTTTTCCAAAACGCTGTTGTGTCAGGATTGCAATCTGTTCCTGAAGATCTTCAATCTGATGGATCAGCCTTTCATTCTGATCCTGGATCTTCTGGCTCTGTGCAGATAAAATCGTAAAGCTTTCGCTCATCTGTATGTACAGCAATGCTATGGCATTCTTCGGCATCTTATTCAGTTCGTCCAGGGTTAAAGTAATGTTTTCCATGAATCCATTATACCACAGATGGCACTGAAAAACCCTTTATTTCAGGCATTTCAGGGAAATTTAGATAACTTATAAAACTGTCAATGTACATATATAAAACAGAACTAATAAAGCTCTGGTTTCACCTTGTGTATTACTTTTTTCTGTTCAATGGAAAGTCCTTCCATCAGCCATCGGTACTGTTGAGGGGTAAGGTCTCTGGCTTCTTTTTCACTTCTTGGCCATTGAAGTTTTCCATCGGTAAATCTTTTATAGCATAGAAGCCAGCCATCGCCTTCGTAGAGTAAGACTTTCATCCGGTCATTTCTGCGTCCACAGAACAGAAAGATGGATCCCGCTTCGGTTGGATCCAGGCCAAATGTTCCGGTAACAATAGAGATCAATCCATCAATTCCTTTTCGGAGATCCGTATATCCGGTACATAAGTAAACGTGTTGGAAGCCGGAAGCATCATTAAGCATGACGTATGATTTCCAGCATTCTGGATATCAGTTCTGATGACGAGTTTTCGTTCATATAGAACTCAATCTCATTTATTTTAATAATCATCTGAGTTTCAAATGCAGAGGTTCCTTTTTCAATTGTTTTGGCTGGTATCTGTTCTGATGTCAGAGCAGGAAGTTCTACAAAACCAGCCTGTGTTAAAGCTGCTTCTTTTACTTTACGCAGCCAATAATAATAGGCATCTCTGGATAACCCGTGCTGTTCACAATAAATATCAACTTTCTGGCCACTGGCTTTGCAGTCTTTTATAATTGCAGCCCATTCGTTCAATCGGATTTGTCTGGTGGCTAACTTGGTGTTCATGATCAATACCTCCTGTGGTGTTTTTCGTAAAAAGTGTGAAACACACTTTTTACACTCTACACACCATTATCCCAGATTTTGGAGATGTCAGGAAGTTGACGGGTTATTCACCATTTACAAAAGAAAAATATGAAAATAAATTCAAAGTATATTATACGTATGAAAAAGGGAAAAATTACACTTTTTTACTTATAAAAATAGAAAACGTGGATTTGTATAAAAATCAAATTAAAATATGGTGATAATTTCTCTTGCTGTAAATACAATTTTAAAATCATAATAAAAGTCACAAAAAATAACATAGAAAAAGGAATCAGTAAAGGGAAACAGATGCAAGGAATTGGTCAATTACTATGGAAATTACGAGAGAAAGAAGGAATACGACAAAAACAATTATGCCTGGGTATTTCTTCTGTGTCAAAATATGCAAGAATTGAAGCAGATCAGCAGGAAATTGATTTTTTTCTGATTGATCGAATTATGGGACGGTTGGGAAAATCGGTGGAGAGGCTCACTTATATATTGCCAAGGGACATTTACAATATCTATGAATTGCGTCAGGAGATACAACAGAAAATTTGTCAAAAAAAATGGGAAGAAGCAAAACAATGTCTGCTTGAATATGAGAAGAATAAAAGAGCAAAGGAGCCGCTGCATCAGCAGTTCATTGAGCAGGAATATGCGCAGATTGCATGGCTTCGTGGTAAATCAGTAGAGACAGTATGTGAACATTTGGAAAAGGCAATTGTACAGACAATGCCAGAAGCGGAAATACAGAGAAAGACAGGGATTTTAAGTGCAGAGGAATACAAACTTCTGCTATTTCGATGGGAAGTCTGTTTTGGTACAGATCGTGAACGAGGAGAGAAAGAACTTCAGGAGTTAGTAGAGGAGATCTTTCAGAAAAACTTTGAGAGGACAGAACGAGTAAAAGTAATTCCATATGCTGCATTGTTAATAGAAAAAACAGCCCGAGATGGAAAAGCGGATACTTATTTAAAATTGATAACAGAAACGGCGTTAGAAAACTTGAGAGAAGAAGGGAAACTGCTTTATATGCCGGAAATTCTGGAGCAGTATGCGCAGATTCTGGAAAAAGAAAATAGTAACGCAGAATTTATTGGGTTGCTGCGACAGGAACGTGCAAGCCTTCTGGAATTGGAAAGTGATTATAAAGTTTCTTTTAAAAATTACCGTCTGTTTGACCATGTGGTTCGGAATTTCGAGATTGATGCAGAATTGATACGTCGAACAAGAAATGCGGCAAAACTTACACAGGAAGGACTGAGTGAAGACATTTGTGCGCAGGAAACATTGGCAAGAATCGAAAACGGAAATCAGAAACCACGAAGCGGAAATCTACGTCAGATGATGGAGAAGATGGGAAGGAGTGGGGATAGAATTGAGACGGGGATTCAAGTGGAAGAGTATGAGACGCTGGAGTTGAAGATTGAATTTTCGAAGTTTATTCATCGAAAAGAGTATGGAAATGCAGAAAAGGTACTTTCAAAAATTGAAGAAAAATTAGACTGTAATTTGATGAAAAATTACCAATATATTGAAACAGAAAGGGTAAAAGTAAAATATAAGGAAAATGCAGAATATACGGAACAATTTATAAAACAATTAAAAGAATTACTTGCTATGTCACTTAAAGTTGAAGAAGGACAAAAAATAGAATATGTTTTAAATACAGAGGAAGTTAGTATTTTGACAGAAATGGCATTGATTTATTGGGGTGAACAGGATTATAAAGTAGCATTGGAAATATATCAATTTTTAGTGGGACAATATGAAAAAAGTTTTATTAAACCTGTATTTCACATCTTAGATTGGGGTATGAGTATGGGAAATTATGGGATGGCGTTGGAAGAATTGGGATATTTTGAAAAAGCAATAGGTGTCTGTCGAAAAAGAATTCAACAGACATTATTTGCCGGAAAAGGAGGATCATTGCACACTTCATTAATGGTTGAGGCTTGTATTTTAGAAGCACAAAAAGATGTAAAGTGCAAGAAATATTTTAAACAGGATTTAGATCTTTTAAGATTATATAAGATGCAAACAAATTATAAGTTAATGGAAAGTTATGTCAAGACAAATAAAATATTTGATTAACTTTGACCACCATCAGGATTTGTAGGAAGAGATGTTGTTGTAAATGGTGGGGTAGGTGAAGAAGGATTTGGAAGCGAAATTGTAATCCAAAGTAAAAGCAGAAACAAATGCAGAATTAAAAAACAGAGTGTATGAAGAGGTTTTAAACAATCACATCACGAATGAAAGTGACGTAATTAAGGTTGCAATTGAACAATATCAGGAAAAACAGATGAAGACCCGCGCCATTGATGCAAAGCCGGATGATTATTTGTCAATCACACAGGTAGTGGATGAAAATGGCAGCGAGCAGGATATTATTTCAACGGGTTTGTTGATTGTAGACGAGCATCAGCAAAGAGTAGCAATCACTGATATTGTAAGCAATACGGGGCAGCTTAGCCAGTACAGCATTTATGCAACCATGAAAGTATCCGTGACAAATGACCGTCAGGCATTAAAGGTACGAATTAATTGGTTTGAAACAACACTGAACTACGGAACCTCTATGAAAGCAAGTAGTTTAATGCAGACATCCAAATATTCACCAGAGGTGGGATTCCAGTATGATGATATTACAAAAACAATTTCAAATCCTGCTGGAGGAACCCCATATCACTATACTCCAAATAATACGCAGATGATTACATATTCGACTTTAGAGTGTGGACGGTCCTGTCGTTCGTATATTAAAGCTGGAACCTCAAGTTTGAATATTGCTTATTGTGTTATATCTTCAGCCCCGGGAGGCCGCTGGGAGAGAGCTTAAGCAAAACTCGATTATCAGAACAAGCGAACTAATTGAAAATAGACGCTCCCCTTGCGTTATAGATACTAGGGGAGCGTTTTTGAAAACTGCGCGTCGCATTCTCGTTACTTCAGCCTGCAAATAAAAAGTCA
>NZ_QUJZ01000008.1:0-197819 GCF_003480845.1 Blautia sp. TM10-2 | reverse complement strand
TTAAGCACGCCGCCAGCGTTCATCCTGAGCCAGGATCAAACTCTCTGATAAAAGATTTGTTCCAAGTTCAAAATCAACATACTAGCTAATTTATCCCTTTTACTGTTTTAAAGAATCTTTCGATCGTTTTGAATTACTTATTCAGAACTTTCGAGGATGTGTTTCATTGTTTAATTATCAAGGTTCTTCACTGTTCTCTCGGTCAGCAACTCGTTTATTTTATCAAACTCATTTGCATTTGTCAAGAACTTTTTTCAACTTTTTTCAAAGTCGAGCGGAGAAGGAGGGATTTGAACCCTCGCGCCGCTATTAACGACCTACTCCCTTTCCAGGGGAGCCCCTTCAGCCAGCTTGGGTACTTCTCCATAGTTTGCCTGATTCATAATCAGATATTCAATTAACTGAGTTTTGAGCGGAGAGGGTGGGATTCGAACCCACGCGCCCTTTCGGACAAACGGTTTTCAAGACCGCCTCGTTATGACCGCTTCGATACCTCTCCGTGTGTGAATTCAAATCTCGGTAACTCCCGAAATCATCTCAGTTTTTGGCTTGTCAGCTTTGCGTTTTTATCTCTCTCGCTCAGCGACATTCGTTATTATATCAGCAGTGTTTCAGAATGTCAACCACTTTTTTGAATTTTTTTTACATTTTTTTCAATTTCTTTTTCGTTTTCGCTGTTTTTCCCCGTTTTGCAATTCACACATTTATTTTTATCTATTTATAGTTTGCTTTCTGTATTTTGCTTTTTTCTATTTTTCTGCCAGAAAGCTCTCTGCAACGAGCAGATCCTCCGGTGTTGTGATTTTTATATTTTCATAGCCGCCTTTTACCATCACTGATGCGATTCCCATCTCCTGCTCCACAACCATGGCATCGTCGGTGATTCCTTCTGTGGAATGCTGCATCAGTTTTTCGAATGCCGGAAACAGAAGCTCTGCTGCAAAGGCCTGCGGGGTCTGTGCCTGCCATACGAGATCTCTTCGCGGGCTTTCCCTGATTTTTCCGTTTTCATCGGTAAGCTTGATGGTATCCTTGACCGGCATGCCAAGGACACAGGCTTTTTCTTCTTTTACACATGCGCAGAGACGTTCCAGCATTTCCTGGTTTAAAAACGGGCGGGCGCCATCGTGAATCAGAACGTAATCGGTCTTCTGCTCCTGTTCGCTTTCCAGGCTTTTCAGCGTCTGCAATGCTTTCCAGACAGATTCATACCGTTCCCTTCCGCCTGCGCATACGGAAACAGTTTTCTTAATTCCATATTTTTCGATAATCTCTTTCTGACAGTATTCTATTTTATCCGCACCTGTCACAAGAATGATCTGGTCAATCTCCGGCGAATGTTCAAAAACCTCCAGCGCGTAAACCACGACTGGTTTTCCTCCGATTTCCAGAAACTGTTTTGCTACGCTTCCGCCCATCCGGGTTCCCTTTCCGGCTGCCAGGACAACCACAGTGTATTTTTCTTTCTTCTCGCTCATCTTTTCCTCCGTTTTCTACAAATGCAAAAACTCCGCAGCAGATCTCTCTTCTCCGTTCTGCTGCGGAAGTTTCTTTTTCTTATCGTTCTCCAAGCTTCAGGTTCGGTACGGCATTCAGGTCCCAGCCGTGGCGGGTTCCCTTCTGGTACTCGTAGTAAGCTGCCACACCGATCATGGCCGCATTGTCGGTACAGAAGATCGGGGACGGACGGTAAAAGCGGATGCCCTCTTTTTCACATGCTGCTTCCATCGCCGCGCGGAGTGCCCCGTTCGATGCAACGCCGCCGGCGATCGCCAGACGGTCCATATGGTAATCTTTGGCCGCACGGATGGCATTATCCACCAGAACGTCCACAACGGCCTGCTGGAAGGACGCAGCGATGTCTGCTTCGACAATTGGTTCGCCTGTCATCCGGCATTTGTTCAGATGGTTTAAAACGGCAGATTTTACGCCGCTGAAGCTGAAGTCATACGGCGCATCCTCCATGTGGGCACGCGGGAAGTCGATGGCGTGCGGGTTTCCTTCTTTTGCCAGCTTGTCGATCTTCGGTCCGCCCGGATAGCCGAGTCCGATGGCACGGGCTACCTTGTCGAAGGCTTCTCCGGCTGCGTCGTCTCTCGTTCTTCCGAGGATTTCGAAAGAACCGTAATCTTTTACAATGACAAGATGGGTATGGCCTCCGGAGATGATTTCACACAGGAACGGCGGCTCCAGATCCGGGTGTTCGATATAGTTCGCCGAGACGTGGCCTTCAATATGGTGAACGCCGACCAGCGGTTTCTTTTTTGCATAGGCGATCGCTTTTGCCTCTGCCACGCCGACGAGAAGTGCGCCGACAAGACCAGGGCCGTACGTAACACCGATCGCATCGATATCATCCAGAGTGACATCGGCTTCTTTTAAGGCCGCTTCTACAACCTGGTTGATTTTTTCGATATGTTTTCTGGATGCAATTTCCGGCACAACACCGCCATACAGGGTATGGATGGCGATCTGGGATGAAATAATGTTAGACAGCACACATCTTCCGTTTTTCACGACGGAGGCTGCGGTTTCATCGCAGGAGCTCTCAATTGCAAGAATCAGGGTATCTTTTTCACTCATTTTTCGTTTCCTCTTCAAATAACAGTTCTACTGATCTTCCGTCTTTTCCAAGCTCTGCGGCCGGGAAAATCTTCTGTACCTCATCCATGTACCGCTGCGGGCCGACGAGCGACGGGGAAAAGTGGGTCAGCCACATTTCGGCAACCTCGGCATCTTTTGCCAGTTTTGCCGCCTCGTAGAAGGTCATATGCTTAAATTCTTTTGCTTTTGCCTGTTTTTCCGGCTCGCCGTACATTCCCTCGCAGATGAAAAGGTCGGAGCCTTTCGCATGTTCGGAGATCGACGGAATCGGGCGGGTATCGGTGCAGTAGGTCACCTTCAGTCCCTTTCTGGCAGGGCCGAGGACCATGTCCGGCGTATACGTCTTTCCATCCAGGGTGACAGTCTCGCCTTTCTGCAGCGGATTCCAGCATTTAATCGGAATTTCCTGTGCTTTAGCGCGCTCCACATCGAATTTTCCCTTGCGGGAGATTTCCAGCGAATAGCCGTAGCAGGTGATATTGTGCTGCACGCGGAAGGCTGTGATTTTGTAGCCGTTCATCTCGATCACTTCCTCCGGCGCTGTCACCTCGTGAAATACAATCGGGAACGGCAGCTCCGGGCAGATGACACGCAGTGAATTGACGACGCGCTCCAGGCCTTTTGGGCCGATCATGGTCAGCGGTTCTCTCCGGTCAGTGTTTCCCATCGTCAGGAGAAGTCCTGGAAGGCCGCTGATGTGGTCTGCGTGGTAATGGGTGAAGCAGATGGCATCAATCGGCTTAAAGGTCCAGCCTTTTTCCTTGATGGCAACCTGGGTTCCCTCGCCGCAGTCGATCAGAAGGCTGCTTCCGTTGTATCGGGTCATCAGGGCGGTCAGGCGTCTGCCTGGCAGAGGCATCATACCGCCTGTTCCCAGTAAACATACATCTAACACGTTTTTCCTCCATATTCTATCCGGCTTTTTCGAAAGCCGGTCAGGTATTTTACGTTGAAAAAGCGTGTCCAAAACGGTTTGTTTCAGACACGCTCTCATCTTAACACAGTTTTTTCAAACACGCAATGACGCGGGTTTTATTTATTTGCTGTCATGACAGCTTCCTTCATCATGCGGACATACGTATAGATGTGCTGCTCCGCATGAGTGCCGTACTTCGCAATCATTTTGACGATAGCGCTTCCGACGATGACACCGTCCGCAATTTTTGCAATGTTGGCCGCCTGATCGGTCGTGTTGATGCCGAAGCCTACGGCTACCGGAATATCGGTTACTTTGCGGATTGCGGCGATCATGGAATCGAGGTCTGTCTTGATCTCGCTTCTGACACCGGTAACGCCCAGAGACGATACGAGGTAGATAAAACCTTCGGCGTCTGCGGCAATTTTCTGGATGCGCTGCTCAGACGTCGGCGCAATCAGGGAAATGACATCTACCTGATGGCTGCGCGCAATATCGTTTAATTCGCCTTTTTCCTCATACGGCATATCCGGGATGATGATGCCATTGATGCCGACTTCCTCGCATTTTGTAAAGAACGGCTCGTATCCGTAATGGAACACCGGGTTTAAGTAGGTCATAAACACCAGCGGAATGTCTGTTTTTTTGCGCACGGAGGCTACCATATCGAAAATTTTATCGGTGGTGGTTCCGGCTTTTAAGGAACGGAGGTCTGCCTCCTGGATGACAACGCCCTCGGCGATCGGATCGGAAAACGGGATTCCGATCTCGATCAGGTCTGCGCCTGCTTTTTCGAGCTCCAGAATATAATTCTCTGTTTTTTCAATGTTCGGATCTCCGGCTGTCAGAAACGGAATGAATGCTTTGCCGTTTGAAAATGCTTCTGTTACTTTACTCATGAAGGTCCCTCCCTCTGTATCTTGCAATGGCTGCTACGTCTTTGTCTCCGCGTCCGGACAGACAGATGATGATGGAGTCTTCCGGATCAAATTCTTTTGCGATCTTCATCGCATGGGCTACTGCATGGGCACTCTCGATCGCACAGATGATACCCTCGGTTCTTGCGAGGTATTCAAAAGCTTCTACTGCCTCATCGTCCGTTACCGGAACGTATTCGGCGCGGCCGATGTCATGCAGATATGCATGCTCCGGTCCAATGCCCGGGTAGTCAAGGCCTGCGGAAATCGAGTAAACCGGTGCGATCTGACCGTATTTATCCTGGCAGAAGTAGGATTTCATACCGTGGAAGACGCCGAGTGTTCCGGTTGCAATGGTTGCTGCAGTCTCTGCGGTGTTGACGCCACGTCCTGCTGCCTCGCATCCAATCAGGCGGACATTTTTGTCATTGATGAAGTTATAGAACATACCCATCGCATTGCTTCCGCCGCCGACGCATGCCATGACGGCTTTCGGGAGTTTTCCTTCTTTTTCGAGGATCTGCTCTCTTGCCTCTTTGCTGATGACAGCCTGGAAATCGCGGACGATGGTCGGGAACGGATGCGGGCCCATAACGGAACCGAGAACGTAGTGGGTGTCATCGACACGTGATACCCACTCGCGCATCGCCTCATTGACGGCATCTTTTAAGGTCATAGTTCCGGTGGTAACGGCATTTACTTTTGCACCGAGAAGCTCCATCCGGTATACATTGAGGGCCTGACGGTCAGTGTCTTCTTTTCCCATGAAGATCTCACACTCAAGTCCCATCAGCGCTGCTGCCGTTGCGGTTGCCACACCGTGCTGGCCGGCTCCGGTCTCTGCGATGACACGGGTTTTTCCCATTCTTTTTGCGAGGAGGCACTGTCCGAGCACGTTGTTGATTTTGTGGGCTCCGGTGTGGTTCAGATCCTCTCGTTTGAGGTAAATTTTTGCTCCGCCGAGATCCTTTGTCATTTTCTCTGCGTAGTAGAGAAGGGACGGGCGGCCCGCGTAATTTTTCAGCAGGTCATCGAGTTCCTGGCAGAACTCCGGATCGTTTTTATAATAATTGTACTGTTTTTCCAGATTGATAATTTCATTCATCAGAGTTTCCGGTATGTACTGGCCTCCGTGAATACCAAATCTTCCGTCAGACATGTCTTATCCTCCTTATGCATTCTGTGATTTTTTTCGGGTCCTTTACGCCGTCTGTCTCGACACCGCTGCTGATGTCGACGGCGAAGGGATGTGTCTGTAAAATCGCCTGTTCCACATTTTCGGCGTTCAGGCCTCCCGCAAGGAAATACGGGCGGTCCATGTTTCTGATCAGTGACCAGTCGAACGATTCGCCGGTACCGCCTTTTCCGTGGTCGAGAAGGATGTAATCGGCGCTGCTTTTTTTCGCCTTTTCGACGTCCTCCCTGGTTTTGATGGAAAATGCCTTGATCAGTTCCCCGCCGGTGCGAAACCGGAGCGAATGGATATATTCTTCACTCTCATTTCCGTGGAGCTGTGCCAGATCGATGACGCCCTCTTCGAGGTATCCTGCGACAATCGCCGGAAGCTCGTTCACAAAGACGCCGACCGCCTGGATTTCGGGATCCAGATAGCACCGCAGCGTCACGGCATGTTCTTTTGTAATCTGTCTGCGGCTTTTTGCAAAGACAAAGCCGACATATTCGGGCTTCAGCTCATTCACCGCATCGATGTCTTCCAGCCGTGTGAGCCCGCAGATTTTGATTCTGGTCTGTTCTTCCATAACGTTTGACTCCCCGTGCGCTCTGTTTTGTTTTGCGCACTTACGTTACCACTTTAACACATTGAAGAGAGTTTTTCAAGCTCTGCTTTTTTGTTGCTGCTCCGCATCAGCGTTTCGCCGATCAGAACGGCATCGGTTTTATTCTGATACAGTCTTCCGACATCCTCCGGCGTTTTGATGCCGCTCTCGGATACGAAAACAATGTTTTCCGGGACAAGCTCCCGCAGCCGCTCACTGTTGTGGATATCGACCGTGAAATCTTTTAAGTTGCGGTTGTTGACGCCGATGATCCTTGCTCCGGCGCGCATGGCCCGTGCAACCTCCGCCTCATCGTGGGCTTCCACAAGAGCGGAAAGGCCGAGGGAATGCGCTGTTTCCAGATATTCTTTTAAGGTTTCCTCCGGCAGCAGCGCACAGATCAGAAGGACAGCGGTGGCTCCGAGCACCTTTGCCTCGTAGATCATATAGGGATCCACGGTAAAATCTTTCCGCAGAACCGGGATGGATACGGTTTCTGCAATTTTTTTTAAATAACGCTTGTCGCCTTTGAAGTATTCCGGCTCGGTCAGGCAGGAAATGGCGGAGGCACCGGCCGTTTCATATTCCTTTGCGATCTCCAGATAGGGGAAATCTTCTGCGATGATGCCCTTCGATGGGGAGGCTTTTTTTACCTCGCAGATAAAGGACATGCCCGGCTTTTTCAGCGCCTGTTCAAATGGGAATCCGGTGTCCGGGTTCATCGCCGTTGCTTTTTCTTTCATTTCTGCAAGAGAACACTTCTCTTTTTCTGCAGCGACACGTTTTCTTGTGGCTTCTGCAATCGTTTCCAGTATCATATGTTTATTCCTCTTCTGCCAATTTGTTGGTGAGTGACACAAACTCTTCGAGTTTTTTCTGTGCTTTTCCGCTGTCGATCAGCTCCTCTGCCAGTTTTACAGCATCCTGCATCGGGATTTCTTTTGCTGCATGAAGGGCTGCGGCGGCATTCAGGACAACAGCGTCTCTTGCCGGGCCTTTCTTTCCTGCAAGAATTTCTTTCGTAATTTCAGCATTCTCCTGCGGAGTTCCGCCGACCAGCTCTTCTTTGGTGCAGCGGGTCATGCCGAACTCTTCCGGTGTGATGACGTATTCCTCAAACGTTCCGTCCTTGATCTCGCAGACGCTTGTCGGTGCGCTTAAGGAAATTTCATCGAGGCAGTCCTGGCCGTAGACAACCATGCCGCGTTTGACACCAAGATTGAAGAGAACTTCTGCCATCGGGCGGACAAGTGCTTCCTCGTAGACACCCATCACCTGCATCGTGGCTGCTGCCGGGTTGGTCAGCGGTCCGAGGATGTTGAAAATGGTCCGGATGCCGAGCATCTTGCGGACCGGTGCCACGTATTTCATGGACATGTGGTATTTCTGTGCGAACAGGAAACAGATTCCAAGTTTTTCCAGAACTTCTTTGTTTTTCTCCGGTTCCAGGTCGATTTTGACGCCGAGCGCTTCGAGACAGTCGGCTGCGCCGGATTTGCTCGATGCGGCGCGGTTTCCGTGTTTTGCAACTGCGACGCCGCCTGCAGAGATCACAAGGGATGCTGTTGTGGAGATGTTGAAGGAATTGGATCTATCTCCGCCGGTTCCGACGATTTCCAGAACATCCTTGTCATGTTCCATATGAACACCGTGCTTTCTCATGCCGTTGGCACATGCGGTGATCTCTTCGATTGTCTCGCCTTTCATCGTCATGGCAGTTAAAAATGCGCTGATCTGGATCGGATCGGCTTTTCCTCCCATGATTTCATCCATGGCGCCCTCTGCCATCTCGTAGGTTAAGTTCTCTTTATTTACCAGTTTTACAATCGCTTCCCGAATCATATTCTGTTCCTCTCTTTCTTTGCTGTCCTGTGATCTATCTTGTAATTTTTAAGAAGTTTTCTACCATCTGTCTGCCCTGCGGGGTCAGAATGGATTCCGGATGAAACTGGACTCCGTAGATCTTTTTCTCACTGTCCTCGACTGCCATGACCTCGCCGTCTGCAGTTCTTGCCGTTACCTTTAAGGTTTCCGGCAGTGTCGCTTCATCAGCTGCGAGGGAATGGTATCTTGCAACCGGAACGGTTTCCGGCAGCCCCTGGAATAATTCCGAGGTAAGATCCAGCGTTGTCTCGGACTGTTTGCCGTGCATCAGCTGTTTCGCATAGGTGACGGTCGCGCCGTACGCGGCACAGATTGCCTGATGGCCGAGGCAGACACCGAGGATCGGGATCTCGCCGCCTAATTTTTCTACAATCTCCATGCATCGGCCTGCCTGCTCCGGACGGCCCGGTCCAGGAGATAAAATGATGGATGCCGGTGCCAGTGCGCAGATTTCGTCGATCGTCATCTCATCGTTCCGGATGACCTTCATGTCCGGATTGATCGAACCGGCGAGCTGATACAGGTTATAGGAAAAACTGTCATAATTATCTACCAGCAGTATCATAAGTTACTTCCTCCTTCTGCCTCTGCAAGTGCGACCATCACGGCCTTTGCTTTGTTGATGCATTCCTGATACTCTTTTTCCGGTACGCTGTCGGCTACAATGCCGGCACCGGAGCGGACGAACACTTTTCCGTTTTTCTTAAACGCAAGCCGGATTGCGATGCAGGTGTCCATATTTCCGGTGAAATCCAGATAGCCGATCGCACCGCCGTAAATGCCGCGCTTGTTGTTTTCCAGCTCGTTGATGATCTGGCAGGCACGGAGCTTTGGTGCACCGGAGAGGGTTCCGGCCGGGAGAACGGAATCGATGGCATCGACTGCGGTCTTGTCTTTCCGAAGCTGTCCTTTTACAGTGGAACCGATGTGCATGACGTGGGAGTAACGCTCGATTGACATGTATTTTTCTACTTCCACGGTTCCGAAATCACAGATCTTTCCGAGATCGTTTCTTCCCAGATCAACCAGCATGTTGTGCTCGGCACGCTCTTTTTCATCGGCGAGGAGTTCTTTTTCCAGCCGCTGGTCTTCTTCATAGCTCTTTCCTCTCGGCCGCGTTCCGGCAAGCGGGAAGGTCCGGACCTCTCCGTCCTCGACTTTTACGAGAGTTTCCGGGGATGCACCGGCGATCTCGACATCATCACTCGAGAAGTAGAACATGTACGGCGACGGATTCGTCGTGCGGAGAACGCGGTACGTATCGAGGAGGCTTCCCTCAAAATCAGCTTCGAGCCGGTTGGAGAGAACGAGCTGGAAGAGGTCTCCCTCGTGGATATAATGTTTGACCTGCTCGACTTTCTCACAGTACGCTTTCTCATCGAAGAGCGGGCGGAACTCGGATTTCAGGTGGCCGGCTTTCGTCTCGGCCGGTTTTCCGAAGCGGATCAGCTCTTCCATTTTTTCGAGTTCCTGTACGGCTTTTTCGTAATTTTCTTCGAGATTTTCGGTTTCGATATTAATCATCAGTACGATTTTCTGACGGTAATTATCATAGGCGATGACCTTATCGAACAGCATCAGGTCAACATCTTTGAAATGTTCCTGATCTTCTGCGTCCAGCTTTAAGGTCGGCTCGCTGTACTTGATGTAATCGTAAGAGAAGTATCCGACGAGGCCGCCAGTGAAGGTCGGCAGTGTCGCGATCTTCGGACTTTTATTTTTCTCAATCAGGGTTTTGATGACGGCTCCCGGATGGGCTGTCTTTGCGGTCAGCCGGATCTGTCCGGTCGGAAGCTGTTCTTTGCGGCTTTCCGGAATATCTTCTACTTTTTTCATCTCTGCCGCATCGGCGGTGATTGTCAGGTTTCCGTTGACACAGGTGAGTTCCAGCGACGGATCGTAGCCGAGAAAGGTGTATCTTCCCCACTGTTTTTTATCCTCCACGCTTTCGAGCATGTAGCAGTGGCTGCTGACGCCCTGCAGGACTTTCAGTGTTTCTACTGGTGTACGGATATCCGAATAAATTTCTCTGCTTACCGGGATTTTCCGAAAAGCTCCCGATGCGGCTGCTTTTGAAATTTCTTCTAACGTCATCTGTTTCATCTTGTTATCTCCTCTCCTTGTGTCTGCAAAGGCTGTCATCAACACTGGTCCTCAGAACCAATTTCTGATATACAAAAAACCGCCCCCGGCAAAGAATCACTTTGTTCTTTGCCAAGGGCGGGTATATTTTTATACTCGTGGTGCCACCTTGTTTTGCGATTGCTCACACGCTCTGCAGAATACGATCATATTCCTGGCAACTAACGTATGCCTGCACGTTACAGAATACTCAGACGGTTTCCCGCTTTTCCCTGTACCCTCCGTGGTCCATTTGCTGATCCGCTTTCTGTCCGGCTTCCACCTGCCCGGGCTCTCTGTGAGTGCGCTTCCAACGTTATCTCCACTTCATCGGTTTCGAAGTATTTATTTTTTTCTTATGGGCCGTATTATAGTCCCATTCTTTTTTGCTGTCAAGTAATTTTTTTGTTCTTTTTGTTCAAAGTCCGGTATTTTTATGATATTCCCGTGTCCACGCCGCAAGAGCTTCGTCCAGATCGCGCGGGAGCTCGACCTGCATTGCCTCGGTGATCTGGCGGTCCATCTCCCGTTTCGTCTCGGCATCCACTTTCCGCTCGGTGCACATCTGCTCATAGGCGTCCTGTCCTTTGCTCATGTAGACCGCAAACAGCCAGCTCTTTAACGATGCTTTCGTGTGCAGCTCTTCATTTGCTTTCTGAAAGCACATAAGTGCTTCATTCATCTGGAACAGACTTGCGTAGGCACAGCCCATGTTGTTGTAAATACTTCCGGTGAACTGGCTTCCCATGTTGGTTTCGTTTTCCTCGGTATCTTTCAGCGTTTCCTGGTAAACCTGGATCGCATTGATATATTTTTCGTGGTCGACAAGGTAATCTCCCTTGATTTTTTTCCGCACAATCTCCGGCTGCTCCTCGAACCGTTTCAGGCGCTCATTCATCTCACGGAACTGATCGTGGGAAAGATAATTGATCTCCTTAAAGATCGGCAGGATAAACTCACCGATGTTCTTTTTCTCCTCCAGAAGGACGTAGAGACGCTGGTACAGTCTTCTTAAGTGGAGTTCTTCTTTCATCCACACCAGCAGCTGCTCGTTAATGATGGTCTCGTCCAGCAGATAGATGTTGTGGTACAGATAATAGCACAGTTCCTCGATGGAATATATATTTGTGCTGATGTTGGAAATATAATACGGATTTTTCGCCCGTTTGACCTGACATAAAATATAACCGCTCATCGTTTACACCTCCCCCATCGTCTCGTGCCAGATTTTGTGACTTGCCGGGAACATATCGCCAAAACCTAAATCCTCTGCGGTGATCTGACACGTAACCGGAGAATCATACTCCAGACGCAGACGGATCCGTGTTGTCTTCGGCGGCCGTTTGGGCAGCCCGTCCAGCTTCATGGTATAGCGGTTTCGTTTTCCGCTTTCCATGGAACTTACAACAAATTCCAGCTCCTCCGTTCCGTCGAGGATCAGCTCACATTCTTTTTCTGCTTCATACCAGTTCACACCGGCTGCAATCAGCGCATAGTATGCCGGAGAACCATTGATCGTCATCTCCATGCCGATGTTGTAGCGCACGAGGTCATTTCCGAGGAAGAGATAGCCCTTTAAGCGGCGCTCCTCCACTTTTTCGCGCGCGGAAAAGCAGGCGCCCTGTGCAAACAGGTTCGTTCCGCCGAAGATTCTTCTCTGGTTTTTCTTTAACTGACGCAGAGAGTTGTCGGCCCAGGCAAGGTCGAACTCCTCGCTCACCAGAAATACGCTGGAATAAATTTCATTCCCCATCGCTTCTCCCATCAGATGGCAGAAATCGCGGTCGCGCTCCATCGGCTCGATCGAAAGTGCGGCTTTTGGCCCCCGTTTTACGGCCACAGTTGCCGGCTTCGTTTTACGGCTGATGGAAAGTTCAGAAAACGATGCTTCCTCATCTTTCAGGAAAAACAGACCGACTTTACGGCTCCAGAGCTCCGGCTTCTGGTTCAGCACATGGCAGTAAAAGCTCTCGTCATGCTCCTGCAGGTAGGCTCTGCCGCGCGGCAGTCCGATTATCTTGTATGCTTCACGCACATTTTCCACAAATGGACGGGTCAGATGGCCCGTGGTGATCATCATCGCCTGGATCTGCTGGTCCGGGCGCTCGATGCCGATCATCTTCAATGCTTCGCGAAGGAACGTGCCAAGGACTTCTCCCGGCGTATAATCCCGGTTTTCGATCTGGCAGATGCGGGATCCCATGCAGATCTCGTACAGATTGTCCAGCCAGATGCCGTTTTCCGCGTGAGCAGATTTTTCTGCATCCGGTCCTGTTTTCCACGTTTCCTCATTCCGTTTTTTGGCAATGGCGGTCGGAAATTCCACCGCCTCTTCTCCTTCTTTTACCGGGATGGAGACGGCCGTATGGGTTCCCCTGTCATAGCAGCAGAACTGGGAATATTTCTCTCCAAAATCAAATCCTAAAATTAAATTTTTCTGTTCCATGTCGTATCCTCCTGCTGCTTCTTTTCATCCACAAGTGCAAAACAGTTCCGAACCAGAGCCTCCTGCTGCAGATACTTTTGGAATGCTTCTTCTGCTTTTTCCGAATCTCCTGCCGCGCGCGCTGCTTTCATCTGATTCAGAAGCTGGTACCGCGTCTTTCCTGCTTTTGGTTCGCCGGTCATGGAGACGGTTTTCACCTCTGTTTTTCCCTCACCCTGACGGTTCGTAAAGGTCAGGTAATACTCCATTTTCTCGCCGTAGAACAGCAGAAACTCTTTCACAAAAATGCCCTGATACATATTGCGCATCGGTTCGCTCTTCCATGTTTCTTCGGCGTTTGTCCGGTAATGAATCGTCACCTTTGCCTCCGCTCTCTGGCGCTCCTCGATGAACATGCGGTCGCCGATCTGGAAGCCTTCGGTCAGGTGCTCCGGCAGATCCTTGTAGAAGGCAAAGCGGAGTCCCTGTTTCGTAAACGCCAGAAGCAGGGTATGCGCCTCTTTTTCTTCCTCCTCAGAAAGCTGCGGCTTCGTGGAAAGATGTTTCAACATCGCAAGATGGCAGATCTCGTCCAGCTCCCAGCCCTGTTTCCAGGCGCGGTCCAAGTAGTCAAACATCTGATCCGAAAGCGGTTTTCCGTCCATAAAATAGCCGATCGCAAGATACGTCAGGTATGCCAGAATGACATGCTCTTTTCCGCTCTGACGGATGTAGCTCTCCAGCATTTCCTGCTCCCACTTCGGGTGGCTGCGCACAAAGACGGACCAGGTCAGAATGCGCTCCTCCAGCTTGTCGCTCTCCATCTGGAAGCCGCGGATTTTATCCCATAAACTGCACATATCCTCAATAGAACCGGTGAAATAATCTCTCAGATAGCACAATACAATTTCATCGTAGATGCCCTGTTTTACCACGTAGGATGCCAGATAGAGAAGCTCCTCGTCCTCTGTAAACTCTTTTTCCAGAATCATCGCATGCGCCAGACGGAAGAGACACGACACCGGGATCTTTTCGTAGCCGTACCGATCCGTCAGGGCAAAGGCGCGGCTGTAACAGCCGTAGCGTACCAGAAGCTCGATCGTAGAAATACGGTCCACCTTTGCGTAAGCGCTGTCCTCCAGCTCTGCAACAGCTGCCTCGGTCTCACGCTCATCCGGATGGGCAAGATAGTATTCCAGCAGTTTCTGACGCACTGTTTTCCGGTAAGCACTGGAAAATGCGCTCGTGCGCGCTGCCTGCTGATACCAGGCAAGATTTTCTGCGGTAAGCTGCATCTCCTCTTCCTGCTCCCCGCACAGGTGCAGCAGCAGACCCGGATTTTCAATGGCAAAACCGCCGCAGGCACGGGCAAGCTCTTCATCCGTAAACAATGGCTCTACGCGGCAGGTTTCTGTCACCGCATATCTTCTGCGCTGCTCATCTTCGAGAAGAATCCGCGCTTTTTTGCCGTACAGACGGATATAAGCACCCCGTTCCGTCATCGGATAGGACGTTTCGCCCGCCATCGCCGGATGGCAGACGATCACACGCGTGATTTTCGGATTTTCACACGTTACATGATGGGTAAACAGCACATTTGCGATCGCTTTTGCGCTGTCGGGATCTTCCGGTTTTTTCAGAAAAGTCCGGTACAGTGCGGCGTATTCGCGGTTCATGCGGCCTTTCTGGATCTGTCTTGCCGTGAAAACCTCCATCGCCGGGCGGTAGCTCTGGAATGTATGGCGGTCTTTTTCGCGGTTTTTAATCACGTTGGCGTAGATCAGCGCTTTCTTCTGGCCTGCCAGTGTGTTGCTGTAGGAGAAATACATCCGGATGACCTGCGGAAGGACCTCGTCGAACGACGCATCCATCGTTTCAATATAGTACTCGTACAGGCGCGTGATACGGATGTTCCGCTCCACGGCTTTTGCATACCACGGGAAATATTCCTTCCGCACCGGGCGGCCCTTCATCACCAGTTTGCAGATGGCTTCGAGCACTTCATCGTATGGAAAACGCTCATAGCCCGCAGTCAGAATCTGATAGACATTCTCATCGAACGTTTTCATCGTCTCTGTAAGATAAGCGGCCCGTTTTAACAGTTCCCCGCTTAAAATGCCTTCTTTCTGCGCAAATTTCAGCACCTGAACGGTGAACGGCGAAATCCGGCGGAGCTGTCCCTCCTGGCGGAGATAGAGCTGTGTCGCATCCAGATACAGAAGCGGGCTCTTGCACCCGCACTCATAGCAAAGTTCCATCGCGTAGAGCTGACGGGTCAGCGACTGCTGCCAGGAATCGTCGGCATCAATGGCAAGCTTTAACAGAAAATAGCTTGCACTCTCCTGCCGCATCAGCGTTCCAAGGCGTGATACCAGCCCGGTATGGCCCACTTCCATTTTCAGCTTCCATGCCAGATACAGGTACGCTCCTTTTTTCTCCGCGGTGTCCAGCAGTTCCTGATGCTCTTTTACGTAAGAAAGCGTTTCTCTTGCTTTTCCGGTTTCCTCATGGCTCTCGTACAGCCATGCTTTTCCCAGCGTCACCCACGCCATGTCTCCGCCGGCTTTTTCGAACTGCTCGATGGCCTCCCAGGTGTCCTGATACCAGGTACGGTAGTCGCGTTTATGGACTGCCAGATCGAGATAGCCGCGCGCGATGGCAGTTATCTGACGGTCGCGCTCCGTATTTTTCCTGCTAGTCACATGCTTTTCGCTGTTTGTCACTTCCAGTTCAAAGCGAAGCTCCTGTTTTCCCTGACGCACCGTAATTCTGCCGTAATGGCGGCCGTTTCCGATTTTCTCCTGATGGATAATGTATTCCACACCGTAGACGCTTCCGATGAAATCTTCTGAAGTGACGACTTTCTTTTCCACTTCCAGAAAGTCTCCCTGCACCTCGATTTCCATGCGGACGTAGCCCCAGGTATTTTTATACAGATACAGTGTTTCCTTGCGCGGCTGGTCCACGGTAAGCACAGTTTTCTCCGGCTGTTCCGCCGAAAGCATCACCGGCTCTTTCTGACCGAGGGCAACCAGAAATTCCTCCAGATGCTGAAATGTCACCGGCTTGTGGGACAGTCCCTGATAAAGTGCCATCTGCTCCGGTGCCTCTTTCTGAAGAAGACGTGCAAACTCTTTTTTTACAAAGAAGCGGTACGCTGCGCCGAAATCATGACTTGCCAGATGCACAAAATCTGCCAGGGAATGAATCTCCTGTCCGGAAATGTTCATTGTCTTTCCCGCAATCGAGACGTGTACCCGCACGCAGCGTTCCTCCAGATTGCTGCTGACGGTGATGTTTCCACAGATTTCATCGCCTGCTTTTAATCCGCTGGTATCCACGCCGTACTCAATCGTACTCGCCGTTCCCTGGAACTGATTTTTCGCCAGAACGATTCTCTGATGATCTGTGGTCACAATTCCTTTTACTCTTCTCCCGTCTTCCGCTCCGATATTCAGCTCTCCGCGGAAATTCTGCCCCTCGTCCAGCGTCAGGGCCACCTCCGTCTCGGACAGCAGCAGATGGGGAACCTCATATTCAAATCTGCCGTTCAGCAGTTGTTCCAATCTTCTTCTCAATGTTTTTCACCTTATTTTATCTAAATCGTTTTCGTTCTTTTCCACAACGTCTGATTATACCCCAAGACGCACGGGATTGCAACGGAAAGGGGACGCTCCTTTTAATAGTCGAACAGCGAAAACTGATTGCTTTCGGGCAGATCTCCGAAGACACCGAGGTCCGCCATAAAGTCGATAATCGTCTTGCTGACCTTGGTGCGGTCGCGGAAATCATCTTTCGAGAGGAATTTTCCGTTTCGTGCCGCAAGGACAACGGCGTCGGCCGCCTTGTCGCCCAGACCCTCGATCGAGTCGAGCGCCGGCATCAGATGTTTGTCATCGTAGACCTGGAAGCGGTGCGCCTGTGCCTTATAGAGGTCCACCGGCACGAAATCGAAGCCGCGGGCGTACATTTCCTGGACAATCTTCATATCCTTGACGGTTGCCTGCTCCTTCTGAGTCAGCGTGTCTTTCCGTTTTTCGTAATCTTTCATATAATATTCCAGCCGGTCGCGTCCCATGCACATGAGCTCGTAGGAGAATGCGGACGCACGAATGGAGAAGTACGCCGCATAGTACGCCAGCGGATAGAAAATTTTATAGTAAGCGATGCGGTACGCCATCATGACGTACGCCGCCGCGTGGGCTTTCGGGAACATGTACTTGATCTTTTTACATGACCAGATGTACCAGTCCGGCACATCGTGGGCCTTCATCTCCTCTTCCCACTCCGGTTTTAAGCCCTTTCCTTTTCGCACACTCTCCATGATCGTAAAGGAAAGCTCACTTTCGAGTCCCTTGTCGATCAGGTAGATCATGATATCGTCCCGGGTACAGATGGCGGTGGAAATCGTCGCCTTGCCCTCCTCGATCAGGGTCTGCGCATTGCCGAGCCATACGTCGGTTCCGTGCGACAGACCGGAGATACGGATCAGGTCAGAGAACGACTGCGGCTTCGTGTCCAGAAGCATCTGGATAACGAAATCGGTACCGAACTCCGGCACGCCAAGGCATCCAAGCGGGCAGCCGCCGATGTCCTCCGGCTTGATGCCGAGCGCCTCGGTGCTCTTGAACAGCGACATGACCTCCGGGTTATCGAGCGGAATCGTCTGCGCATCAAGATGCGTGATATCCTCGAGCATACGGATCATGGTCGGATCATCGTGTCCGAGAATGTCGAGCTTTAAGAGGTTGGCATCAATGGAGTGGTAATCGAAATGGGTCGTAATAATGTCGGTTGTCATATCGTTCGCCGGATGCTGCACCGGGGTGAAGGAGTTGATGTCCTCACCGAACGGCAGAACGATGATACCGCCCGGGTGCTGGCCGGTGGTACGGCGGATGCCGGTGCATCCTTCCACGATACGGTCGATCTCGCAGTTCCGTTTGTGCTGGCCGCGCTCTTCGTAATAGTTCTTCACGTAACCGAACGCTGTTTTATCCGCCAGCGTACCGATGGTTCCCGCACGGAACGTCTGACCGGCGCCGAAAATAACCTCTGTGTATTTGTGCGCCTTACTCTGGTAATCACCGGAAAAGTTCAGGTCGATATCCGGCTCTTTGTTTCCCTTGAATCCAAGGAACGTCTCGAACGGAATGTCAAATCCGGCTTTTTTCAGCGGCTTGCCGCAGTTCGGGCAGACGGCGTCCGGCATATCGCATCCGGCACGGCCGACGTACTCTTTGACGCGCGGCGAATCGAACTCGCTGTAATGGCACGACTCGCAGTAGTAATGCGGGCTCAACGGGTTTACCTCCGTGATTCCCGCCATCGTCGCAACGAACGAGGAACCGACGGAACCACGCGATCCTACGAGGTAGCCGTCCTCGTTCGACTTCCACACTAGTTTCTGTGCGATGATGTACATAACGGCATATCCGTTGGAAATAATGGAGTTCAGCTCCCGTTCGAGGCGCGCGGAAACGATCTCCGGCAGCTCCTCGCCGTAGATTTCATGCGCGCGGTCGTAACAGATTCTCCGCAGTGTCTTGTCGGAATCCTCGATGACCGGCGGGAATTTTCCGGCACGGATCGGGGAGATTTTCTCGACAAGGTCGGAGATTTTGCGCGGATTGGTGATGACGACCTCCTCCGCTTTCTCACTTCCGAGATACGAAAACTCTTCAAGCATCTCCTCGGTGGTGCGCAGGAACAGCGGTGCCTGCTCATCCGCGTCGTCAAAACCTTTTCCGGTCATGATGATGCGGCGGTAGATCTCGTCCTGCGGATCCATGAAGTGGACGTCGCACGTTGCCACAACAGGCTTATGGAACTGCTCGCCAAGTTTGACGATGCGCCTGTTGATCTCCTTTAAATCCTCCTCGCTCTCTACGGCAGAAACGTCCTCTTTTTTGATCATGAACGCGTTGTTGCCGATCGGCTGGATTTCCAGATAATCGTAGAAGTCCACGAGACGCGCAATCGCCGCATCCGGTTCACCGCGCAGGATTGCCTGGTAGAGTTCGCCCGCCTCGCAGGCAGATCCGATCATCAGACCGTCCTGGTATTTCAGGTAGACGCTCTTTGGCAGCTTCGGCCGGCGGTTGTAGTATTTCAGGTGGGATTCCGACACGAGGCGGTACAGATTGACACGTCCCGTCTCGTTCTTTGCCAGAATGATCGCATGGTACGATGGAAGCTTGCGCACAGCCTCCTCCGATACTTTTCCCTGCGCATTCAGATCATCCAGAGTCAGAATATTGCGCTCCTCCAGCATTTTTACGAATTTCACGAAAATTTCCGCCGTACAGCCGGCATCGTCCACCGCACGGTGATGGTTTTCCAACGATACGCCGACCGCCTTCGCAACGGTATCCAGCTTGAAACGGTTCAGGCCCGGCAGCAGGAAACGCGCCATGGCGACGGTGTCCGCCGTTGTAAATTCCCGCTCGATCCCCTGCAGGACGCAGTTGTGCTCGATAAAGCTCATATCGAACGAAGCATTGTGGGCAACCATAACGGCTCCCTCACTGAACTCCAGGAATTTCGGCAGCACCGTTTCGATGTCCGGCGCGTCAAGAACCATGTTGTCGTTGATGCCGGTCAGATTCTCAATCCGGAACGGGATCGGGACTTTCGGATTGACGAAGGTGGAAAACTTATCGACAATCGCTCCGTTTTCCACACGGACGGCGCCGATCTCAATGATTTTGTTGACAACCGGGGAAAATCCCGTCGTCTCGATATCGAAAACAACGTAGCTTCCGTGGATGTCCTGTCCTTTGCTGTTGACAACGATATCTTTCAAGTCGTCGACGAGATAAGCCTCCATGCCGTAGATGACCTTGAACGGAGCCGAAACTTTTTTCAGCTCATCTTTTGTCGCATCCGGGTGCTCTGCCTGGTATTTTTTCCGGTAAGCGCCGTCGATCGCCTCGATCGCATGGTTTGCCTCCGGGAAGGACTGCACCACGCCGTGATCGGTGATCGCGATCGCCGGATGGCCCCACTCGTAGGCACGCTGTACCAGACGGGCAGCATCGGTGACACCGTCCATATCGCTCATCTTTGTATGGCAGTGCAGCTCCACACGCTTCACCGGACTCGTATCCTGACGGCCGGTACGGAAATCGGTGATCTTCTTGATGCCCCAGACAGACATAACCGTCAGATCGTGGTCAAATGCATCAACCGTCGTTTTTCCTTTTACTTTAATGAACGCGCCTTTTTTGATCGCATCCTTTAATTCCGGCACTTCCGCGTTCTGGACGAAAATCTTGACGCCGATGGTATCTGTAAAGTCGGTGATCGTGAACATGAAAATCGTACGCTCATTCCGGATTTCGCGCATATCCACACTCTGGACTCTTCCTCGGATGACAACATCACCGATCTCATCGCCGATTTTCAGAATCTCCACGCTCTCATCCTCGAAATCTCTTCCGTACAGCACATCCGGATTGGAGGATTTGCGCGGCTGATTGTCCGCATTCCGGCCGAAACTGCCCTTGCCTTTTTTGAAGGAACCGCGTCCGCCGCCGGAAAAACCTTTTCCCCTTCCGCCGTCTGCTGCTTTTTCTTTTTTCGCCTCGCCGTCCTTGGCTGCTGCGGCTGCTTTTGGCTGTTCGCCTGCTGCTTCCGCCTGCTCTTCCATCCGGTTCTGCTCTTTTTCGCCGAGCATCTCACCGTAATGGGTATGCGCCAGAACGTGGCGCACTTCCTCCCGGATGCGGAGCTCGGAATTTCTCATGGCGCGGCTCTCGCCCTCCGGCTTTCTCATCTCGGTTTCCACGATCAGGTCGAAGCCGCACCGCTCACAGAAGATTTTCTCGAGAATGTGGACCAGCTCCTCCTCGCGCTCCTTTGCCACAACGGAATCCACGAGCACCAGGTGCATTTTGTTCGTCTCCGGGAAGGTAATCTCGGCAGTCGAAAACAGATGATTCAGAAAGACACTGTGGTTTTTCAGCTCGAGCAGGATACTCGGACGGTACACCTCCAGAAAGTTTTCCGGCGTATACTGGCGCGACAGATAGAACCGCTCAATAATCTTCACGCGCAGCGGCACGTTGGAAAAGAGCTGCTCCTCGATCTGGCGCTCCAGCTGATAAATATATTTTTTGTGAATCCACTGATGGCTGACCACATAGATCCGCAGCAGATCTTTTTTCTTATTGATCGATACCCGCGAAACCTCCACGGTATCGAGAAGCTCTGCCATGCCCCCTTCGATTCTCAAATCCGGAAATACTTCCTGAAACTGTTTTTCCATTCCTATTCCTGCTTTCTTTTCTACTTGCCCCAGTGATCCAGCTCGTCCTTTAAGACGGACAGCAGCTCGCTCTCCGGTACTTTTTTCACGATTTCACCTTTTTTAATTAAAATGCCGACGCCTTTTCCGCCTGCAACACCAAGATCCGCCTCTTTTGCCTCGCCCGGTCCGTTGACCACGCAGCCCATGACGGCAACCTTGATATCAAGATCGTAGCCCTGCACCAGTGTTTCCACCTGGTTTGCCAGTCCGATCAGATCAATCTGGGTCCGTCCGCAGGTCGGACACGATACGACCTCAATGCCGCCTTTTCGAAGTCCCAGGGTCTTTAAGATCCGTTTTGCGGATTTGATTTCCTCGAGCGGATCGCCGGTCAGGGAAACACGGATCGTATCTCCGATGCCCTGATATAAAATAATACCGAGCCCCACTGCCGATTTGATGTTGCCGGAATACAGCGTTCCTGCCTCCGTAATGCCGACATGAAGCGGATGATCCGTCTGGTTCGTGATCAGCTCATGCGCTTTTGCACACATCATCACATCAGACGATTTGATACTGATGACGAGATTGTCATAGCCCATCTCCTCGATGATCCGCACTTTGTCGAGCGCGCTCTCCACCAGGCCCTCTGCCGTTACGCCGTTGTATTTTTCCACCAGCTCTTTTTCGAGTGAACCGCTGTTGACGCCGACGCGGATCGGAATCTGGCGTTCTTTTGCTGCATCTACAACCGCCTGGATCCGGTCGCGGCTGCCGATGTTGCCCGGGTTGATGCGGATTTTATCGGCTCCGTTTTCGATCGCGGCGATCGCCAATCGATAGTCAAAATGAATATCTGCTACAAGCGGAATCGAGATCTGCTTTTTGATCTCGGACAGCGCCCTGGCTGCCTCCATGGTCGGGACGGCGCATCGGATAATGTCACATCCGGCTTCCGTGAGCGCCTGGATCTGCTTTACGGTTGCCTCCACATCTTCTGTTTTGGTATTCGTCATGGACTGGATCAGAATCGGATTTCCGCCTCCGATGACCCGGTCGCCGATTTTCACAACTCGTGTATTTGCTCTGCTCATTGTCTTTCCTCCATTTATTTTCTCCGTGATGGCATAAAAATCTTATTTTATTATAAGACAATTTTTTCTCTGGCACAACCGTCTTTTCTCTTGCAATTTTTTCCCAAATTTTCTATAATGCTAGGAGTGATTTTTTTTGATTCAACTGGAAAGGAAGACATACAAACGATGAAAAAGATGATCCTCGTAACCTCGCCGCCGGCGTGCGGAAAGACATACATTTCAAAACAGCTCGCCAAGGAGCTGAAACACGTTGTTTATCTCGACAAGGACACGGTCATTCCGCTGTCGAACCGCGTTTTCAAAGCGGGCGGACAGGAAATCAACCGCAGTTCTGATTTCTTCGAGGAGAATATCCGCGATTATGAATATGAAGTAACGGTCAATTTCGGACTGGAAGCACTCGAGTATGACGATATTGTGCTGATCAACGCACCATTCACACGCGAAGTGCATGATGAGAAGTTCCTGAAAGACTTCTCCAAAAAGCTCGCTGACCATGGGGCAAAGCTTGTTGTGATCTGGGTTGTCACAAAACCGGAGATCTGCCACCAGCGCATGATCGACCGCAACTCCGTGCGCGATACGTGGAAGCTGGAGCACTGGGATGAATATGTGAAAACGATCGACTACTCCATCCCGGAAGCACTGAAGAAAATGAGCAGCTGCCTCGATCTGATGCTGTTCTACAATTCTTCGGATGAAGAATATCAGAAATCCATGGAGATGGTTATCTCCCGTCTCGAAGACGAATAACGACTAAACGAAAAAAGAGAATTTTGCCGGACCTCATTTTTACAGTCTGCAAAATTCTCTTTTTATTTATAGAAACTATTTTCACATCCGATACAAAAGATAATCCGCCGCTGCCGCCCACAGCACCCAGGAAACGCAGAGAACTGCGAACACACTCTTATATCCGAGTACGGCAAAGTGGACGCGCCATTTTTCCTTCTGCGTGAATTTCTCCGGGTTTTTGCCTTTTACCATCAGCATTCCGGCGATCACGAACATGCCGAGGGCCGCGATCAGCAGCAAGCCGTCTTTCGCCGCCTCAAGGGCAGCGCGGAACGTGAATCCCCCAAAGAGGAATCCTCCCAGCAGCAGCACAGCTGCCGCAGCGCCGCCGGAGAGCAGGCCGATTGTAAATGCTCTGCCGAGATCACAGCAGATGTTCTTTATCTTTTCCATGTTTTACAATTCCTTATTTTCTTCTAACGCATCACAGAAATGACATGCCACAAAGTGATTGTTGCCCACGTCTTTTAATTCCGGCATCTGCTGTCGGCAGATGTCTTTTGCGTACTTGCATCTTCCCTGGAATTTGCAGCCCGGCTTCGTGTTGATCGGGCTCGGCACCTCGCCTTCGAGGCGGATTTTTTTGCGGTCGCGCTCTGCCTCTACTTTCGGGTCCGGAATCGGAATCGCGGAGAGCAGTGCCTGTGTGTACGGGTGGCGCGGGTTGGCGTACAGCTCCTCGGATGTCGTCAGCTCGACGAGCGTTCCCAGATACAGAACCGCCACACGGTCGGAAATATGTTTGACCATCGACAGATCATGGGCAACGAAAAGATAGGTCAGTCCCATCTTTTTCTGCAGATCCACAAGAAGATTGACGATCTGTGCCTGGATCGAAACATCGAGTGCGGAGATCGGCTCATCGAGAACGATGAACTCCGGCTGCACGGCAAGCGCACGCGCAATACCGATTCGCTGGCGCTGTCCGCCGGAAAACTCGTGCACAAAACGGTTCGCATGCTCGCGGTTCAGTCCGACCAGTTCCAGATATTTGTAGATCATCTCCTGGCGCTCTTTCTTATTCTTTGCCAGATGGTGAATGTCGATGCCCTCGCCGATGATGTCGGCAACGGTCATACGTGGGTCGAGTGATCCATACGGATCCTGAAAGACCATCTGTACCTGTTTTTTGAAGGCAAACCGCTCTTTTCCGTTTAACGCATGGACATCGGTTCCCTTGTAGAGCACCTGTCCGTCGGTCTTGTCATACAGGCCGATGCAGGTACGGCCGCACGTTGTCTTTCCACATCCGGACTCGCCAACCATTCCAAGTGTCTCACCCTTGTAAATTTCGAAGGAGACATCATCCACGGCCTTTAAGGTCGCATGGTTTCCGACCTGAAAATATTTTTTCAGATGGGAAACGGAAAAAAGCACTTCTTTTTCGTTATTTTCCATTACAGTTCTCCTCCTTCCAGATTTGGCATTTCTACTTTTGGTGCCATCGGGTGATGGAGCCAGCAGGCAGCTTTATGCTCGCCGCCGAATTCCGTTGCCTCCGGCATCTCTTCCTTACAGATCGGCATACAATAGCTGCACCGCGTGCAGAACGGACATCCGACCGGCGGGTTTAAAAGATCCGGCGGAGTTCCCGGAATTGTCGCGAGTTCCTGCTTGTTTTTCAGATCCAGACGCGGTACGGAACGGATCAGCGCCCAGGTATACGGGTGACGCGGACGATAGAAAATATCCTCACACGTTCCGCTTTCCACGATAATACCGGAATACATGACAGCAATCTTCTGTGCGATATTCGCCACAACACCAAGATCATGTGTGATCATGATAACGGACGTCTGGTTTTTCTTCTGCAGATTCTTGATAATATCGAGAATCTGTCCCTGAATTGTCACATCGAGTGCGGTCGTCGGCTCGTCACAGATCAGAATTTTCGGATCACAGGCAAATGCAATCGCGATCATAACACGCTGACGCATACCGCCGGAAAATTCGTGCGGATACTGTCTGACACGTTTTTCCGGCTCCGGGATGCCGACCATGCGCAGCATCTCGACAGCCTCCTTTGCCGCTTCCTGTTTTGTCATGTTTTTGTGGCCCATCAGATTTTCCATAATCTGTTTTCCGACACGCATCGTCGGATTTAAGGAAGCCAGCGCATCCTGGAAAATGATTGCACACTCGCCGCCTTTGTAATGCTGCCACTGTTTTTTGTTGTATTTCAGAATATTCTCTCCATGATAGAGAATTTCACTGTTCTCTTTAATCTCACCCTGCGGGGCCTTGATGAGGCCCATGATGGATTTCGCCGTTACAGATTTTCCGCAGCCGGATTCGCCCACAATTGCGAGCGCCTGACCTTTCTCGAGAGAAAACTGTACACCGCGGACTGCCTTTACTTCACCGGCATAGGTGTGATAAGAGACTCTTAAGTTTTTTACTTCCAGAATCGGATTGTTTTGTTCGTTCATATCGTTATCTCCCACTTATTACTGGCGAAGTCTCGGATCCAGGGCATCGCGCAGGCCGTCTCCCAGAAGGTTGAATGCCATAACGATGATACAGAGCACGAGACATGGGAACAGAAGCTGTGACGGATAGAAATCCATGTTCTGCTGTCCCATCGAAATCAGGACACCAAGGCTGATCGATGGTGCCTTGAGGCCGATGCCGAGGAAGCTAAGACCTGCCTCCGTAAAAATAAACATCGGGATTGCCGTCGCCGTATCCAGAATCAGGATACCCAGCATATTCGGTACATAGTGTTTTAAGATGATGCGGAGCGGTTTTGCACCGAGCACCTCCGCCGCGTAAACGTATTCCGTCTCACGGAGCTGTTTGATCATACCGCGCACCTGACGTGCCGTGTTACACCATGCGGTGACACTAAGCGCGACCAGAAGTGCAAACAGGTTATTTCCAAGAATCATCATGATCAGAATCGTAAGAAGCAGAGACGGAATCGAGTTGATAACCTCGATGATCCGCATCAGAACCTCATCGACCCAGCCGCCGAAATGTGCCATCAGCGCGCCATATACCGTTCCGATGATGAGTTTGATTGCCGTTGCAACGATCGCGATGATCAGTGATGCCCGCGCGCCGACCCAGACTCTTGAGAAGAGGTCACGTCCCAGGTTGTCGGTTCCAAACCAGTATTTTGACGATACGCCCTGGTTTTTCTCGGCGATATTCATGGATACATAATCATATCCTTTGATATGCGGTCCGATGATGACCATGACAAGCAGAATACCGAGCACAACAAGAGATCCCATTGCGATCGGGTTTTTGCGGAGCCGTCTCCAGGCGTCCTGCCAGTAGGAAATGGTCGGGCGGTCAATCCGGTTCGCATCTTCCTCGGTGTATCCTATTACTTTAAATTTTTCCGGTGTTAATGCTGCCATAATATCCTCCTTATCTGCTCTTTCCTGTCAGACTGATTCTCGGGTCAACGACCACGTACAGCAGGTCCGTGATAAAGAGAACACCGATGTAAAGTGCTGCGATAATAACCGTCTCTCCCATGATAATGGAAAGATCCTGGTTATTGACCGCCGTCACATAATACTGTCCGATTCCCGGGATGGAAAAGATGCTCTCGATGAAGAAGGAGCCTGTGATACACATGGCAACCGACATCGGAAGCTGTGTGATAACCGGGATAAACGAGTTCCGAAGGATATGGCGGCGGATAATCTGTCCGCGGCTTAAGCCCTTCGATTCAGCAGTCAGCACGTAATCCTGATTGATCACATCGAGCATCGAGGTTTTCAGCAGACGCGCATACGTTGCGATATAAGAAAAGCATCCTGTCAGGGTCGGAAGAATCGTGTATTCCCATCCTCCGAACCACAGATCCTTTCCCGCAGGCCAGCCGATCGTCGGCAGAACCTTCAGGTTACCTGCGAAAATTTTCTGAAGCATCAGACCAAAGATCAGGTTCGGAATGGAAATCAAGAGGACCGACAGGGCGATCACCATATAGTCCCAGAAGCTTCCCCTCCTCATTGCCGCAAGAATTCCAAGCAGCAGACCGATCGTGATACCGGCCAGCACCTGCTGGATACCAAGGCGGGCGGATACCGGAAGACGGTCATGAATCAGCTTCTGTACCGTCTGTCCCGCATAGACAACAGATTCCCCGAACTCTCCCTTGCAGATTCCCTTCATTGTGATCACATAGCGCTCCATCATCGGCTTGTCGAGGCCGTAGCGCTTATAGAGGTTTTCCTTTACGGTCGGCGAGAGCTTGCTCGCACGCTCCGTCAGCGGATCTCCCGGAACCGCTTCCAGAAGGAAAAACGTGGCCGTTGCAATCAGAAACAGTGTGATCAGCATTTCCGCGAAACGGCGCAGTAAATATTTTGGCATAAAAATCCTCTCCCTGTCCGGTCTTTTTCGACCGGAATTTTATTATGATAGCGAAAGAAGAGCCTATTGTTTCATAAGCCCTTCTTCCCTCATTTCTTCTGTTTTGCTGCTTTTTTTATTTCTCTACAGTTGCTCTGTAAAGCTCCTGGCTTGCGCCGAAGGAGGATGTGTAGAAATCTTTTACCCAGTTCTGATAATAGTAATGTTTATCAGAGTAGTACAGCGGTGCAACACCACAATCCTGTGCAACCAGCAGATCTTCCAGCTTCTGGTAAATCTCAAGGCGTTTTGCGTTGTCGTTCTCTCCGGTCAGAGAATCGATCAGGCTGTCGTACTCGCTGTTGCTATAGAGGCCGTAGGAATCATAAACGCCTGTCTTCATGATGTTCAGGAAATCCAGCGGATCGTTGTAATCGCTGAACCATCCGCCTACAAAGATATCGTAGTTCTTGTTATCGCGCTCGTTTGCAAACATCTGGTAATCGCCAACGGTATTCAGCTCTACCTTTACGCCCAGATTCTGGGAAATGGACTGCTGCAGGTACTCTCTCTCGAGCTGATTCTCGGTAGCAGAACCCTGGGACAGCAGTGTAATGGTGATGTCTTCCGGTTTATCGGTGATACCAAGCTCATCAAGGCCTTTCTGGAACAGTGCTTTTAACTTGTCTGCATCTCCTGCATACTGCTCATATTCCTTTTTCATCGTCTCCGACGCCTGCTTGCGGTAGGAAGTTCCGTCGAGCGTGATCGCCGGGGAAACGAAGCCGTAAGCTGCGGTGTATCTTCCGTAAACAGCTGATACCATCTCCTCACGGTTGATGGAGTAGGAAATTGCCTTGCGGATGTTTACGTTTTTCATCAGACCGGATTTTCCGCCCTCAGACTGCTCGTAGCACAAAACCATAGTTCCCGGGTACTCGGTGGTCATGGTCTGCATATTGCCTGCTTCTACTTCTTTGTCATATTTTGCAATGTAATCGCCTGCTGCATCGAAAACGTCCAGCTGTCCGTTATCGAACATGGTTGCTGCTGTTGCGTTCTCTGCTACACAGTACCAGTTTACCTGATTCAGTTTTACGTTGTCCTTATCCCAGTACTGGTCATTCTTTACCCATGTCATGGAGTTATCTTCTACCAGGTTGGTCATGGCAAACGGTCCGTTGTAGACACACTTTGTCCAGTCTTTTCCCCACTGGTCTCCGGCTGCCTCTGCGACATCCTGACGGGTCGGGTAAAGCGGAGTTGCTACCAGCTTGGACTGGAAGGTCGGATCCGCTACCTTTAAGGTAACCTCGAAGGTGTAATCGTCAACTGCTTTGATTCCGATCTCATCGGCAGAACCCTGTCCGTTATAATACTCCTCTGCTCCTACTACGTTAAACAGGAAGAAAGAATAGGAATATCCGTATTCCGGATTTAACAGACGTTTCCAGCCGTACTCATAATCTGCTGCGGTAACCGGCTGTCCGTCGGACCATTTTGCATCCTTTCTCAGATGGAAGGTATAAACCAGTCCGTCGTCGGATACGTCCATGGATTCTGCACCGGCGTACTCGAAACGGTCTCCGTTCTCATCTGCTACGTCACGCATCAGTCCTTCGTAGCACTCTGCCATCATCCAGCGCCATCCCATATCCTGTACATCGAAGTTGTTTCCAAAGGATACCGCGCGAAGATTGATCTGTCCGTCCACTTCACCTGCAGTCTCCGGTGCTGCAGAATCCGCTGCTCCAGTACTGGTTGATGCCGCTGTAGCATTGTCAGCAGTTGCTACCTGTGCCTCTCCGCTGCTTCCGCATCCGGCCAGAAGACCGGCTGCCATGCATCCTGCCAAAAGCAGAGAAACGACTTTGTTTCTTTTTCTCATTGGTGTTCCTCCTTTGTTTTCCGCAGACCCTCCCCGGCTGATCCGGCTATGTCTGCACACGGGCCATTGTTTTTCATATAATTATCCTGAATTTTTTCTCTTATTCGGACAATAGCACGAAATAATACCTTGTTTTTTCAATCTTTTCACGTGATTTTAGCCCAACTTTTATCAGAATATCGAAAAATATCTTTTTTGTCAATCTTTTTTCCTACACATTTTGTATTTTTTAAGTGCGCAACAATTCGGTATCAAAAGGAAAAGAAGGAGGCTGCCGTCGCACACAGCATTCTCCTTCTTCTTTTTCTTTCTTTTTCTTGCTTTTTCTTGCTTCTTCTTTTTCTTTGCTTTTTCTCTTTTATTCCGCTTTTGCATCCATCTGCCGCAGGCTGTGGATCAGCTCCTCACAGATCTCCAGCTCGCTCTTTCCGTCCGTCTCGATGATAATGTCGGCTGCGGCCTCATATTTCTCACGGCGCTTGCTCATCAGATCTGCGATAAACGGAACGGTTTTGTTGTTCTCGATCAGCGGTCTGTCGTGGCTGTCTTTGACACGGTCTAAAATCGTCTCCGGCTTTGCAGTCAGAAGAACAACGCGGCCGTTCTTTTTCATCTCCGCAACGTTGCACTCACGCATCGGAGTTCCGCCGCCGCACGAAATGACAACGTTTGTTCTCGACTGCATTTCAATCAGAAGATTCGTCTCGCAGTCACGGAAATACTGTTCGCCGTAAGTCTCAAAAATATCGGAGATGCTCATACCGGCACGCTCTGCGATGATCTGATCCATCTCGATGATATCCATGGCAAACACGGTTTTGAGATAATCGGAAATGGTGCTCTTTCCGGCTCCCATGAAGCCAATCAGTACAATATTATAATTGAACAGCTTTCTTGCCTGAATCTTTTTACTGTTTCTTGTGATGCTCTCGAAAACATCCGCCACTTCGTTTTTATGGCGTTTTTCCTGCATCCGGCGTTCCAGCCATTCCTTCTGTTTTGCTTCCTGCTCCGGCTGGAGAATCGGCACGTTATTTGCTTCTTTATATACCATAATGTCCTCGACAATACGGTTTCTCATCAGCAGCGCATCCAGAATAATCTCATCGCACTGTCCAAGGCTCTCTCGTAATACTTCCAACTGATTCATGATATTTATCCTTTCCAGACTTGTGTGTACTTGTTCGCACAGCCCTCTTCCGGTATTTTTGTCGTATTTTTTGACATTTTCTGTTATTATAGCAGTTGTCCTCCGGAATCACAACAAAAATTTGCACAAAGGTGCGAAAAGCCCATGGAATCTTTTCAGAAATCCATGGGTTTTGGTATATTTTTATTTAAGATCGTCTTTCGAATCCGCATGATACCTGTTCTCCCAGGCATCTTCTGTGGATAACTTCTCATCAGAGTTCAGAAAACTCAGCTCTGCCCCCCCCCCGATTTCAGATTTTTTTCAGCTTTTCAATCTGAATCGAAGTCTGTTTTTCTTCGGATATGGTGTTCAGCTCCTCGCAGATGGCATCTTTGATATCGAGCAGACACTCGAGCATCAGCGGGCTGAAGGCACCGCACTCGCCGTTCAGGATCATCTCGATGGCTTTCTCGTGCGTGTATGCCGATTTGTAGACACGCTCGCTTGTCAGCGCATCGTAAACATTGGCAATTGATACAACCTGGGCTGCAATCGGGATCTCCTCACCTTTTAAGCCGTCCGGGTAACCCTTTCCGTCGTACCGCTCATGATGCCAGCGACAGATCTGGTACGCAATCTGTACCAGCTTCTCGTCCTGATACAGTTCCAGGCTCTTCAGCATGGACGCTCCGATCAGGGTATGTTTCTTCATCTCCTCGAACTCTTCTTTCGTCAGCCTTCCCGGCTTATTTAAAATGTTCTCGTCAATGCCCATCTTTCCGATATCGTGCAGCGCGGATGCCGTTGTGATCATCAGCTGATCGGACCAGCTTAAGTGGTAGCGGTCTGTCTTCTGTACCAGACGCTCGAGGAGCATACTGGTCAGAACGTTGATGTGGTGGACATGAAGTCCGCTCTCGCCATTCCGGAATTCCATGATATGACTCAGGATACTGATCATCATCTGATTGTTTTTCTCTTTTTCGTAAATCTGCTCGGTGACGAGCGTCACGAGACGGCGCTGTTTTGCATATAATTTGATCGTATTGAAGACACGCTGGTAAACAACTTTTGCATCAAACGGACGACTGATATAATCGGATACGCCCTGCTCATACGCACGGCGCACAAATGTGGTGGAATCCTCGCTCGATATCATGATGACCGGAACCTCTTCGATCCAGTGGTTGCGGTTCATGTAGTCAAGCACTCCGAAACCGTCCATGCCCGGCATGACGATATCCAGAAGGATCAGCGCAAGGCCTGTTCCGTATTCTTCCAGCAGACGCAGGCACTCTTCGCCGGTGGAAGCCTCGATGATATCGTATTCATCCTGCAGAATCTCCGAGAGGATGATACGGTTCATCTCGGAATCATCCACGATCAGGATGCGCTGTTTTTCTCTGCGGTTTTCCTGACGGACAACATCGTCCTGACAACCCAGGATCTGGTCTTTCTCGGTGACAACCATGTTTTTCCGTTGTTTTGCAAGATACATCAGCTGGTCGGCACGCATCGCAGCTTCGCCGATCGTCTCATCTCTTGTCAGAACACCTCCTACGCTGACGGAAAGACGCATCTTCGAGTAGCCCGGCACCTGTGCCTCATGGATCTGTGACTGAATCTGTTTTAATTTCTGTACAAAGTTTTCCTCATCCATCTCCGGCAGAACCAGCAGAAATTCGTCTCCTCCTAAGCGGATCAGACGGTCGGTACGTCGGGTGCAGCGCTTGACGGTCTTTACAATGGTGTCAAGCGCCATATCTCCGGCATTGTGGCCGTATGTATCGTTGTATAATTTGAAATCATCGAGATCGATCATGGCTACGCCGCAGCAAAAGCTGGCGTCCCGGATCTGGTCTTCGAAGTAGCGGCGGTTGAATACTCCGGTCAGCGCGTCACGATACAGCTCTTCGCTGTAGCTGTTCAGCTTGCTTACCAGATTCTGGCGTCCTTCGGAGTCCATCAGTGTTTCATCGTCGAGACGGTTGATCATCTCGATCACGCATGGTTCTCCTTCGATCTCCACGTATCTTGCAATGACCTGATACACATTCGACGCAATGCATTCCATTTTTGATTTCTGCGATTTCTCCCGCAGGGCTTTTTCGGAAATACAGTTAAGGCACGGCATCGCTTTGTTCCATACTGCGTAGCATTCACACAGCTTGCCATTCTCTTCATCGATAATAAAATCTCCGATCTCATCCGGACGGAGAACCCGCACATACATGAAAATATTCTTCAGATGTTCCACCAGACGTTCTGCCTGTTTCTGTGTCATCTGAACATCCTTAGAAGGCTCTTTCTTATTTATTTTTTCACATTCCGGCAATTCGGTCTGATTCATCTGTTTCCCTCTCTTCTCCCCGGTACACACAAAACTTCATTACCCCTTTGTGTGCTTCCGCGTTTTGCTACATTTTCCCATTTTAATTACAGTTATACATAATAGTGTAACGATTGTTTCCCGTTTCGTCAAGAAAAAAGTGTACAAAAACCGTCCTGTAATGGAAATTTATTCAAAAAAACCGACCGGTTTTACGCGGTCGGTTTTTTCTTCTTATCATAGAAGACACGGCTGTATAACTGCGGATAGATGTTGCTGCAGGAGAGCGCCGGTCCTTCAATATAGCGGTAATGATCGAAATCGTAAACACCGTAATCCGGCTCGGAGTTATCCAGCCAGAAAGCATTGATGCCGTAATCGTAGTAGTTCTTCTTGCATACGTCCCAGACATATTTTCTTGTCTCCGGATTGAACACGTCGATCTCAACGCAGTCACCCTGGAAATCGTATGTCTACTTTTTCGCGCAGACTATCCCTGTATGTTTTTCATTTTATTAGATTTTTTTGTCTGTTTCTTGAAGTTTTTATCCGATTTCTAACACTATTTTGATCTTTTTACCAAATTTGCGGAATGGGCTTTATTTTTAACTGCACAAATTCCATTTCTTATGATAGAATATTTACGAAAAAATAAAGTATCTGATTCACTATACTTTGATTCACAATAAAATGAGGGAGTAATCCATGATTCAAACGAAAGATTCGAACTTAACCTTCCGCCCGCTGACCATCGACGACGCAGAGCAGTACAATGCACTTCTGCGCTACGCCTTTCAGGTTACAGAGCAGGAGCTTTCCGAAAGCGGATGGAAAGACGATGAAATCAAGCAGTCCAAATTCCCGGTTCTCGTCCGTGCCGATGTGCTCGGCTGTTTCTGCGAGGAGGATCTGGTATCACAGTTCGCGGTTTATCCGCTGGACATGAATATCTACGGTGTCCGCTATCCCGTCGGTTTTGTCACCAGCGTCTGCACCTACCCGGAATACACCGGCCAGGGCATCATGAAAAAGCTGATGATCCGGAGTCTCACGCGCATGCGGGAAAACCACCGTTCCTTTGCGCTTCTCTATCCCTACTCTATTCCGCTCTACCGGAATCTCGGATGGGAAATCATTTCCAATAAGATGACGTACACCATCAAGGACACGCAGGTGCCGCGGAAACTCAAAGCCCCTGGCTATGTGCGCCGCGTAGCATGGGATGACAAGGATTTTAAGGAACTACATACCAAATTTGCTTCGAAGACGCACGGCTGCCTCTACCGCAACAATCTGGCGTGGGAAGAATATTTCCGCTGGGATGAGGATGATACCGTCGTTGCGATCTACTATTCCGCTGATGATGTGCCGTACGGCTACATGGTCTATCTGATCAGCTCCGATATCATGCATATCAAAGAGATGATCTATCTGAACCGCGAAGCGCAGCTGGGACTCTGGGAGTATATTCATGCGCACGATTCCATGATCGATGAGGTCAAAGGAAATAACTACTACAGTGAACCCATCGCGTTCGAGCTTGAGGACAGCGATATCAAAGAAACGATTCGCCCGTACTCGATGGGGCGTATCATCGATGTCGTGCAGTTTATGGAACATTACGCCTGCGACCCGGACGAGCCGGATGTGTGTATCCGTTTTGAGATCGAGGATGAGCTGCTTCCGTGGAACAATGACAGCTTCACATTCTTCTTTGAAAAAGGACACTGTGTGCCGACCGACCGCGAGCCGGACCATGTGATGAAAATGACGATCGCATCGCTCACGACACTGCTGCTCGGCTACAAGACGGCTTCCAAGCTGTATGAGATGGCGCGCATCGAAACGACGCCACAGACTGTGGAATGCCTGGACGACCTGCTCTTCCACCATATTCCATATGTTTCGGACTATATTTAATTTATTTTACGCATTGCAAAAGAGGGACTCCCGTGAAAGGAATCCCTCTTTTTCTATGTAACATTTTTTAGTTTTCTTCCAGTTTGATTTTCTCCTGCAGCACAACGCAGCCTGCCATATCGCCGATGACGTTGACGCATGTGGCACCCATGTCACACAGTGTATTGATACTGATGTAAACGCCCATGACGCCGGCCGGAAGACCTGCCATCGTGGCGAGTGCTGCGAACGATGCGATCGCACCGCCCGGGATACCCGGTGTTCCGACAGAAAGCAGGACGTTGGCAAGCAGAATGATCACCATCATCGAAATGCTGACGCTGATGCCGCAGGCATTTGCGAAGAACATGATCATAAACGACATCAGGATCGATACCGCATCCATGTTGACGGTGGCACCGAGCGGGATTGCGATACTGCTGATCTGGTTCGAAACGCCGAGTTCTTTCTCGACACAGCGCTTGCTGATTGGGATCGTCGCGGAACTGGAACATGTTCCGAATGCATTCAGGGCTGCCGGCATGATCGCCTTAAAGAACTTGACCGGACTCGTCTTTCCGATGAGTTTTACAGCGCCGCCGTAGACGACGATCGCAAATCCATAGAATGCCACATACAGAATGATGAGCTGGGTTGCCAGGGAAACGATGGTTTTGGTTCCGTTTGCCTCGACAACCGGCACGATCGTACAGAAGACACCGATCGGGGTGAAGTACATAACGGTGCTGATGACTTTTAAACAGACCTCATTCAGGGAGTCGATCACGTTTAAGAGCGGCTGTCCCTTCTCTCCGACCGCAATCAGCGTAAAGCCGACAACGACAGCGAACACGAGTACCTGGAGCATGTTGCCCTCCGCAAATGCTTTCACCGGATTGGACGGAATCAGGTTTTTGATCGTGTCGAGGATGCTGGTCATCTCGGTCGCCTGGATATCGGAAGTTGCCATCTCAAAATGGACTCCCTTTCCGAGGCGGATCAGTCTTGGAATGATAATGCCGACTGCACTTGCAATCGCGGTGGTGCACAGGAAGAAAATCATCGAGTAGCCGGTGATCTTACCTGTCGTTTTTGCATTTCCGATGCTGCAGATGCCCATGACAATTGAGCAGAATACCATCGGGAAAATCATCATATTCAAGGCGTTCATGTAGATGCCGCCGATGACGCCGGTTACGGTCAGAATCGGCGTAAAGCGGTCCGCCAGAAGAAGTCCGGTTAAGATACCGAGAAGCAGTCCGGTAAAGATCGCACCTGTAATATGCTTCTGATACCATGCATAAAACTTTTTCATATGTTCTCTCTTCTCTCCTTTTTCACAGAGTAAGAGGCAGGTGTCCCTGTATCTTCTACCTGCCTCTTCGCATACAGTCATCTTATCACACAACCGCGGATAATTCCACCTAAAAATGGATTTATCCGCGGTTTTTCTGGCTTTTTGTCTTTTTTCTCTTTTTTATACGGCTGCTGCCCGGCTGTAGACTTTCTTCCGCATAATCAGATAGCAGATCACCTGCATGATAATCGTGATGATCCACGATCCCGGATACGAAATGAACAGCACATACAGCGAGCGGTGCTGCGGGAAAATGCCGAAGATCCACACGATTCGCGTTCCGACCGTTCCGATGACGGACAGAATCATCGGCACCGCCGAGCATCCCATACCGCGCAGGGCTCCCGGGAAGAGGTCCATGATGCCGCAGAGGAAATACGGAACCGTCGTGATCGACAGAATTTCCATACCGCAGCGGATAACCTCCGGGTCCCCGGTGTAAATCTGCAGGATTTCCGTACCGAACAGATACGCGCCGCCACCCATCACCAGTGCGATGCCGCTGGAGAGAATCAGGCAGTCGATCAGCACCTTATCCATTCGTTTGTATTTTCCGACACCGTAGTTCTGGCTTGTGAAGCTCATGCACGCCTGGGTGACGGAGTTGACTGAGGTGTATAAAAATCCCAGCACATTGTTGGCCGCCGTGTAGCCTGCCATTGCAATCGAACCGAAGGAATTGACGGATGACTGCAGCAGCACGTTCGAGAAGTTGATGACGGTACTCTGAATACCCGCCGGGATGCCGACCTGGAAAATCGGGATGATGTAATCCTTTTTCAGGCACAGCTTCGAGAACCGGAGCTGATAACTTCCCTCGCTCTTATAGAGGCACCGCAGAACCAGCACGCAGGAGATCGCCTGCGAAACCACCGTTGCAATCGCCACACCTGCCACGCCGAGACTGAACACGATCACGAGGAACATATTCAGACCAGCGTTGATCACACCCGATACAATCAGGAAATACAGCGGCCGCTTCGTGTCGCCGACGGCACGCAGAATCGCCGCACCGTAGTTGTACAGCATGAAAAACGGCATTCCCATAAAGTAAATTCTCATATACAATGCCGACTGATCAATGACATCCGCCGGTGTATCCATCAGCTCCAGCGCGCCTTTTGCAAAAAATACGCCCACAAACGCCATCACAACGCCGCTGATCAGCGCCAGCATGATCGATGTATGTACCGTTTCCGACATCTCCCGGTCGCGCCCCGCCGCATAATACCGCGCCGCCAGTACATTCGCACCGAGTGAAATTCCCATAAACAGGTTGATGAACACGTTGATGAGTGCCGTTGTCGATCCGACAGCCGCAAGCGCCTGGCTTCCGCTGAACCGTCCGACTACAATAATATCAACCGCATTGAACATGAGCTGTAAAATTCCCGACACCATCAGCGGCAGCGAAAAGGAAATCAGCTTATCCATAATCGTGCCGTTGCACATGTCGATTTCATATTTGTTCTTTTTCAAAAATACTCCTCCTTCTTTTGTAGCAGATATGCAGTCTTACACTGCAGACATATACAGAAATGATACCACTTTTTTCCGGTTCTGCACAGAGACTTTCCATAATTTATTGACTTCTGTAAAGTCCACAGGTAAAATAAATACAATTACAGTTTTTCTGTATATAAATCAAGGACAGGAGAGAACCTATGAAAAAAATATGGATTACAGGTGCCGAAGGCCACATCGGTACTGCCCTTCTGGAACTGCTGGAGGGTGTGGAATATCAGCTTCTTCCAACGGATATTCACGAGGTTGATATTACCAAAATCGATGAAGTCACACAGTTCGTTTATGTCAACCGTCCCGACGTTATCATCAACTGCGCCGGTATGACCGACGTTGCCGAGTGTGAAAAAAACATCGACGAAGCCTATCGTGTCAATGCCATCGGTGTGCGCAACGTAGCGCTTGCCGCCAATGATATCGACGCAAAGGTTATTCAGATCTCAACGGATGACGTTTTCGACAAGGAATCCCGCATCCCGTACAACGAGTTTGATACCGTGCATCCGCGTACGATCTACGGAAAATCAAAAGAGGCCGGAGAGAAAATCCTGACACAGCTTTTGAACCGCTTTGTCATCATCCGAAGCTCCTGGATTTACGGGATCGGCCGCGATTTTGTGGACGAAGTACTCCGCAATGCGGCAAAGGGCGGCACGATGGAGGTTCCAAACAACCAGTATGCGGCTCCGACCAGTGCTTTTGAGCTTGCGCGCGTGATCTGCCACTTTATCGACAGCGAGGAGTATGGTCTGTACCACGTTGTCTGCCCCGGAAGCTGCAGCCGCTATGAGTTTGCAAGAACCATCCTCGAGTATACCGGAAAAACCGGTGACCTTGATCTCTACCCGGTTGTCGCACGCGATGATGTCCGCCCGACCTATTCTGTTCTGGACAACATGATGCTCCGCCTGACCGGTATTCCTGAGCCGCTCGACTGGAAAACGGCACTGAAAGAATATCTCGAAGAAACCGGAGGAATCGAATAATGGTCCGAAACAGAAAAGAAACAACGGAAAAGTCAAAAAAGAAGCCCGGGCTTTCCACCCAGATTTTTATTGCCCTGCTGGCCGGTGCGCTGCTCGGCGTGGTGATTCACTATTGGATCCCGTCCAGCTATATCAAGGACACCGTCATCGTAGAAGGTGTGCTGTATGTCATCGGACAGGGCTTTATCCGCCTGATGCAGATGCTTGTCGTACCGCTTGTCTTCTGCTCCCTCGTCTGCGGAAGTATGTCCATCGGAGACAGCAAAACCCTCGGAAAGGTCGGCGTAAAAACGATCGGCTTTTACCTTGTTACCACAGCACTTGCCGTCTGCATCGCACTTGGAACCGCCCTGCTCATTCACCCGGGTCTCGGACTTAACATGAGTGCGGTTCAGAAAGCCGACCTGTCCTCGACAGCAGCAGATTCCAGCGTCAGCCTGGTGGATACACTGCTCAACATCATCCCGAAGAACCCGATTGGTTCCATGGCAAACGGCGATATGCTTCCCATCATCGTATTCGCCCTGTTTGTCGGCGTAATGCTGGCAAAGCTCGGAAACCGCGCTTCGGTCGTTTCCAACTTTATCAGCCAGTTTAACGATGTCATGATGGAAATGACCATGACGGTCATGAAGGTGGCCCCGGTCGGCGTTTTCTGTCTGATTGCACGTACCTTTGCAACGGTCGGCTTTTCTGCGTTCGCACCGATGCTGAAATACATGGGAAATGTAACACTGGCGCTGGCACTGCAGTGCTTCGTCATTTATCAGGTTCTTCTGTTCGTATTCACACGGCTGAATCCGATTAAATTCGTGAAGAAATTCCTTCCGGTTATGGGATTTGCATTTTCCACCGCAACCTCCAACGCGACAATCCCGATGTCGATTGATACACTGAACAAAAAGATGGGTGTCTCGAAGCAGATTTCTTCGTTCACCATTCCGCTCGGCGCAACCATCAACATGGATGGTACCTCCATTATGCAGGGTGTCGCTGTCATCTTCATCGCAGAGGCGTACGGTATTCATCTGACCCCGGCAAACCTCGCAACGGTTGTTGTTACCGCAACACTGGCTTCCATCGGTACCGCCGGTATCCCAAGCGTCGGACTTGTTACCCTGGCTATGGTACTGAATTCCGTCGGACTGCCAACGGAGGGTATCGCTCTTATCATGGGTATCGACCGTATTCTCGATATGCTGCGTACCGCCGTCAACATCACAGGCGATGCTGTCTGCACAACGATTGTCAGCCATCAGGAAAAGGCGCTCAACCGCGAAGTGTTCAATCGCGATTAACCGCAAGGAACCGCTTACGCGCTTACGAAAAGCCCTTTTCAGGCATGCCTACGGCAAGAAAGAATCCTGTAAATTACAAAAACGCGTTCCCGTTTTCGGAAACCCCTGTGGTTTCCGGCGGGAACGCGTTTTTATTATCTTATTTCTCTGTTACAGTTCAAATGCCTGGCGGATGCTGTCGTAATGCAGGAATTTACCTTCTGCGGCGTACCCTTTGATTTCGTCCAACGTAGCAAAACGGTAGCCGTCTGTTTCTTCCTCCTGAAGATGGAGATCTTCGTCTTTGACATCCATCACGAAGCGATAGACATCGACAAAGTAATTGTCTCTCTCATCCGGGTTGATGCGCCGGTAGGTAAAGAGATAACCGCCGTCAGCCTTGCTCACATCGAGTCCGGTTTCCTCTCTGACCTCACGGCGCACGGCCTCCCAAGAGCTCTCTCCTGCCTGTGCCGCGCCGCCGGAAACCTCCCACCAGCCCGGTGCCCAGGCTTTCGTCATGACACGTTTTGTGATAAGGAAGGTTCCGTCCGGTCTTGCGATTACGCCGAGCACCGTCAGGTGAAACTCGTCCGGCTTCATATGCCAGTCATTCCGCTTCATCGTGCGGCCGGTCGGCTGTTTGTTTTCATCATAGATATCCCAGAGTTCCATATCGTGTTTTCTCCTGTCGAACTTCTTCCGAACCCCATCGCGATTTTTCTTCCCTTTCGCATGGTTCTGAATCATTACAGATACTGTTTAATCTCTTCCATCACATTTTCCAGCGGAATCTGTGTTTTCAGAGTCTTATCGCGGGATGCAACCTCGACAACGCCCTGTTTCATATTTTTCGGGCTTACGATGATGCGAAGCGGAATGCCGAGCAGGTCGGCATCGGCAAACATTACGCCGGCTCTGACGCTTCTGTCGTCGTAGATCACTTCGATGCCTGCGTTCTGCAGATCCTCGTACAGCTTGTCCGCGTATGCTCTTACTTCCTCGTCATCGACGCGGACCGCACAGAGGTGTACCTGCCACGGAGCGATAGCTTTCGGCCAGATCGGGCCGTACTCATCGTGATGTGCCTCGCAGACCGATGCTGCCAGACGGCCGACACCGATACCGTAGCATCCCATGATCGGGGTCTTGCTCTCGCCGTTTGCATCGACATAGGTCATATTCATGGATTTTGTATATTTGGTTCCAAGCTGGAAGATATTTCCGACCTCGATACCCCTGGAAATCTTCACGGTCTTTTTGCCGCATTTCGGGCAGATGCCGCCCTCCTGGATTTTTGCAAAATCGTGATACTCGGCATTCGGAACGTCGCGCTCCATGTCGAGTCCTTTGTAATGATGCTCTGCCTCGTTGGCTCCGCAGGAAAGGTTGTTTCTTCCCTCGAGGGATTTATCATAGAGAACAACGGCATCTCCGTTCACCTTCAGGTTCACAGGTCCGATATAGCCTGCGTTCAGTCCGCATTCTTCGGTGATCACGGCTGCGTGAACCTGCTCGCCGAGGAAGTTGACCAGCTTCGTCTCGTTGACTTCGAGATCACCGCGGATGAAAAGGACAACGTATTTATCATCAACATTCTGCTGATAAACAACGGCTTTGCAGGAGTTCTTTGTCTCGTCTCCGAAGAAATTGCAGACGTCTTCAATGGTGTGGACGTTCGGTGTATAAACCTTTTCGAGTGCAGCGGATTCTGCGTCTCTTGCGATATCGGAAATGTTCTCAGCTGCCTCCATGTTGGCTCTGTAATCGCAGGAATCACACAGAACGATGGAATCCTCTCCGACCGGAGTCAGAAGCATGAACTCATGGGAGATGTTTCCGCCCATCATACCGGAATCGGATTTGACAGATACCACCTCCGGCACGCCGACACGCTCGAAGATGCGCTCGTATGCTGCGTGGCATTTCTCGTAATACTGCTCCAGATCTTCCTGGCTGGTATGGAAGGAGTAAGCATCCTTCATCGTAAACTCACGCACACGGATCAGTCCGGCTCTCGGACGGGCCTCATCACGGAATTTTGTCTGGATCTGATAGATCATAAACGGATATTTGGTGTAGCTCTGTGCATACTCGCGTACAAGGTGTACGGCTGCCTCCTCGTGGGTCATGCCGAGTACCATTTTGGCATTGTTGCGGTCGGTGAAACGCAGCAGTTCATCGCCGATGCTATCGTAACGGCCGGACTCATCCCACAGAGAAGCCGGCATGACAACCGGGAACTGCACTTCCTGGCCGTCGATTTTGTCCATCTCCTCGCGCAGGATCTGCTCGATTTTGCGCACAATGCGGCGCAGCGGCAGATAGGAAGAATAGATTCCGTTTGCCATATATTTGATGTATCCGCCTTTTACCATAATAGCATGGCTGTCGATGACACAGTCAGCAGGTCTTTCTTTGAAGCGCTCTCCTACTAATTTTTCAAGTTTCATTTTCTGATTTCCTCCTTATTCTTTGGGTTTTCAACATCTGAAGTCTTCCAGACGCGAGAACATTCCAGCCTGTCCGATTTTAAGCTTTTAGTCAACATTTTACGCATCTAACTCATCACTGAAGTAACGAGTTAGATGCTTCGTTTTCAAACAGAAAAAAGCCCTAAACCGCAAGCTGCAGTTTAGGGCGAATTTTTTTATCCGCGGTACCACCTAAATTCAGGAAAACTCCTGCACTCTGACACAAAGCATTTGTACCCCACGATTTTTGTATTTTGTAATACGCGTGATCTCTGCTCTCTGTACCTTCTCTGTAACGGGAGATCCCGGTGCAGCCTACGAAATAAATTTTCCCTGATGGATTTTCTTCTCTTCGGTGCACAGCTCCAAGACCGGTTCACGATAGATTCTGCAAAAAGCTTTCACCTGCCGCTTTCTCTCTGAATGCGCTCTGTCGCTACTGTTTCTTTTCGTCGCTTTTTCACTGCACTGATTGTAGCAGAAACCGGAAAAGAATGCAAGCCCGTTCCTTCCGCTTTTTCTGCATAAACGCCCGCACAGGTTACAGACCTTCCCGGTACATTCTGCTGATTGCCGCCTGGGCTTCCTCAGACTGTTTTTTCTCAATCCATGCTTTGCGGTCACTCAAAATAGCCAGCATCTCATCGACAACGTCCTCGGCGCGCGGGCTTGTGACGCGGTAGAGATAGCCGAGCATCCGCGTGGCGGTAAAGTCCGTGTTCATCTGGCGGTATGCAATTTCCCGGCAGAAGTCGTCCGGGTAACCGTTGTGTTTTAACGCACGGTACAATTCGTCATTTCTCGTTTCTGGCATTGCCTGTCTCCCTTTTTCCTTTAAACATTTACGTTTCCGCTGTTCAGGCCTTCCGTCTTTTCCTCAAGTGGCAGCCAGTCCAGTGCCTTTTTGATCCACTCATCCCAGAAATCCCATTCATGGCCACCCTTACTCTCATAGTAGACAATGTCCATGCCGCTCTCTTCCATCCGTTTATGGTAGAGACGGTTTACTTCCAGAAGTCCGTCCTCTGTTCCGCACGCCTGGAATACGGTCGGCACATTGACAGACGGATCTTTTTTCCGTGCTTCCTTTAACTGCTCGATAAGAACAGCCGGGTTTTTGTCACTCTTTGCTGCTTCGACCAGATTTCCGAAATAACCTTCTTCATGTGCAAAGCTGTCCGCTCTGCTCTCTTCCGGATTTTCCAGCACATGAAGTGCACCGGACAGGCAGATCACAGCCCCGAAGGTATCGTGATATTTCAGGCCATTTCTGAGTGCTCCAAAACCACCCATGGAAAGGCCTCCGATAAAGGTGTCTTCTCTTTTTCTGGACAGCGGAAACATTTTTCTTGTAATCTCAACCAGTTCTTCTCCGATAAACTGTCCGTGCATGGCACCGATGGACGGCTGATCCACATAAAACGCATTCTCGCCGGCCGGCATGACAACGGCAAGGTTTTTCTCCTCTGCCCATCTTTGGATTCTGGTTCCATGAACCCAGTCTGTCTCATTCCCAAAAATGCCATGCAGCAAATACAGCGTTTTAAACGGTTTTTCCTCGCGCTCCGGCTGCCCAAAGGTAAATTTGTCGACCGGCAGAATAACCTGCAGCGGTACGGTGCGCATTAAAGTTTTTGACATGAAGCTTACCTGAATAAATGCCATAATAAAAATCCCCCTGTGGATATATATTTTTCTTTATTTTACGCCTTATTTCCGCGTTTCGTCAACGTGGAGTTTTGCGTTCCTCCGGTTCCGGCTTGCACCCCGAAGCAATTCACGATATAATCATGTTTATAGCAATCCCAGAAAATAATGCAAAAAATTCAGCACTGCAGAACGTGAATTACTGCGTCACGGATTTTCGTCGTACCCCGGTACGCCTTCAAATCCGTTCCTTGTAATTCGCGCCCTGCAGCACTGCCTTTTTTGCGTTATTTTCTGGTCTTGCTATAGTTTGAATTTTTTCTGTGACAAGATAAGGAGATTTTCTATTATGATAAAGTTGATTGCAACCGATGTCGATGGAACGCTCGTCAAAGACGGCACACTTCTGATCGACCCGGAATATATGACTGTTGTTTCCAGGCTTGTCGACCAGGGCATCCATTTTGTTGTCTGTTCCGGCCGCCAGTTTTCCAGTGAACAGAAGCTTTTCGCTCCGATCAAGGACCGCCTGCTCTACATCTCCGATGGCGGAACTGTCGTGCGCACACCGGAAAAGATTCTGAAAACATATCCGATGGAAACGGCACTCTGGAAATCCATGTGCCGCATGGTACACGACGAACTTCCGTCCTGCGACTGCTTTGCCGCCACCCCGGACTACTGCCTCGCCGAAGATGCCGGAAGCCGCATGTTTCACTGGCTCCGCGACTCCTACGGCTTCGATGTCCGCGAAGTACCGGATCTATCGAAGGTAGAAAACGAGGACATTATCAAATTCACAATCTACCATCCAACCTCCTGTGAAGAGCTTTGCTCCCCAAATTTCATCCCGGCGTGGAATCATCAGGCAAAACTCGCTGTCGCCGGTAAGGAATGGTTGGACTGCAACGCCCGCGGCGTCAGCAAATGGACCGGTCTCTCATTTCTGATGAACTACTTTGGCCTTACCCCAGACGAAGTCTGCTGCTTCGGCGACAACCTGAACGACATCGAGATGCTTCAGAACGCTGGCGAAAGCTACGCCGTCTCCAACGCCCGAGCGGAAGTCATCGCCTCAGCAAAACACACCTGCCCGCCGTACTGGGAGAACGGGGTGCTGCAGGTTTTGAAAACGTTTTTGAAGGAAACGACAAACCCGTTTTGATTTAAAAAATCCAGGCATCCTATACGGATGCCTGGATTTTTAATTCTCTGTTTCTTTACAGTACCCCATGCGGCGCAATGCCGATCGCAAATTCGACTGCAATCGCTACCAGGACTACCAGCAGCGAAATGATGAATCCGTGCAGCATCGGCTTTGCGCCGGAGCGGCAGAGGGATTTGAAATCGGTGTTCAGGCCGATGGCCGCAAGGGCGGCCACCATCAGAAATTTGCTGATGGTTTTTAATGCGGCTGCTGTGCCTGCCGGGATAAGACCTAAGGAGGTCAGTGCTGACATGGCGAGAAAGCCTAAGATAAACCATGGAAAAATGGATTTGATGCTTACCTTTACGGCGGTTCCTTCTGCTGCCTGTGCTTTTCGCTTCAGATGTACGTTGATTGCGGCGAATGCCAGGACAGCCGGGATAATGGCGAGGGTTCGCGTCAGTTTTACCATGGTGGCGAAATCACCGGCAACCTCGCTGAATGCGTAACCGGTGGCAACGACGCTTGAGGTATCGTTGACCGCAGTTCCGGCCCAGAGGCCAAACGCGGCATCCGAAAGGCCCATCCAGTGACCGAGGATCGGGAATACGACAATCATGACCGTATCAAATAAAAACGTTGCGGAGAGGCCATAGGCAATGTCCATATCGGTTGCCTCGATGACCGGCGCGATTGCCGCGATCGCGGAACCGCCGCAGATACCCGTGCCGGCGTTGATGAGGCTGCTCGTCTTCCAGTTCAGTCCCATTGCTTTTCCGATCAGTGCGCCAAGGCCGAAGCACGTTGCCAGGGTAAATACCATAACCGTCAGGGAAAATCTTCCGACCGTCAGCACCGTGCGGATATTCAGGCTCGCACCGAGCAGAATAATCGCAAATTTCAGGATCTTCTTCGATGTAAATTTAATTCCCGGCGCCGTCACGCTGTTCGGCTTGTAAAAGGCGTTCACAATCATACCGATAAACATGGCGATGACCGACGCTCCGATAAAGTGCAGGCCGGCGCTCTCCTCCAGGCTTTCCAGGAATTTCGCCGCAACGGCAATCACCAGCGCAATCGCCGCTCCGGGAATCAGTTTCTTTGCGTTTTTCATAATAATAACTTCCTCCAGATGTATCGTTTTTTCTTTCTCTCTCCCCAAAACATTCCGTATTTTTCATCACGTCTGATGCTGCCACTTCCCGCTTCGATAGCGAAGGACAAAGAAAATGGCACGAACAACCCAGTCCATCGTCATGGCGACCCAGACACCGAAGACGCCGAATCCCATACGCACACCGAGCACATAGCTCATGCCGATTCTGCAGATCCACATGGAAAGAATCGAGAGAATCATGCAAAATGCCACATCATTGGACGCGCGGAGTACATTCGGCAGATTGAAGGCAATTGGCCAGATTATCATACAGCAGATGCCGTGGTAAACGATGATATCTTCCGTCATGGCTGTTGCCTCCGCAGACAGACTGTAAACGTGAAGCACCGCCGGAAGTGCCGCGATGACACCGAGACAGCAGACGATCATCATGCCATAAATGATGATGTGCAGCTTTTTCGCATAGTATTTTACCTGCTCATAGTCTCCCGCTCCCGCGCACTGTGCGCTTACGGTCAGCACTGCATTTCCGATCGCCATACCGGGCAGTGTCTGGAAGACAGCAATCGTGTTGGACACGGCATTTGCCGCGATCGACGCTGTTCCGAACTGTGTGATCATACTTAAGACCATAATTTTGCCGAGCTGGAACATACTGTTCTCGAGGCCGTTCGGAATGCCGATGCCAAGGATTTTTTTCAGCATATGGAAATCCGGTTTTAATTTCACCGGATAAGAGCACCGCACTGGATACCGCTTATTATGTACGAGAACAAATGCTGCCGCAGCCGCGTACATACGTGAAAGCAGCGTCGGAATCGCAACGCCGTCCACGCCGAATTTCAGCGCATAGACCAGAAGCGCATTTCCCGAAATATTGATCAGGTTCATGACGATGGATATTTTCATCGGCGTTTTCGAATCACCCTGCGCACGGAAAATGGCCGCACAGCCGTTGTAAACCGCCAGAAACGGAATGGAGGCCGCTACGATCATCAGATAAATATTGCAGTTTCTTTCTACCTCTGCCGTAATGTTTCCAAACACAACATGTAGAATAAACGGCTTTAAAAGATAGACCGCCGCCATGATCACAACTGACAGCGCCGTTGTCACCAGCAGAAGCTGGTCAGCTGCCTCACATGCTTTATGCGGCCGCTTCTTTCCGATATACTGGCCGCACACGACGGCTCCGCCGGTTGCAATCGCGGTGAACATGTTGATCAGCAGAATAAAGATCGTATCAATCAGCGACACACTCGACACCGCCGCCTCGCCGACACTGGATACCATAATTGAATCCGCCATGCCGACTGCGATGGCAAGAAGCTGTTCAATCAGAAGCGGCACAATCAGCTGTTTCAGATCCGCATTGGAGAACAGGTCACCATCCCGTTCCTTCAGATAATTCATCTTTTGTTTCCTCCATTTTCATACCTTCTCCGTTGATGAGTTTTTACGCATGTGTATTACACTTATGCTGTTTTTATCTTACCTGCATTTTTACGTAAAAGCAAGAAGAACCGGCATTATCTCTTTACCGGTTCTCCATTGATTGTCTGTACCAGGACTTTGTCAAATCTTGCGTATTTTTTTACTTCTTTCATCAGCGTATCGAGGTCTTTCACAATCTGCTCGCGCTTTCCTGTCGGTCCTATGAAATATTCTCTGCCGCCCATTTCCAGCGGATTTCCTGTCGTTCTTGTGCGCACACCGAAAGTAAGTCTTCTGCTTCCTCTCCGGTAATAAATTGTATAGGTACGCGGCACATAGTTGAACAGGGAACTTTCTATTTCAGAAACCGTATAAAATTCACCACTCTCTTTCGCCGCCGCATACCGCCTGTCCTTCAGGCAGTCCATTTCGGCTACAGAAATAAAGCAGATCAGATAGTCCAGAAACGAAAACACAACCAGAATCAGCGCTTCCACGATTCGCCCCGTCTTTGTTTTATCCAAAATGTGAACATAGATATCTCCGTAAAATACCGCAAAGAAAAGAATAATACTCAAAATAATCTTAATCCACGGCCAGAGACGGGATTTAATTTTCCGGTTTACTTTAAAAACATTGATCCAGTCAAGCAACTGTTTTTCCTCCAAAGCTGTAATTATACATGTATTATACTACTCTCTTTCCCCCGTAAAAACAACAGAAATCCGATCACTTCCACTCTTCTCATGCTTTATTTTCCTTATACTTGACACCGTATGAAGTGAGGAGATCACAAAATTCGTCGGCACTGATTGGCATAGTACGGACACAACTAAATTGTGACTTATCAAATATCACAAAGCTAGTAAATGGATGATATGTTGAAAAAAACAGACCACTATCTTTTTGTTTTGATACGTTAAAGAAAAAATGATTTTTATATCTTTGTATAACGGAAAAATCCTCCCATACAATTTTTTTCTTATATCCCAAAAAGGCAAGTTCCATTCCCCACTTATGGATGTAAATACGTGTTAAAGCATCTACACTTCCCCATGACACTATCCCACAAATAAACATTATTCCAAATATTACCCAAAGCTTTTGAGGCAAATTATATAATTCACATTGTTTTTTTGCATCTTCCCAAAATCTTGTCATAAGATACCCGATGCCTATTAATGTAGCAACTTGTGCAAACATAAAAAACTTACGATATCCTGCTCTCATATTTTCTCTTTAATTCCTTCGATCTTTATTTTCTTTCCGTGTACTGAACACCATATGAAGTGAGCAGTTCACAAAATTCGTCGGCGTTAAGCGGCATGGTATGAACAGAACGATTTCGCGAATTATCGAATATTACAAAACTGGTAAAGGGATGAAACATTGCCCAATACGGACCTGCATCTTTTTGTTTTGACATATTGAAGAAAAAATGATTATGATATCTTCGTATAACAGAAAATTCTTCCCATTCGATTTTTTTCTTATATTTCAAAAATGAGATCTGCATTCCCCATTCATAAATGTAAATACTGGTTAAAGTATTTATAATTCCAGCAGCCGTACCAAAAGTATAAATCATAAACCACAATATCATAAGTGCTTTATCTTGCATGTTATAAGAACTAATTTGACCTTTTCCCTCTTCCCAAAAATTCAGCATAAGGTATCCGCAGCCCATAAATACCAATATACTAAAATATTTATAAAATTTACGATATCCTGCCTTCATATTTGCCACCTACTAATTTAACTTTTTGAACATTTCCGCTTTTACAACATCAAAGTTGTCTGCGCAAAGGAATCTGCACAATTCCAGATCGTAATAGCGGCTGGCGGTGACATAGAGCTTGGTGTCGTCATCGTAGCAGTAAGCACGATAGCGGAATGGATTGAGCTTTCCGATATTTTCTCCGCTGGTATCGGTCAGACCGGTCTGTTTTCCCCATATTTAAAACGAGCATTACCTCTATTAGAAATATAATACTTGTTTTTAATGAATATGCATGGAACTCATCTTTTCCATTTACCCATATACTCACCACATAGTAATTAATAATAACACACAGAATCAAATCTACACCTGTACCAAATTTTCCCCATATTACTTTCATACAATTTTCTCCTCGTTATTTCTTTCGACTGTGCAATATTCGCACCACTTGTATCCATGGTATTTACCAGTTCTCCCCCTGCATCGTAAGAATAGTTTACTCCCTGCTTTCCATCGCTGTCAATCCGTCCGATGACATCGTTTTGCAAAGATGGGATTTTATACTCTTCCCCCGTAAAAACAATATGCTTTATGGCAGTTGATCCATCCCGCTCCCGACAGCAGTCTGCCCCAGCTTTTGTTTCTGATTTCTGTGATCGTATAGCTTCCCTGGTCTTTGATGACTCCCACCACCGGGTATTCTACTCCGGGACCTGTGCGGATGTTGAGCGCCGGGTCTGTTACACGGTAGATGCCGGGATTGTATTCACTTTTCTCACTGCCGTCTTCTGTTTCCCGAATCAGACGCTGGAACCGCTCCCAGTCTCCCCGCTTCTGAATCTGGGACGGGCAGTTTTTGCTGCAGATGTCGTAATGCCGGTAAACTGCATCTGATGGAATCCCCGTCCCGTTCATCAGGTTTTTCACCAGCTCCACCGTATGTAAAAATGCGGTTTCGTAATCATATCCTTTCTGCACGCACATCTCAACCGCGATGCTGTTCCGGTTTCCATATCTGCCGAATAGATTTTTACTTCCATAATTTCTCCCGACATGCCAGCATCCTCTGCTGTGCGGCGCAGCCTGATAAGCGATCTCCCCGTCATCTACGTAATAATGCGCCGACATAATCTGAAAATTTCCCTGGTACTGCGCTCTTGCATGCGCGCGGGCATCGGCTCCGGCGGCAAAATTGTCTGTATTGTGTACCACAATACACTGCGGATGATTTTCCGACCATGTATTCTGGTTGCTACAATAGCTTCTGTCAACCCTCATTTACTCTGCTCCTCCTTTCTCAGCACATCAATCCTTGACCGCAGAACCTCAGGGATTTTCACACCCATCAGCCCTGCATTTTCCAAGATCGAAACCGCTTCATTTAAAATAAATCCAATGCAGACGGCATCCCGCAGGTAATTCGTCTGTGTGAGCTGATCCAGTTTTTCCGCGACCAGCACAAAGAACAGCATCATCCCTTTTCTGCAAAGCCCTTTCCATCCCGCACGGCTCTCCAACGTTCCGTTTTCAGATTTCGGACTCTTTTTAAAAACAACAGGAAGCAGAACACCTCCTGTGATCCAGTCAATTGCCATGAAGCAGACCAGCGTTTCCAGCGCAGCATCCCAGCCTCCAAACTGTGCCGCAAGGAAGCTGCCTGCTACGGCAAGGATCGTGCGATAAATTGATTTCATTGGCATTTCCTTCTTTCTTTTTCTAAATTTGCATATAAAAAGGGAAGTGGCTGGTAATTCGTGGATCTTACGGCCACTTCCACTCTTTTTGTATGTTATTTACTTTCCGTATACTTGACACCGTATGAAGTGAGGAGTTCACAAAATTCGTCGGCGCTGAGCGGTATGATTCCCCAGCCCGGTCCGCGGAACTTGTCGAATATCATGATACTGGTAAATGGGTGATAGGTACACCAGAACAAACTGTCATCTTTCTGTTTCGATATGTTGAAGAAAAAATGATCATTGTATCTTTGTATCACAGTAAAATCTTCCCATTCTATCTTTTTTTCATAGCCCCAAAAAGATAACATTATTCCCCATTCATAAATATAAATTCGTTTTAGTAGAAATGTCACAGTTCCATAAGCTGCTATGCTTAAAAAGAACATTATTCCTAGAAACACTATGATACTTGTTTTTAATGAATAGGCGTGGAACGCATCTTTTTCATTTACCCACAGGCTCACCCACCAATAACTACTAATAGCACACACAATCAGGTCTACGCCGGTACCAAATTTTCCCCATACTACTTTCATACAATCTTCTCCTCGTTATTTCTTACGCTTTGCCTTTGTACAAAACTATTTTTCTTCGCGCAAAGGCATCTTAAAACTTTTCTATCTAAGCGCTGGAAGTCCTATATTTTGCATTTTTCTGGAAATTGCAGGCTTATTACTCTGCCAGTTCTTCTTTTTCCCCCCAACTTTTTTTGTACTAAAGTTGATGTTGCTGTTTTTCTTAAGTGTTGATCCATTTTTATTTGCCTGTTTCTTGGGTTTTCCAAACACTCCATCCAAAACACCGCTTTTGGGATAGCTCAGTAATGGAGACTGAAAAAAGTCTGTAAAAGCACCCAATGCATTCTCAATAGTTTCATTTTTTACATATGCGTTATACGTTTTAGGTTCTAACAAGGTCATTATAGCATCGTAAAATCCTGCCCCCATTGCTCTTGCCATATCTCCTGATTCCTGATACTCTAAATATCCTCCTTTCAAACCACTTACTACTACTGAAAAGATAATTCCTTGGCTATCTCCCAAAACACTACTGATTGCACTTTCTATGGCCACCTCTGCAATTCCTTCTAAGGTTACTTTCTCATTCGCCATTCCGCACTGTACCGCATATACAAATACATCTTTTAAGATATTCCATGCTACTTTTCTGGGATCGATTCCTGGGAATGCCAGCATTAAAATTCCAAAATCACCATCATCATCTACCGCATTCACCGGATTGTTGCAACAGTACACATAAAGGTTCTTTCCATTCATGCTAAACATTTTCGCTTTTACAGCATCAAAGTTGTCCGCACAAAGGAATCTGCACAATTCCGGATCATAATAACGGCTGGCGGTGACATAGAGTTTGGTATCGTCATCGTAGCAGTAAGCACGATAACGGAATGGGTTTAGTTTTCCGATATTTTCTCCGCTGATATCGGTCAGACCAGTCTGTTTTCCCCATGCATCGTAAGAATAGTTTACTACCTGTTTTCCATCGCTGTCAATCAGTCCTATGACATCATTCTGGCTGTTGTACAAGTAATAATACTCTTTTTCTCCCTTTTTCAGCATCAGCGGGGATTTATCCGCACCGTAAACAAACTGAACCAGTACATCTCCATACTTCGTTCCCATCAGTTTGTTTCCGCACCAGTAGTTCTTATGGCTGATTCCGTTCAGGTCTTTCCACTGGACTCTGTGTCCTTCGCTGTCGTAATGGTAAACTGCTTTCTTTCCGTTTAAGGTCAGACTCTGCAGCAGGCTTCCTCTGTACCAGGTCAGTGTTCTTCCCTGATAAGCTGTAATGTTGCCGACCGCATCATAGGAAATGCTGCTGCCATTATAGGAAATAAGCTGATCTTTCCATCCTGAAGCACGGTAGGTAAACAGATCTGTCTTTACCGCATTGCCCAGTGCTCCCGTTGTATAGGAATACTCTTTTCTGGACGTCATATTCATTCCGGCATCGTAGGTATACGTAATACTCTTATTTTCCCATGCAGAATCCACACGGGTCAGTTCACTCAAAGCATTATACGTATATTTTACTTTCTGAACACCATTCTCGGAAATCGTAACAATATTTCCCACAGCATCATAAACAAAGGACAGTTTCTTTCCGTTATTGTTGATTTCTTTGAGAAGCAAGGTTGTAATTCCCGCTTTTCTTCCCGGCACAAAGGTATAGTCGACCGGATATGTTTTGTCCTTCAGATGAATGGTTTTTCTGGTAACACGACATAACGTGTCAAAGGTATACGAAATTTTGACTGCATCATTTACCTTGATCTGATAAATCACATCCGGTGCCTGTGCTTTTCCAACCTCTCCAAATACGCACGATGTTGAAATTTTGCTGTCATCAATCTGATGTACCATGCCTGTGCGTCTGTTCTTGTTGTCATACTGAATGCGCGCCGTTTCTCCATCTGTTGTGCGGTATCCTGCCATTCTCTGGATCATGTCATAGTCAAAGAAAATCTTTCTGTCGTTTTCCAGATCCTCATGGTAAAATACATTTCCATAGTCATCATAGATATTTCGGAAGACTGTCGTTCCATTCCACTTCTGCTCCACGATCTGCTCGTACTTGTCATAGCTGTTTTTCAGCACTTCTCCTGTCGCATACTTTACTTCGCTGAGCGGTCCGTCCGACGGAAGATAATCGTATTCTTCCAGTGCATTTCCGCCTGCCAGAATTCTGGTCTGATTTCCGAGGAAATCATATTCATAGGTATACTCGAATCCATTGTGGGCAATCGTTTTTAACCGGTCACCTTCATCATACGTATAACCCAGTTTTACCGTATTTGTTCCATCAGAAGCCGTCGCACCGGTCAGAAGGTCATTCTTGGTATCATACGTATACGTTACCTTATTCCCTTTTGCATCGGTAACTCCCGTCAGCAGGCGTTCTTTGCTGTCGTATTCGTTTGTTGTTACAAATCCTCTGGCATCTGTCAGTGTTTTTACATTTCGGCCGGTTGCCGTGTAGGTATACTGCGCCGTCATACGTTCGCTGCATTTCTCCAAAATAAATTCCTGTGGACTCATGGCTTCTACTGTTGGATATGCTCCGTTAATTGCTGTATTCTCTTCATGTGAGAGACTTGGAATCATAAAATACCGGCTGTTCTGTTTGATGCAATAATTATTTTTATCCTCTTCACTCACTTCAAACCAGAATTTCTGTTTGCTGTCCGATGTATTTTTCACCTGCAGCGTGAGTGTTCCATCCGAAGCCATAGAAAGTGCTTTTCCCTCTGCATTGGCCGGTTCCAGGAAAAATCCACCTGTTTCATCTCCATGAATCAGAAACATCTGTGCTTCTTTTCCTAAATACCGATTCTGAACAACTGTTGATCCCGCTGTTGTTCCATTTACCTGCATATACTGTCCACTGTATCCAAGACGCATCATATAAATCCCGCCGGAAATCGGCTGGTCACTCTTTCGTTCATATGCAACAGGCTCAAAATACCACTGCTGATTCGGATGTGTTTCTGACTGATCCCAAATCTGTAACTGAATCGAATTATCAAGCTGTGCTCTCGGAAGATCAATCGCTTTTTTGTCCTTAGAAATTTTACTTGTGATCAAATACATTCCTTCTCCTACTGGTTTGATACGAAATTTCTGTGAATCTTTGTTTGCGTATGCAGCTAACTTCGCCTTTGCCCCATTTGCATCCGTTCCGATATCCAGTACATATGTCTCATTTCCGTCAAATGCTTTGAAAATAATATATCCTTCTCCGGCATCCTCAATACGCCATTTCTGCTCCGAACTTCCCGAAAACTCATACTGCTGAACTGCTGCTCCATCTTTATTAGATGCATCTTTTACATCGATATACTTACCAGATTTTCTGTGGCGAATATAATAACTTCTGCCAGCCATTACCGACGTACTTACCCTGTCATGATGAATCACTACGTCCTGCGGATTTCCCTTGTTATCATAGGTATAACGGTACTGAACTCCCTCTGAATTTCTTGCCGCTGTCATATTTTTCTTTCCATCATATTCATACTCAAACGAAGAGCCGGTCACTTTAACCATTTTGGAAAGCAGGTCTGTTTTGTTGCAGATAAATGCATTCTGCTCCGCTGCTGTCTTGGCACTTACAATATTTCCATTTGCATCATACACGTAACTTTCCGCATCATCACGGATCAGCTGTAAGCCGGTAAAGAATGCATCATTCTGCTGTTTCTGGTATTCGAGATAGATCTGAATGGATTCGTAGGTCTTATTTGTTGTGGAACCATCTTTCCTGGTCAGGATTACGCCATTGACAAACTGCCACTCTGTCACATACGGATTGCAGTTCACAATTGTCTCTGTCGTTGTTTTGTCGGTAAAATGAACCACTGCACGAACACGGAAGGTTCGGCCCGGAATGGCGTCTGCTTTCACACTGCATCCGAGCACAAATACATCGCCTTCTTTTCCGCTCACCTTTACGGTTTGCATCAGGCTCTTATCTTTGGACAAGTTACCTCGTAATCTTGCACATTTACCTTTAACTGAATCTGTTACAATCTGGTCTGCACTTTCTCCCTGACTTAATTTCCAGCCATATTCCCCTGTTGTGTCAAATGTATCTTCGAAAAATGCATCGTGCAGCATGTTAAATTTGTTTGCTGCCATTGATTTTTCCAACTGGAAACAGGAAAAACAAGCCCATCCCTGCATATTATCCAAGAAAAACGCGGTAGTTACCTCCGTCTGAGATGCAATCGTAATAGTTACCGATACACGAGTCCATTCATCCGAATCTGTATCTTTCACCTCTGTTACCAGATCCATTTTCTCTGTATTTCCGGAAGAAAGTAAAATTCCGGCACCGCATTCGGAACGCTTTTTCTCCGGATCTGGTACACATTTTTCAACCTTAACATAACAGGAAAAAGTATAAGTTCCTTTTTCTAACGTATACGTTTTAGAGTATCCATATCTACCATTTACGGTATCTTTATTTATTGTACAAAAAGTTCCCGAAGGGAATCCCCCTAACGCTCTAAATCCAATAACTGCATTTTCATTTCCTGTGTTAATCTGATTCCACTGTAATAAAAATGGTTCTGGATCCATTCGGTTCCTGACGGCTTTCTGTAAAGTTCCTGTCATGCTCAGCTTGTTATTCTTTCGTCCTTCCCGTAAAAACTGATAACTGTTTGCAGCACCATCTTCATCCGACACATCCGCCGGGCAGCCGAAATTGTCAAAGTGGTAGGTAAACTTTCGATTATCACCTGTCCGACTGATTTCTCCATCCAATCCCTGTGTTTCAAACACCGTAGTATTTCCATTTCGATAGGAAATTTTCATTCTCTGCCCATTCTGTGGTCCTGTATGTTCAAAAACTTCTGACACTCGTTTTACTCCGCAGTCATCCTGGTACTTATATGAAATCTGTCGCCCATCATTATTCTGTACGCTCACCAGAATATCTCCATCGTAGAAAAATTCCGTACTTTTATTATCCGGATAACTAATTCTGGTCAGATGTCCTGCACTGTCATAGGAAAAATAAATGCTTCTTCCATTCGCATTCAGATTGCCCAGATTATTATCTTTTCCATATCTGAAGTCCATTCTTGCACCGGTAGGATCAATCAGATATGCCAGATAGTTACCTGCTGTGGACGGACCATACTGCGCTTTCTGCAGATTTCCGTTGGAATCCTTGATACTCCGCATGTATTTGTCCTGACCAAACGCATATTCCCAGCCGTTTTTGTCCTTCATGATGTAATAAGAATCTCCGTCAGAAGAACTTGTCTGCGTCAGCTCATATCCAAAGCCATCTTCATCCTTTAATTTATTTCCATCCGCTGTGTCTTTATAAAAGTAATGTCGGGTTCCGTCTCCATCTGTGTAGACATACGGGAAGTTTGCGTTTCCTGTGGCTTCCATTTCCTGGATGAAGTTCATTCTCCAGCCTTTTCCCATACGGTTGTTTTTACTCCGTTCTGACAGATTATACACATGACGGATATGAATCGGCAGCAGCCCACCGCTGGTTGACGCATCTTCATGCACCCATACAAGGTTTCCATTGAAGTCATTAACATAGCCATGGCCTGCGCGTCCGGCATCCTGCTCATGGTAGCTGTAATAGTCCTCGAGTCCTGTTGTACTACGGTAATAAAAGATTCCTTGCGGGAAATACTCGGAAGTAATTCCATAAGAGTTATTGGATGGATAATCAGAAGAAATGAAAACGGCTTCCTGATATGGTGTCTCATTCTGTGCCGTGATAACAATTCCATGATTTACCCCTGTGTTGTACCACTCACGCACCAGTTTTGTTACGTTGAATCCGCACGGTGTAACGGTAATTGTATTACCGGACTGTACCTGCTTTACACTGCAGTAATCCAGTACATTCGACTGATATGCCGGCTGATTGTTCCATGTGGTTGATCCCGGATTCCATCCTCCCGTTACTTTATGGGCGGTAATAAAAAACGGCTGGTTGCTGTCCGAAGAATACCGGTACTGCCATACATAGATTTTTGCATCGTAGATAACCGCTCCAGGTTCCATTGCAGGCAAGCTGGTAAATTTCAGGAAAGAACGGCATTTTCCATATTCCCGGTTATGGCCTACGGTAAAAGAACCATAAGAAGCTACCACCGCGCTGTCCGGACTTTTTTCTCGGACAAACGTATCGTCAATTGCCCTATTTGTTTTCGAGGTTTCTGCCGATGGATCAATCACAACCGGATATACTCGGTTTTCGTCCTGAAGCCATGTCTGATCCGGTACGACGCTTAAAATACTGCAATGCTGCTCCGCATCGGTTTCCAGTTCATAGTGTACCTGTTCCGAATAATTTCCGGCTGCATCGTACATACACGGCGGGGCAAAATAATAAAAAACTTCTTCTGTTTCTTCATCAATCAGGTCAATTCCTCCGTCTTCCCGAATGACAATCATCATCCCCGGGAACTGCAGGGAAAACGAATATTCAAGAGCTGCTGCTTTTACCGATTTTAAGATCAGGTTTTCTTTTACCTGTTCTCCGATGATTTTGTATTCGAGATCTACATTCTCTGCAATCTCTGCATAATGTCCGGCAGCCACAAGACCCGGAACACTCATTTTTTCCTGATTTTCCTGCTCCACGCTTTTTTCTTCTGTTTTCTGCACTGCGGCTCTGTTCTGCATTCCTTCTTCTGTCGGATAGAGATTTTCCGGCTGAAATACAGCTTCACGCTTCTGTGCCTGTACTGCCGCCTGGCTTCGGATGTTCTGTTTTTTCTGCTTTTCTGCCAGAAATCCCCAGCTCAGTTTTCTTCCCGTTTTTTCAATAGTAACCATTTCATTTGCATTACTGCTTTCTGCAAAATGGACTTTTACCCGGGATGCATGGTTCTGATAACCGTTTTCTGTTTTTTCCAGTCTGTTATCAATTTCCTTCCACTCTTCTCCTTCTTTATAATGAACCGGGTATCCGTAAATGACGGCTGCACCGCCATGATTTTCTGTTCGGAAGTTTTTGGTAAAACGGTCTCGTTTCTGTAAAATTTCCGCGATTACGCGATCTGTTTTCTGACTCATTTTAATTTCTCCTTTTTCTTCATCCTGTATTGTTTCTGGTTTCGTAAATACTTTATCTGCGCGCTTCTGATAAAGTTCTAAATTTAGAGAATCACCTATTGACTTTTCTCTATGGAAACTCTAATATAGAAATATAATCTTCTCTATCTTTAGGTTTTTCTCTAAATTTGATCTCATTATATAGAGTATTCTCTATTTTGTCAATACATTTTTTAGGCTTTTATCTATTTTTTTTATTGGAGGTATGTTATGAACTGCGTAGAACGTGTAAAGCAAATCTGTAAAGAGCGGAAAATTCCAATATCGAAGCTGGAAAAAGACCTTGGGTTTTCCAACGGTTATGTCGGTCAGCTAAAAAAAGGATCCTTCCCCGCTGAGCGTCTTTCCAAAATTGCCGACTATCTGAGTCTTTCCCCTCAATATCTGATGTACGGAGAGGAACCTGCACCAGATCCGGTACTGACTTCCCGTGACGAACGGGATATTGAAAAAATCCTCGCCCGCACCAAAGAACAGCTTCTTTCTCAGGAGGGGCTGATGTTTGACGGCGATCCCGCTTCCCCGGAAGCCATCGATTCCATTCTTTCGGCAATGCAGATCGGTATGGAACTCGCAAAAAAGAAGAACAAAGAAAAATACACACCGAAAAAATATAAAAAGGACTGATGTCTATGGACATAAAAAAAAGAGCGAATCAGATCGCTCACCGATTCCAGTCACGGAATCCTTTTGAAATTGTCCGTGGACTGAATGTGATTCTCGTGGATGCTCCTTTAAGCGGAGTCCGTGGTTTTTATCAGTATTTTCAGAGAAACCATATCATCTATCTCGATGAAACTCTTTCCGAGCAGGAGCGCACACTGGTTCTGGCACACGAACTTGGGCATTTGTTTCTCCATAAAAAGGCAAATGCCATCTTTATGGATACCAGAACTCATTTAAAAACGGCAGAATATGAAACCGAAGCTGATACCTTTGCCATTGAGCTGCTCCTGCCTGATGACACTTTCTCAGAATATCTTTCTGCGGGCTATACCTCAGAGCAGATATCACGGATTACGGGCTATGCGCAAAGATTGATTGATTTAAAAGCTTCTCATATCAAAATATTGTAATTTCGTTAACTCACAAAAAGACAGCTTCCTGCCTGATGGATTGACTCCATTCTTAAGGCAGGAGGCTGTCTTTTCCTACTATACCCGCTCTACTAAAAGCTGCTGCATCGGCGTAAGATTTTCGGTTTTAAGGTCGTTCAGTTCCCGAATTTTTTCCGTTGTCGTATAAAATTTCTTTGCGATATCCCACAGGGTATCCCCCGGCTTGACGAAGTAGCAGGTGATGCCCGGGAGGCTTTGCAGTTCTTCCGGATCTCGGTCTTTTTCTTCGACGTACTGCATTACCATCTCTTTTCTACGGCGGAATACGAGGGCGTTCAGGTTCAGTACGACTTTGGCTTCGATGTCGCTGCTGTCCGGCATGGTTGTGGAGAGCTGGTCAATGGAGGACTGGAGTTCGTAGCGGCAGTCCGGTCCGATTTCCGGGACTTCGATGGTGTGGCGGAAAGGGAGGGCGGTTTCGGCGGCGTAGAATGGCATTTCATCGTCGCTCACGACATAGAGCGCCCTGAGTTCCACCACACCGGTTACTTCGATGCCGTTTTCTACGTTTCTTTCCTCGTCGATCTTGATTTTGCCGTCGCTGTGGCAAATCTGCAGAATTTTATTTTTCGGCACGCGCATCTGCAGTTTGTCGGTCAGGCGGCATTTGGAGGAATTGCGGATCAGAAGGCTCTCCAAAGTCTCCTCCTGCACTTTTGGAATGCATTCTCGGTGCGGATGGTAAACGTCCTGCAGAAGTGATACGGTTTCTTCCTGATACAGACAGATGTCAAGTTCGAGTACGGCCTCCGCCTGCAGGACCCGCTCCTCGCCGTCGGAATCGGGCTGGATTTCGAGTGTGGTCTGGCCGAGTGTGCTTTCGATCCGCGGGATCATCTCGGAGATGCAGCCCTGGCATTCCACTTCTGCCTGGAACGGGAGCGCCTGCTCCACCCACTGCAGCGGGTGATCCTCCTCGCCGTCGCTGTACAGGCAGAAGACAAAGAGTTCTCCCTGCGCACTGACCCGCCCCTCCTCAGAGCGGAGATCGAGACCGCGCACTTCCAGATCCTGCCAGAGAATCTCGTGCAATTCCGGCTTGCCGGACGGAATCGTAAGCTCCTTTTTGACACGCAGCACATCTTTTTTCTGCACTGCAAGCTCAACCACGCGGTATTCCTGCCTTTTTACCGCGACGTCGCTCTCCCCGCGGATTTCCATCGGCACGGCAAGGTCGCACAGTTCCTCGATCCACGCGTGCAGCGTGACGATCGCGCGCACGCCCAGCTTCCGCGAGTTGATGAGATGCAGGTTCAGATCTTCCACTTCCCAGGTGATGCAGACCTTGTCGCCGCCGGTCAGACCATCGAGATGGATCGTCTCGTCGATCGGAAGCTCGCCGGAGAGCTGGCAGATCCGGCGCCGTTCGCCGTCGGAGACGTACAGCAGATGAAAGGCGAGGCCGCCGAATACACGCGCTTTTCCTTCCGAAATCTGCACATCCCCGATCGTCACCTCGCCTTTTTTCTGAATCATCCGCCCCACATCGGGCCGTGCGTCCGGCACATTGTAGTCCTCATCAAACGTAATCTGTGACACCGCTTCGCTTTTTCTGCTGATCTGATGCAGAATCTTTTTTACAAAATCCATAAGGCTCCTCCCACTCTAATCCTCAAATACGACTGAGATTCCCGCCGCCGCTTTCGTTTTCAGCACGACGTAAGGGCAGGAGGCGGCGCCTTTCTGCTCCTCCTTTGCGGCAGGTCCGACGAGTTTTGTCCGCACGAAAACGGCGTTTTCCGATTTCGATACTTCTTCGATCTGTATGGAAAAGCCTCCGCTTTTCTGCTTTCCGTAGCCGCGCAGTATGTAGAGATCGTCCCCGCTCTCGTACGCCATCTGGAACGCGGATTCTTTTTTCCTGCGCAAAATCTGATCGATTTCCGGCGGAAAATCGCCCGGCTTTACAATCGCATACGACAGTTCTTTCCGCTCGCCCTCGCTCACATCTGTGATCCGGCACGATGCCAGGAGCATCAGAATCACCGCCGCCAGAAGAACTCTTCCCCGTCTCTTTTTCTTCATCATTCCAAACGCCGCTTCCTGCTCTTTCTATCCATTGTATGACGGGCCGCAGTCTTCTATGACGCAAAATCTTTTTCTGAAAAAGACGAAAGTTATTGCAACATGCCCCGTCAATGACGTATACTGAAAAGTACGCAATAACTGAATACCACTATTTTTACCAAGAGGAGAAAAAGATTCATGATTCGTTTTATTCTGGTCATTCTGACCGCTTTTCTGTATCTGATTCTGTCGATCCCGGTGCTTCTTGTTCTGCTTCTGATCCGGAAGAAAAAGCCGGAGGTCTGTGACAAGGTAAGCCGCTCCCTGATCCGCTGGATTTTTCGCGTAATTCTGTTTTTTTCCGGCACGAAGATCACCGTAAAAGGTCAGGAAAATATTCCGAAGGACCGGGCTGTTCTATACATCGGCAATCACCGCAGCTATTTCGATATCCTTGTAACCTATACAACGGTTCCGGGTTCCTGCGGATTTGTCGCCAAAAAAGAACTTTCACGCATTCCGCTGTTAAAGAACTGGATGGAACTCATCCACTGCCTGTTTCTCGACCGTTCCGACATCAAGCAGGGTCTGCAGATGATTCTCTCCGGATGTGAGGAGATCAAGAGCGGCACTTCCATCTGTATCTTCCCGGAGGGTACCCGCGGCAAGACGGAGAGCGAGCTGGAGCTCGGCGAGTTCCACAACGGTTCATTCAAGATGGCAACGAAAACCGGCTGCCCGATCATTCCGCTTTCGATTTCCGGATCCAGAGAAATTCTGGAAGCACATTTCCCGAAGATCCGCGGTACCCACGTTACCGTAACGTACGGCAAGCCGATCATTCCGGGCGAGCTTACGAAGGAAGAGAAAAAAGAGATTGGAAATTATACGAAAAACATTCTATTAGAACAATTGAAAGAAAATGCTTGAAAATGCCAGACCCCTGCGATATAATAAATATATAAAAAGAAAGCACCCACTCCAAAGTGGATGCTCTCGAGAAAAGGGTTAAATGTTCTTACGAACACCGCCTATCCCGTTTGCCGACGGGGTAGGCATTTTTATTTTCGCTTATTTCTCTTATCGAGAAAGGTAAGCAACGCAATGATGAAGCCTCCGAAGGAAATCAGTAAAGCTAAGATTCCCAGAAAAACCATAATAATTTCGTATGCTGTCATTTACGCCACCTCCCTTCCTATGTATTCATTAGCTCGGGAGGCTACCACCCTGTCATGGGTACTTTCCAGTTTAAAATTTTATCATAATTTCTGTGCTGTTTCAAGCATCTCCACAATCTTTCCATACTCCATAAAATGCGATGCCTTTACCAGAATCTGATCGCCGTCCTGTAAGAGCTTCGGCAGTTCTGCCATCAGGCTCTCGCGGTCTGCAAAGTGGCGTACCTCAAGCTTCGAATCAGCCTCTTTTGCCGCTTTTGCAAGATGCTCGCAGAGCGGTCCCGCACAGTAGAGGGCGTCAATGCCGCAGGTTCCGGCGTGTGTGCCGACTTCGGCGTGGAGTGCTGCCTCATCGGTTCCAAGCTCTCCCATATCGCCGAGCACGGCCACTTTTCTTCCCTTCGCCTCTTTCAGAACATCGAGAGATGCCTTCATCGAAACCGGGTTTGCGTTGTAGCAGTCATCGACAACGGTGTATTTTCCTGTCTCGATGATGTGGAATCTTCCGCTCACCGACTGCAGTGTCTCGATTCCCTGTTTGATCTGCTCCAGCGTCAGCCCGTACGTGCATCCGACTGCGGTTCCGGCCAGCGCATTGTAGACCATGTGGCGGCCCGGGATCGGAATCAGTGCAGAAAAGCTCCCCTGCGGGGTATGAATCCGGCAGGAAATGCCGCGGAAGCCCTGGCTCTCGATCTCATCGGCATAATATTCGTTCTTTTCATCCAATCCGAAATGAACCGGCTTGATGCCGTGAACCGTTCCAACAGTAGACAGCTTATCATCGTCCCCATTGATGATAATGTGCCCGTTCTCACGCAGATGATCAAAGATCTCGGTCTTCGCCTGTAAAATACCGTCTCGCGTCTTCAGATTTTCCAGATGGCACCAGCCGATATTCGTAATGACTGCGGTCTCCGGGCGTGCGATCTTCGCCAGACGGTGCATCTGGCCGAAATCGTCGATTCCCATCTCGAGAACCGCCATCTCATCTTCCTCACGCAGACGGAAAACAGTGAGCGACAGACCCAGCTCATTGTTGAAGTTCGCATCCGTTTTCAGCACACGGTATTTCTGCGCCAGCACCGACGCGATCGTCTCTTTCGTGCTGGTCTTTCCAACGCTTCCCGTAATGCCGACAACCGGAATATTGAGCTGCTGCATATAGTATTCTGCCATTGCTTTAATGGCCTCCATGGAATCCTTCACGAGGATATACGGGCATGGCGGTGTTTCAAGTTTCTGCTCGGAAATGACAGCAAGTGCGCCCTGGGAAGCCACGTTCGGGATAAATTTATGGCCGTCCACACGCTCACCCGGAATTGCAACGAAGAGGCTTCCCTCTCCCGCTTTCCGGCTGTCCGTCACGATATCCGTGACTTCCGCTGTTTTCTTTTCTTCCGGTCCGAAGTAGATTCCGCCGCACACCTCTGTGATGTGCGCAAGTGTCATATTTTTCATGCGTTGTTACCTCTTTTTCTGAGAGAAAGCTGGATCAGCAGCTCGCAGAGTTCCGGATAGGAAATGCCGAGTACCTGTGCCTCCTGCGGCAGAAGGCTGGTCGGGGTCATGCCCGGAAGGGTGTTTGCCTCGAGGCAGTACATTCTTCCGTCCTTGCGCATCATAAAGTCGAGACGGCAGTAGTTTTCGATACCGAGAGCGGCAGCGCCGTCCTCTGCGTGCTTCTGCATTTCTTTCGTCTGCTCCTCCGTCAGTACGGCCGGGCAGGTATCAACAGTAGCTCCGGCTTTGTATTTGTTCGTGTAATCATAGAAGCCTTCGATCGGTGCAATCTCGATGATCGGGTAAGCCTTTCCGTCTACCACGCCAACGGAGAACTCTCTTCCCTCGATATACTCCTCAACGACAACCTCCGGTTCGTAGGAGAAAGCATCCTTCATAGCCTGCCAGTATTCTTCGTTCGTGTGTGCAATATAGACACCGACACTGGAACCGCCGCAGCACGGTTTTACGACAACCGGAAGCTCCAGGCCAAAGCCGGACAAAGGCTCGCTCTCCTGGCCTTTTTTCAGGGTCACGCCGTTCGGGGTCGGCACATGGTGTGCACGGAAGAACTGTTTTGTGATGGATTTGTCCATTGCGAGGGCGCTGCTTAAATAGCCCGTTCCGGTATACGGAATGCCGAGCAGATCGAACGTAGCCTGTACCTTTCCGTCCTCTCCGTTTGCGCCATGCAGGGCAAGGAAAACAACATCCGCTGCCTCGCAGAGTTCCAGTACGTTCGGTCCGAAAAATCTGCGGCGGGATTCGATCATTTCGTTTAATCCTGCATCAAAGCTGTGCATATATTCTGCTGCTTTGTCTATATCGTACGCCTCCTCTGCAAATACATCTTCCAGGTTCCCCTTCACATCGATACCGCAGAAAACGTCTACCAGAACTGCCTGATGGTTTTTCTCGCGGAGTGCCTTGCAGACCATAGTTCCCGATGTAATGGATACCGAACGTTCCGTGCTGGTTCCTCCAGCTAATACTACTATTTTCATCTATCAAAATCTCCTTTATTTGATGTGCTTCTGCTGTGATGCTTAAGCGTTTTTCCTACAGGCTGTTTTTCTGTGTAGGCTGCGGCCCGGTTACATCATCCAGGCTATAGTATACGATAACCGGGTCACCAATTTCAATAGCATTGAACACTTTTTCTGCTTCTGTGTATGGGGTATTCACACATCCGTGGGATCCGTTCGTCAGATAGATGTCCCCGCCGTACTCGGTACGCCAGCTCGCATCGTGGATTCCGACGTCGCCGTTAAACGGAAGCCAGAACATGACATGGCTCGGATAGAGCTTGAAATCACAGTCACTTTTTTTCGCATCCACCGCCCAGACACTGCCTGCCGGAGTGTCATAGCCCGTCGCATGATTGCCCGTTGTGACCGGTGTTTCCGTCACCAGAACGCCATCCTTGTAGCACCACATTTTCTGCTTGGAAATGCACACCTCGACGTATGTATTTCCGATATCATTGGCCGAGCGGTCATTGGCCGTATAGAGGTAAACCGGGTCGAGATTTCCCTGTGTTTCGTCCTCGATCGCCTGCAGAAGTGCCTGCGTCGTCTCCTCCTTGTCGATGCACCAGCCGTAATCGCCGCCCGCATTCAGGTTAATGGTCGCGCCAAGACTCGTTTTGAAGGTATGCGCCAGCCCGAAGGTGTCCGTCTCATACGCCATATGGCGCACAAAAGCTGCCGCTTCGTCCTGCGAAATCGTGTAGGTTCCATCCTCCCCCTGTACGAGCCAGCTCTGTAAGGTCGCCCGGTCTATGGCATAGCTGTTTTCACCGATTGCATACGTGATCCGCGCCGCTGTCAGGTGGTTCAGTTCCGCCATTTTCCCATTCAGTGCTTCATCATCCTGCGTAATGTCCGGTTTCCGGTAAACATCTTTTTCTTCCAGATCCACGCTCGCCGCTCCGGCATCCAGCGCCTCGATGACAGCCTGCTCCGCCTTCTCATAGTCCACCTGCTCGCCCTCTGTTTCCGGCACAATAACGTACGAGGTTCCGTCATCCGTCAGATACGCATCCGTCGGCGCTTCCTGCTGTTCTTCCTGAAACCCTTCCATCGTCTGCAGTTTTTCCTGCACCATTTCTTTGTCATAGACAGAGTCCGCCGCCACCTGGTTTTCTTTCTCTTTCCAATAGAATGCAGGCCATGCAAGAGTATTCTGGGACTCCAGCAGTTTTTCCACCGCGTGGTCGTCCACATACGTGAGGCCGATCTCCGTGCCGCTTAATGTCTCTGTTTTTCCACCGCGCTCGGTAATGCTGAGTGTATAATCCACAATGTGCTTCTGAATTTCCTCTTTGACCTGCTCTGCGGTCAGCCCTGCGCAGTTCAGTCCGTTGATCGCGGTTTTCGGGAAAAAGTGGGATGCATAGTAATGCCCCACGCCCGCGTAACTGCCTGCGGCCGCAAGGAGTATGATTCCTGCGGCAATTCCTATTACTTTCTTTTTCATGTTTTTCCTTTCTGTCCCATAGAAAATTTCTTTTTAACTTTCTAATAGAAAAAAGCCGGAACTCCCACACCAGAGTTCACAAAAACTGTGTCCCCCGGGAGAATCCGGCTTTTGTATTTTTACTTATCTGTTATTTGCTTTCCAGAATCTTATCCACGCTGACCAGTTTGACACTCAGCACGAATACCTGACCTGCGATTTCCAGCTCTTCCGGTGTCGGGAAAGACGGTGCAATACGGATGTTGGAATCCTGCGGATCGTTGTGATATGGATACGTTGCGCCCGCGCCTGTCATGGTAAGACCGGCCTCGTTTGCCTTTGCAACGATCTTCTTTGCGCATCCCTCCATCGCATCGAAGGAGATAAAGTATCCGCCGTTCGGTTTTGTCCAGGAAGCGATGCCAAGGCCGCTCAGCTCCTGATCCATTACCTGCAGAATTGCCTCGAATTTCGGTCTTAAGATCTCAGCATGCTTTTTCATCTGATTCATCACGCCGTCCAGGTTCTGGAAGAATTTTACATGGCGCAGCTGATTCAGTTTATCATGACCGATGATCTGGAAGTTCATGTACTCCTGTGCCTCTTTGATGTTTGCCTCAGAAGAAATGAGAGCTGCAATTCCGGCTCCCGGATAGCTTACTTTCGAGGTGGATACGAACTCATAGACCATATCCGGATTTCCGGCTTTCTCGCACTCCTCGATGATGTTCAGCAGGTGATCCTGTCTGTCATCATACAGGTGATGGATGATATATGCATTATCCCAGAAAATACGGAAGTCTTTGGCTGCCGGTTTCAGGTTTGCAAATCTTCTGACGGTCTCATCGGAGTAGGTGTAGCCCTGCGGGTTGGAGTATTTCGGTACACACCAGATTCCCTTGATGGCGTCATCTTCTGCAACGAGTTTTTCTACCATGTCCATGTCCGGTCCTTCCGGCGTCATCGGAACATTGATCATCTCAACGCCGAAGTACTCGGTTACACCGAAGTGACGGTCATAGCCCGGTACCGGACAGAGGAATTTTACTTTGTCCAGCTTGTTCCACGGAGTGCAGCCTGCAACGCCCTTCAGGAACGAACGTGCTACGGTATCAAACATAATGGTAAGGCTGGCGTTTCCGTAAACGATGACGTTTTCCGCCGGAACCTCACAGATATCTCCGATCAGTTTTCTTGCTTCCGGAATACCGGTCAGCACGCCGTAGTTCCGGCAGTCGGTTCCATCTTCTGCGAAGGTGTCTTCATTTTTCGAGAGAACGGTAAGCATTCCTTCCGTGAGATCTAACTGGGCTGCTGCAGGTTTTCCTCTGGAAATATTCAGATTGAGGCCTTTTGCTTTTACCTCTGCAAATTCCTGCTCCAGTCTGGCTTTCTCGGCAACTAATTCTTCTTTGGTCCATTCGATATACGGTTTCATGAAACGTCCTCCCTTGTACTTTCCTTACCCGTTTTTCAGGTTTCTTGCTCAACTAAAGACCATTTTACCAGATCATGAGTTTCTGTCAAGGAGAACTTGCATGTTTTATACACTTTTCAGCATTTTATCCCACTTTTTGCAGTTTTATACTTCATTTCCTGCAATTTCAGCCAAATGTTTTTCGTATGACGGACATACGTCCGCTTCCAAAAGATGTTTTAAACGTTGTCAGACTGCCATCTTCCCGATGCACCGCACGGCAGAACAAGGCCGGTCGACTTGACCGGAAGGCCGATTTCCTGTGCTTCTACGTGGCCTTTGTACTGTTTTAATTCCAGGGAAATCATGTACGTCAGGACAGCCGGTGCAAGTCCTGTCGTGTAAGAATTCACAAGGAAGAACAGCGGGTCATCGCTTAAGAGCTGCGTGCAGAGCTTGATGAACGGATGAATCGACTCCTCGATTTTCCAGATCTCGCCCTTTGGTCCTCTTCCGTAGGACGGCGGGTCCATGATGATCGCGTCGTAGTGGTTGCCTCTGCGGATCTCGCGCTCGACAAATTTGGTGCAGTCATCCACAAGCCAGCGGATCGGCTTGTCCGAAAGGCCGGACACGGCAGCGTTCTCTTTTGCCCAGTTGACCATGCCTTTGGATGCATCGACATGTGTGACGCTTGCGCCTGCTGCGGCCGCTGCGAGCGTTGCGCCTCCCGTGTAGGCGAACAGGTTCAGCACTTTAATCGGGCGGTTGGCACGGCGGATCAGATCGCCGAACCAGTCCCAGTTCGTTGCCTGCTCCGGGAAAAGGCCGGTGTGTTTGAAGCTGAACGGTTTCAGGCGGAAGGTCAGGTCTTTATAGTTGATCTCCCACTGCTCCGGCAGATGGAAAAACTCCCATTCTCCGCCGCCCTTGCTGCTTCTGTGATAATGACCGTTTTTCTTTTTCCAGCCCGGATTTTCTTTTTTCGTGTTCCAGATGACCTGCGGGTCTGGTCTTACCAGAAGGTAATCTCCCCACCGCTCCAGTTTTTCTCCGCCGGACGTATCCAGCACTTCATAATCTTTCCATCCATCTGCTATCCACATTTTATTGGTTTCCTTTCTCTTTTATCTCAAAATTTATCGTGTTCTGAATTGTACGTTCCTATGATACCATAAAAGTATTGTTTTTCCAAAACATTTCTTATATCATAGTTCTGGGCATCCGCGCATTTGATCCGGAAATCTGCCCGTGGAAAGGATTTTTCTCATGGAAACCGTACTCTTATATCAGATCAAAGGAACGAAAACAGCTGTGCTTTTAAAGCCGGTTCTCTTAAAGCTCGGTATCCGCGTGCGCATTGTGGAACCGGAACAGTATCTCCAGTCGATCGGATTTCTTGCCGGAAATAAAGCATTTGCAGAATCCCCCGAAGCCTATGACGGTGCCGGATTTGATGAACCAATGATGGTCATGGCCGGCTTTTCCGAGCGGAAACTCGATCTTTTTCTCACCGAAATGCGCCGGAAAAAAGTGCCGCCGATCGCCCTCAAAGCCATCGTCACAACGCAGAACCAGGCGTGGAATTCGCTGCAGCTCTACAGAGAATTAAAAGAAGAACACGAAAAAATGAAATCGTACCGGAAATAACTGGTCTGGTCAAAAAATCCGGAATTGGAACTTTTTCTTCATGCCACCACTCCCTATAATAGGGTGCAATCAAGGAACGAAAGTTCCAGATACCAAAGGAGTGCGTTGTTATGAAAAATGAAAAAGTCTGGAAAATCGCAATGACAGGTGTCTTTGCAGCCCTTTCCTACGTTGTCTTCACCTTCCTGCAGTTCAAAATCTGGCTGCCAGGCGGAGATGCCACCTCGATCCATTTCGGAAACGCTGTCTGTGTGCTCGGTGCGCTGATTCTCGGCGGTGTTTACGGCGGAATCGGCGGTGCGATCGGCATGACCATCGGAGATCTTCTCGATCCGGTCTATGTGGTATACGCACCAAAGACCTTTATCTTAAAATTCTGCATCGGCCTCATCGCAGGACTGATCGCACACAAAATCGGTAAAATCAACGAGCAGACCGATCAGAAACAGATCTTCAAATGGGCACTGCTTGCAGCCATCGGCGGACTTCTGTTCAATGTGATCTTCGATCCGCTCATCGGTTACTTCTACAAACTGGTTCTTCTTGGAAAACCGGCAGCAGAGGTTACCTTAAGCTGGAACGTAGCGGCAACTTCCATCAACGCCGTACTTTCCACCATCGCTTCCGTTGTCATCTACATGGCACTGCGTCCGGCTCTTCAGAAATCCGGACTGTTTAGCCAGGTAAAGGCAGCAGCGAAATAAAAAAACAAATTTCATTTACGCGATATCCAAAAAAGTCACCATGTTCTATTTCGAACCGGTGACTTTTTTCATGCATTTCTTTTTATTTTTCAGCGGTGGCTGCTGCCTCTTTTTCTGCCTCATCTTTTGTTTTTTCTCCGGCGAACCACGCTTTTTCAATCATTTCCAGTTCCCGTATATCAATACAGTTGGGAATGCTTCCTTCTCTTACCGCCTTCTGGCACTCTTTGAGATCCATCCAGCGGACTGCTTCTACTTCCGACTCCTGTAGATGCAGTTTTTCCGCCTCGACCGGCTTCGTGTAAAGATACACGGCGCTGACCTCATGATCGTGGAACGGTTTTCCGTAAAAAACACCGTGTGATACTTTTTCCAGCAGGCCAAGATCCCTCAGCTCCTCTGCCTCTGCGTGGATGCCGAGCTCCTCGCCGATTTCCCGCAGAGCCCCTTCCAAATACGTATCGCCCGCCGAAAGATGGCCGGCGCTTGAAATATCGTAGCAGCCCGGATTCGAATCTTTCCAGGCACTCCTTTTCTGCAGCAGTACCTCACAGCCGCTCTTCTCATTCGCCCGTGCAATCCAGATATGTGCCGTTCCGTGACACCGTCCCTCACTGTGCGCCACGCCGCGCTCTACGATGGTTCCGGTCGGCGTGCCGTCGCCTGAGCGCTCCTCAAAAAGTTCCATCTGTTTTCCGTTCAGCACCGCTTCTGCGAGCGTGTCGCCCACATACCGCAGCTTCAGGGAGAAAAACGGCTCGTCTTCATTCAGAAGGCGGAAAAAGATTTTGTCTCCCTCCCACAGATTCAGGTGCAGGACGTCCTCTTTTTTCACCCAGGCGAGTTCGCCCTCATCACATGCAGTCGGTTCTCCCGTAAATCCGTCTGCCGTGTAGAGACACATATACTCCATGTACTCCACCGTTTTGCTGTTTTCTGCCTCTGTCACAAAGGTAACGAGACCGCGGAAACGCCAGCTCGTCAGCGTGTAGCCGGTTTCCTCTTTTACTTCACGCAGCAGGCATTCCTCCGGGCTTTCGCCAAGTTCCGCATGGCCGCCGACGCCGATCCACTTGTCCTTGTTGACATCGTTCTTTTTCACCGTGCGGTGCATCATCAGATAGCTGTCATCCTTTTCGATGTAGCACAGCGTTGTCATGCAGCCTCTGCCTCTTTCTTCTGTTTTTTCCTCCATCTTTGACTCCCTCCGTCGTGTGCCGGACTTCTTTCCGCTTCTTTTGTTTTTCAGGAAAAATGTATTTCTGCACACACCTTTTTCTCGTTTTCTATTCTACCATACTTTTTCAGAATTCCAGCAACAAATTTCTATCTTTTTGCAGATCTTTCACGAAAAATGTAACGACCATTCCGCATCTTCTTGACTCTCACACAGTACTGTGTTAAAGTGTCTGTAATTGATGTTTTGTCACCCGTAAACAACGTTTCTTATCATTTCTTACATTTGAGGTTTTCATGATGGAAAAACAGACGATAGTTGTGAAAGTCGGCACCAGCTCCCTGACACTCTCAGACGGAACCATGGATGCTGAAAAAATACGGAACATTACGACCCAGCTTGCCGCGCTGCAGACGGCAGGCCACCATGTGATTCTCGTTTCCTCCGGTGCGATCGCCGCAGGCTTTTCCCGTCTCGGCTTTAAAAAACGGCCGACGAAAATTGACGATAAACAGGCTGCCGCTGCTGTCGGCCAGGGCCTTCTGATGGAGGAATACACGAAAAATCTGATGGCGTACCAGATTCCGTGTGCGCAGATTCTTTTGAACCGCAGTGACTTTGAGGACCGCCGCCGCTATAAAAACATCTTCGGCTCCCTCTCCGTCCTGCTCGGGCGCGGTGCGATTCCGATCATCAATGAGAACGATACGATCGCGATTGAGGAGCTGAAGGTCGGCGACAACGACACGCTCTCTGCCCAGGTGGCTGCGATGCTGCATGCATCGCTTCTGATTCTGCTGACCGATATCGACGGGCTCTACACTGCCAATCCAAAGAGTGACCCGAATGCGCGCCATATCGACGTGGTAAATGAGATCACGCCGGAGCTCACTGCTGCGGCAGGCGGTGCGGGATCGGGCAACGGAACGGGAGGCATGACAACGAAGCTCTCCGCCGCTTCGCTTGCCACAAGAGCCGGTGTGCCGGTTCTGATCTGCTCCTCGGCGGAGGAAAACAACATTGTGCGTGCGGTGAAAGGAACCGCAAAAGGAACGTACTTTACCGCCAGCGGCCACAACATGAAAACGCGTCTGCAGTGGATGGCATTCTATGCGCCGAGTGCGGGCAACCTCTACGTCGATGAGGGTGCCGCAGAAGCACTTGCTGTTCAGGCAAAGAGCCTGCTTCCCAAAGGCATCGTGGCAGTCGAAGGCGATTTTAAGAAAGGCGATGTCGTCAGCGTCTTCCGGCGCGGCAGCCATGAATATCTCGGAAAGGGCATTGTCAACTATGACCGGCCGGATCTGCAGAAAATCATGAACGAAAGCACCAGCCACACGGAAGCAATCAACCGCGATAACTGGATCGGCGCGGAATAAATGGTGCCGAATAAAGCATTCTTTTGTTTACGAAAATTCCCCTCCGTGTTATAATATTTGTATTCAGCCGGCTGCAGGTTTTTCTTTCAGCGAGGAAAGGAAGCTGCATCCGGTTTTCCATGTGCTTTTGGTTTTACTTCGAGAGCACAGCAAACACAAAGGAGGGTTTTTACCAATGAAATACGATTTTACATCTCTGATGAACCGCAGCGGCCACGATTCGATCGCTGTCGATCAGATCCCGATTCCGGGTGCGGAAGTCAAAGAGGGCTTCTCCCGCATCCCGATGTGGGTGGCCGACATGAACTTCCCGTCTCTTCCGACCATTCAGGAAGCAATTCACGCGAGAGTCAACGAACCGCATTTTGGCTACTTTAATCTGCCGGATGCATATTTTGACAGCATCATCCGCTGGCAGAAAGAGCGCAACGGTGTGGAAGATCTGCCGCGTGAGGCGATCGGCTATGAGAACGGCGTGCTCGGCTGTGTTGCTTCGGCTGCTGCCGCTTTTACATCCCCGGGCGAATCCATTCTTCTGCATTCCCCGACATACATCGGTTTTACCGGTGTTCTTGAGAACTGCGGACGCAATATCGTTCTCTCCGATCTTGTTCAGGATGAGAACGGCGTATGGCGTATGGACTACGCTGATATGGACCGCAAGTTAAAAGAACACAACATTCATTTCGCGATTTTCTGCTCTCCGCACAACCCGACAGGCCGTGTCTGGGAGCGCGAGGAAATTGAAAAGGCGATGGAAATTTACAAAGCAAATGAATGCGTTGTCATCTCCGATGAGATCTGGTCTGACCTGACACTGCCGGGCTTCAAACATATCCCAACGCAGTCCGTTTCGAAGGATGCACGCGAGCGCACCATCGCACTTTATGCACCGTCCAAGACCTTTAACCTGGCTGGCCTTGTAGGCTCCTACCACATCATCTACAACCGCATGCTGCGCGACCGTGTGGAGAAGGCTTCGTCCCTTTCTCACTACAATTCTCCGAACGTACTCTCTGTTCATGCGCTGATCGGCGCTTACCGTCCGGAGGGATACCAGTGGGTGGATGAACTGCGCGAAGTGCTGAAATCGAATGCGGATTATGCGTACAACTACATTCTCGAGCATTTCAAGGGCGTGAAGCTTTCCAAACCAGAAGGAACGTACATGCTGTACCTCGACTGCGAGGAGTGGTGCAAGGAGCATGATACCGATATGGATACACTGCTGAAAGCCGGTGTTGCTGTCGGCGTGATCTGGCAGGACGGACGGCCGTTCCACAGACCGTATGCGATCCGCCTGAATCTGGCACTGCCGCATGTGCTTGTGAAAGAGGCATTTGACCGTATGGATAAGTATGTATTCAATGCGAAATAATTGTATTTTCTAATTTTATAAGCCAAACATAATGAAAGACCGAAACGGACATTTTCCTCTGCCGTTCCGGTCTTTCGCTGTTTTGTGCATCCTATTTTTTCAGTTTTGCTCCAGCTCCCGCTGTGCCAGCATCTCTTCCACGTTGATGCCGTACTTCTTTAAATTGACGCGGCCGTTTTCCAGCACAATGCCGTCTGCCTCCAGCATATCCGCCTGTTTCCCGGCGCCGCCGAAGACAAATTCCGCGGCCAGTTCGCCTTTGGAGTTTACCACACGGTAGCATGGAATGTGCTCCGGATCTGTGTTTTTATGTAAGGCGTTTCCCACGGCACGCGCCATCTTCGGCTCGCCTGCAAGCGCTGCTATCTGGCCGTATGTCGCCACTTTTCCGCGCGGAATCTGCTTTACCGCCTCATAGATTCTTTTGGTCGGGCTGTCCGTGATGATGTCGTAGCTCTCGGCGATCATGGTACGCACAGCGTCATCGGGTACGGTTCCGTCGAGGAGAATCGTGTTCCAATGTTCTTTGTTCTGATGATATCCCGGGATAACTGACGCGAATGCATCGCGCCAGTAGTCCCGCCATTCCGGGTTTGCTTTTACATTCAGCTGAATGATTCCGTCCTTTTCATAGACCCACAGAAATGCCTTTTTGCTTCCTTTCACGCGGATGAGCTGCCAGTTGTCATCGTGGAACGGTGCTTCCTGATATGTGTCCGGGAAGGAAAGGCCATAGGATAGCGCTTCTTCTCTTGTCTTCATTGCAGACTTCCTTTCTTCCTGTCGCGGGTGTTTTGATGTTTTTTCCGCAAAACACCCGCTTTTTTCTGTATTCGTCCTGCCGCTGCGATTCTGCTTTTTTCTGCGGCATTTTTCTTTATTATATCAGTCCGCCTGCTTCTGCGCAATTTTTCACCTGCTATTTTTTCATCTTCGGCTGGAAAATCCAGCTTGCAAGATACGCGAAAATCAACGCCGCTGATGTTCCGACAGCCCCCGCCTTTAATCCGCCCTGGAACAATCCTAAAAATCCGCTTTCTTTTACGGCATCTTTTACTCCCTGAAACAAAAGATGCCCGAACCCGAGCAGCGGCACCGACGCGCCTGCCCCGGCGTATTCTGCAAATGGATCGTAGAGTCCCAGAAAGCTCAACACCGCGCCCGTGCACACAAGCGTTACCATAATTCTTCCCGGCAGCATTTTCGTGCGGTCGAGCAGAATCTGGCACAGGGCACAAATGAGGCCGCCGACCCAGAAGGCATTGAAATATTCCATGAACGTTCCCATTTTACACATCCTCCTCCCTCTCGATTACAACCGCCTGTGCAATACCAGGCACGCTGCTGCCCTCCTGAAAGCTGACCTTCGACATCAGCGCACCAGTCGGTACAAACAGAATCCTCTTCCACTCTCCGTTTTCCAGCTTCGGCAGCAGATACTCCGCCAGCACCGATGCCGCACAGCCGCAGCCGCTTCCGCCCGCACCGGTGTCCTGTTTTGCCGGATCGAAGATCAGCATGCCGCAGTCACTGTGCTGTTCCGAGATATCGTATCCTTTTTTCTTCAGCAGCTCCAGCAGAATTTCCCGCCCCACAACGCCGAGATCTCCCGTCACAATGCGGTCGTAATCGGCCGGTTCCCGGTTGAAATCGACGAGGTTCTGTGCAATCGTATCGCACGCAGCGGGGGCCATGCAGGCGCCCATGTTCTGGTTGTCTTTCAGCCCGTAATCAATGATTTTTCCCGTCGTAGCGCCCGTGATTTTCACTCTGCTCTTCGTTTTTCCAAGCACACACGCGCCGCTTCCCGTCACCGTCCAGCTCGCGGACGGCGGGCGCTGGTTTCCGTAGGCGAGCGGAAAACGGAACTCCTTCTCCGCCGTTCCAAAGTGGCTCGATGTCACCGCCAGCACCCGGTCACCGTATCCTCCCGCGACTGCCATCGCGCCAAGCGAAAGCGCCTCTCCCATCGTCGAGCAGGCACCGAACAGGCCGTAGAGCGGGCAGTTCAGATCCACCAGGCCGAACGATGATGCGATTGACTGTGCCAGAAGATCGCCCGCAAAAATCATGCGGATCTGCTCCGGCCTCACATTGGCTTTCTGCATTGCCAGCTTCGCGGTGGCAAGCTGCAGTTCACTCTCGCCCTCCTCCCAGCTCTCCTGCCCGCACATCGGGTCCGAAAGCGTGTGCGAAAAGTATTCGCCCAGCGGTCCATCCTTTTCCTTTTCTCCTACAATCGCCGCGCTGCCCTCGATATAGACGGCTTTGGCAAACGAGATGCTCTGCTTTCCTGTCATCTGTCTCATCGGCAAATTCCTCCGTTTTCTTATTTTGCGTCTTACCATTTCTGACCTTCAGTATTTCCGTTTTTTCCATTCTTACGCATGATTTTCCTGTTTTAGGGAACTCTGTACGCTGTAGCACAAAAATCCTGTTTCAGAAACTTTTAGAGGAATGTTTTTCATGAGTGAAATGCTGTATCTTCAGACGGAGCGTAATATCAAAATCACCAGTCCCGTCGTGACGCTCGGCGATGTGGCGCAGCTTTCCTGTTCAGACGGCGCTGTCCTTGCCCGCAATCAGGTCCGCCGCGTGGCGCATCTTCCCGATGACGGATACGGGCGCTACGTCTGCTCCGCCTCCACCCTCGTCCGCCTCGTCACGGAGGCCGAGGAGCACGTCGATGTCACCCACATCGGCGAGCCGAATTTTATTTTAACGTACGAGGATCCGCGTCAGAAAAACACCTGGATCAGCTGGTGCAAAACGATTCTGGTCGGCATCCTTACGTTTATCGGAACTGCGTTTTCCATTATGACCTTCCACACCGACATCGGCGTCCGCGAGCTGTTTTTGGATGTTTACACCCGTTTTCTCCCGCAGATGACGCCCGGATTTTCGGTGCTGGAAATTTCATATTCCATCGGCATCGGCCTTGGCGTCGTGCTCTATTTCAACCATTTCGGACGGCGGAAATTCACGCAGGACCCGACGCCGCTCGAGGTGGAAATGCGGGTCTACGAGGATGATATCGATACGACCATTCTCGAACAGAACGACCGCTCCGGTAAAGGAAAGGAGGCTTTTCATGCGAATCCTGCCAGAGATCCTGCTGATCACAGCCGGTCTTAGCCTTGGCTTTTTCATCGCGAGCGGCCTTGTCGCGCTTGTGATCGGCCTTGGCATCGTGACACGGTACGCCGGCATCACAAAGACAGCAGAGAGTCTGCGTTTTTACGAATGCTGCTGTATGGCCGGGGCGCTGTTCGGCGATCTTTTCTCGCTTGGCACCTTCTCGTTTTCCCTGCCCTCCTGGACGGCCGGTGTGTTCTGGCTTTTTGCGGGCATTTATCTGGGAAGCTGGATCATCGCGCTCGGCGAAGTCGTCAACCTGTTTTCGATCCTCTGCCGCCGGATCGGACTGACGCGCGGACTGCCGTTTGTAATTCTCTGCATGGCGGCAGGGAAAATCGCGGGCTCTCTCTATTATTTTGCAAGTGGATTTCAATAAGAACTGGAGGTAAGATGTGATGCAGAGTTTAAAAAGTGAACGGGCAAAAAAAGAATACGAACAGTTTGTCAAAGAGGTGACGCCAAAGCAGAATCTCTTCTGCAATATGGCAAAAGCCTTTATCGTCGGCGGTCTGATCTGTGTCGTGGGGCAGATTCTGCTCCATATCGGCAAAACGCAGTTCTCACTCAGCAAAGATGACGCTGGCTCCTGGTGCTCGCTGATTCTGATCCTTAGCAGTGTGATTTTAACCGGCCTCAACATCTATCAGAAAATCGTCACCTTTGCCGGCTGCGGTGCGCTCGTCCCGATCACCGGCTTTGCCAACTCGGTTGCAGCTCCTGCGATTGAATATAAAAAAGAAGGACAGGTCTTCGGCATCGGTGCGAAAATTTTCACCATCGCCGGACCTGTCATTCTGTACGGTGTCTTTGCAAGCTGGCTGCTCGGCTTTCTCTATTGGCTGTGGACCGCTGCTGGGAACTGGTTTTAAATCAGTTCCGCAGCGCTTCCGCCTCTTCTTTTGTGCAGCCCTCGCGGCTGTAACGGGCTTTTTCATAGCCGTCGTGCAGCCGTCTCATGCCGTCGCCGGAAAGCTCGTTTCTCTCTTCCAGCTCCGCCGGGGTTTCGGCTCCGGTCGGCTGGTATTTTCCGGCTTTTTTGATCGTTTTTTTATACTGCCGGCGGATACGCATATTCGGGGAGAGATAGCCCTCTTTCTTTTCCCGCCGCCACGGCAGATTTTCCCGTTCGTCGTTTCCCTGATGCAGGAAGAGAACTTCGTCCTCCTCATCCTCTGAGAAGGCTTTTCCCGCATTTTTTACGCTCTGGTAAATCGCCCGCAGAACCGCGGTTCCGACGGCAACCATCACAAGATACATGACCGCCGTAAAAAGATTCTGGATCCACTGCGGCATCGGTTTGTACTCTTTGTCCCCCAGCATATCGGACAGATCGGCCTGCTCCATGCCCTGCGGCGTCTCGGCCTCCGGTGTTTCGATCGTAAGATCGCTTTCCAGCTCTTTCGGCTCATATCCTGCGATCGCCTCCGCAATCGGATCCTTTCCGTAGAGCGCCGATGGGAGCACGAACAGTACCAGAAGGAGTACTGCAATTTTCAGGATCAGTTTTCCCGTCCGCTGCATCGTCTCCACCGGGAGATTGGCGATTTTCTGATGGTCACGGATGAACCCGTGCATGCCGTCGAGGTACTGGCAGAAGAAGCACAGGAATACATCTGCAAAGAAAAACCAGTAGATCAGATGCCAGTAGAACGGCATTTTCATCAGCACACCGATCACATACTGTATCATAAACCAGAGAAAATGAAGGGGCTTTGGCTCATCGAGGAGCGTCGGGATCTCCCACGCTTCCATATCCGCCAGCGGCATTGAGCCGGCCGGCAGTTCCTGCGCTGCTTTCTTTAACTGGCCTTTGCGGATTCTGACATAGCCGCGGATCAGGAAAATCACAGCGGCCATAAGACCCGTCATCACGCCGGAAAGGCTCTCCAGAAATGCAGGAGAAATACCGTTCTCAAACTTGTTTTTTCCATCGTTTGCCGCCACAGACGCTTCAATTACCGCTGCCGCCTGCACACTGAACAGGGAACAGAAAAATTTCGCTGCCAGATACGTCACCGCGCAGACCGCAATTCCGCCAAGCAGAAACTGCCAGAGTGCTTTCGTTTTCCGGATCAGAATCCAGCTTGCAGCGGCCGGAATCAGCAGCAATAAGGATATGGCGCAGAAATACAGCGCCTCCCTTCCCGTCAGCTCCAGAAAACCGGCGGCAAAGCCATAGATGCCGGCGAATAAAAGCCAGACATGAAGCCAGGTCAGCGGGATCTGTACCGGTGTCTTTTTTATTTCCATGGTTTCACCTCCCAGCCGATTGCGGTGTACGCACGGTTCTGCTCCGACGGAACTTCTTCGCCCGGCAGATACGGAATCACCCACAGCACCTGGTTCTGCGCACCGGAGAGCAGATGAAGCGCCTCACGGACCTCATCGGTTCTGTTTTTGGATACGACAACGTAGGTGTGGCCGGTGAGCTCTTTTTCCGCCTCTTTGTGCAGAAACTCCGCGCTGCCTGTGAGATTGCCCCCAAGCTGCACGCACGCCAGTTTCCGGTTCAGCTCCGCTGTTTTTCCGGCGCCCGCTGCCAGATGGACACGCAGCTCCTCGCCGGTCTCCTCATCTTTCGCATTGCTCTTCACCCACAGATTCATCTTGTTTTTCACCATCCGCGCCGCAAGCGAAGACGTGATGCGGATGCTCTCCTCGACCTGCGCTTCCTCGCGCAGAATGTTGGCGTCCTCGATATCGAGAAGCACCGTAACTTCCACGCTCGTCGTCGCGTCAAACTGGTTGACCATCAGATCTCCCATCCGTGCCGACGATTTCCAGTTGATGCGGTTCATCGGATCTTCTTTCCGGTAATCGCGGATACCGGAAAATTCAAACGGGTCCTCGTACAGGCGATTCCGTGACAGAACCATGCCCGACACGGCACGGCAGATCATCTGAATCCGTGCAGTATCGACCTGGCGCGGGTAAACGTACATCTGTGTCTGCTGCGGGTAATCGCTGTAAAGACCCTCCCGGAAAAAAAGATCGTACGCTACGGCATGCGCACCGGTGATCTCGTAGAATCCTCGTTTTTTCGCCTGAAACGGCAGTGTTCTCGTGACCTGCTGATGAAACAGGAACGAAAAGACATCGCGTTTGTAGCTCTGGTCGGTGATACTTGCGTTTGCTTTTGCCTCGCGGTCGAATTCCAGATTGCGGCTCATCGAAATGCCAAGCTCGAGTGCCGGAATCGGCAGCAGTTTGTCGTTTACGACGACCTCTTTTAACGTACTCTCCTCGCCCTCATAGATCGCGGAATCCTGGAAGCTGACCTGGATTTTCAGGTTTTTCTGCCAGTTTTTCTGGTACAGCTTTTTCTGCAGAAACCAGGCGAGCGCCATTCCAAATAGTAATAAAAGAAGCATAGTCCGTTACCTTCCTGACCAGTTTTCGGTCGGCAGATCGATGCGGTTTAAAATTTCCTCGATCACCGATTCTGCGGCTCTTCCGTCGTCTGCGCCGATCTGCATGGTGAGACGGTGTGCGAGTACCGGAACAGCCACGGTCTTGAAGTCCTCCGGCACAACGTAGTTTCGTCCCTGCACCAGCGCGTGGCCCTGTACGGCACGTAAAAATGCGAGTGTTCCACGCGGGCTCACACCGCTTGCAATTTTGCTGTTGACTCTCGTCTCCTGTACGATGCGGACGAGATACTGTACCAGTTCCGGATGCAGGTAGACTTCTTTACACGCCTCCTGCAGGGTACGGATTTCTTCTTTTTGGCAGACAGACGACAGCTCGGCGAGCGGCTCCTCGGTCAGGAAACGGGCGATCATCTGCGTCTCTTCCGCCGGGCTTAATGCTTCCATCGAAAGTTTCATTAAAAAACGGTCCATCTGCGCCTCCGGCAGCGGGAAGGTTCCGAGCGTCTCGAGCGGGTTCTGCGTGGCGATGACGAGGAACGGCTCCTCGAGCGGCCGTGTCACACCGTCCACGGTGATCTGGCGCTCAGCCATGCACTCGAGAAGGCTGCTCTGCGTCTTCGGCGTTGCACGGTTGATCTCATCGGCAAGCAGAATGTTGCAGAAGGCAGGGCCTTTCGAAAAGACGAACTCTCCGCTTTTGGCATCAAAATAATTGAGACCGGTGACATCGGACGGCAGTAAGTCCGGTGTGAACTGGATGCGGCCGAACTCTGCCTCGACGGATTTCGCAAGGGATTTCGCCATGACCGTTTTTCCTGTTCCCGGGACATCCTCGAGCAGGATATGACCTTTGGCAACAAGGCAGGTCAGGACAAGCTCTATCGTGCGCTCGTTTCCGATCATGACCTTTGCGATATTTTCTTTTAATTGCTGCAATACATTATTTTCCATGTTTTGCTTCCTCCAATAGTAAGATTTAATAAAAAAATCCACCCCTCGCTGCTTTGTTTTGTAAGAACAGCACGATAAATTTATTTTACAGCACATATTTTCGGAAGACAAGCAGAAAAAGGACGATTCTGTACATACTTTTCACAGCATCGCCCTTTACGGTTTCTTCTATAAATTAGCTTGTCTCTTACAGTGCTTTCCGGTACAGCGCCTCGATGTCCTGCTGACAGGACGCTCTCGGGTTGACGGCGATGTTTCCGCTCTTCATCGCATCTACCGCCATCGGCACGATTTTGCTCTCGATCTCCTCTGCTGTCACTTCTTTTCCCTTTGCCGCCTGGCGGATCGCATCGGTCAGGCTGGCCGGGATTCCGATGGCTGCGGTCAGCTCGCGGATCGCGCCGACCAGCATCATCGGCTCAAATTCATCGGCGTATGCCGGGATTTCGCTGATGTAGTTGTAGATCTTCAAATATCTTCCATGGTCTGCCAGTGCATTGTACTCTGCGATGACCGGAAGCAGAACGGCATTTGCCACGCCGTGCGGCACATCGAAGAAGGCGCTCACAGGATGACTCATTGCATGGACATTTCCAAGTCTTGCGTAGGAAAATGCAATACCCGCGAACAGCGAACCGGTCAGCATCGCCTCTGCGGCTTCGAGATCGGTTCTGCGCGCCACGAAACGGCGGATATTTTTACCGATCAATTCCATCGCTTTTTCTGCCATGGCATCGGAAAACGGAGATGCAGCTGTAGAAATATAAGCCTCCTCCGCATGGATAAAAGCATCAATACCGCACGCTGCCGCAACGGATGCCGGAGCGGAAGTTAAAAGTTCCGGATCGAGAATCGCGTACTCTGGAAGAAGTTCATAGCTAAATACGGTCAGCTTGTAATCTCTGCTGTGGTCGGTGATCACGGAAAATGCGGTCACCTCGGAGCCGGTTCCCGCAGTCGTCGGAATGGCAATCAGCGGGACAATTTTTCCCGGCACTTTGTGTGCGCCTTCGTATTCCGTGATGCTTCCGCCGTATTTTGCCGTCACACCGACGGCCTTTGCTACATCCATCGGAGAACCGCCGCCGAGTGCTACGAGAAAGTCTGCGCCGGAAGCAAGATAGCTCTCGGTTGCTTTTTCTACTGTCGTCACAGACGGATTCGCCTCAATATCTGTGAAAATATCGGCTGCGATGCCTGCCACTTTCAGGCTGTCCGCTGCTTTGTCCACAACGCCCATTTTTTTCAGGGTAGGACCGGAAAGAATCATCGCATGGGTTCCGCCCATCTTCTTGGCACACTCCGGCAGTTTGGCAAGCGTTCCTGCTCCGACAATAATATTCTGTGGAATCGAAAATTCGAATGAATTCATCTTATTTTTCCCCTTTCTTTCAGAAAGCGTGCCGAAAATTTTTCTTTCCGACACGCTTTGTTTTATCCTATCTCAGCTTCAGCCAGCCATTTTGGCAAGGACACGGTCGATTGCTGCATCGATGACAACGTCGAGTTCCGCATCGTCTGCCTCCGGCATCAGGGACGCTGCGTCCTCGTCGGAGATCAGCTCGATCAGGCTGCCGAACTTCTCTTTATATTTGAACTTGCAGACTGCAAAGAATACAACACCGAGGAGGCTCCAGCCGCCTACCATCAGCCACTCCTGCCATACCAGCGTTCCGCCGGAACCAGGAATGCAGTAAACAAGCACCATGCATCCGGACATCAGAACCGCCATCGTTCCAACAAATTTGTATGCCGGAACACGGTACGGACGCGGCATATCCGGTTCTTTCTTCCGCAGGATCAGGAAGGAAAGAGATACCATACAGTAGGCAAGACAGCATCCAAAGTTACCTGCATCACAGATCCACACCATCATGCCTCGTCCTGCAAACGGAGCCAGCATAGTCAGCGCGCCGATCAGGAACAGGGCGTTGATCGGAGTTTTGTGCTGCGGATGAAGCTTTGCGAACATCGGCGGAATCATGTAGGATTCAGCCATAGAGTACAGAGCACGGGAACCGCCGATCATAAAGGAGTTCCAGGATGTGATGATACCGCACATACCGCCGACGATGATGACTTTTGCCATAACCGCTGTACCGAACGCTTTCGCCATCGCATCTGCTGTGACAAGTCCGGTTCCTGCTTCCGAGCTCAGGATTTCGGACGGGTTCAGCACATAGCCGACAGCCAGGATAACACAGGAATAGAAAACAACAGCGAGTACAACGGAGAGAATCATCATTTTACCGATTTTCTTTAACGGAACGTTGATTTCCTCTGCTGCCTGCGGGATAACGTCAAAGCCGATGAAGAAGAACGGGGTAACAACAGCAACTTTGATGATGTTCTGGAACATCGTTCCGGTGCTCTCGCCGACGAACATCTGTCCCTGCAGATTGCTGGAATCTCCGTTGATCACGGATGCCACAATCAGAAGGATACCAGCGCCGCCGATGATACAGGTAAGGACCGTCTGCAGAACGGCTGCTGTTTTTGCGCCCAGCACATTGATCAGTGTGATGAGGAACGCTACAATAACGGCTACGGCTACCCAGGAAGCATAGATATCAAATCCTGCCACGCTGTACATATAGCCTTTCAGGAATCCCGGCCACAGATACGTGATGATGGTTGGGAAGGCGCACGCCTCGAAACACGTAACACTGACATATCCTAAAATAATCGCCCAGGTACAGATGAACGAACCGTTCGGGCCCATCGCCTTGTAGCTGAAGACGTGCTCGCCGCCGCACTGCGGCATCGCTGCAGTCAGTTCTGCGTAAGTCAGTCCGATGAAGAAGATCATGACACCGCCGATCACAAACGCAATTGAAGCTCCGACAACGCCGCCCTTCTGAATCCAGCTTCCTGAGGATACGACCCAGCCCCAGCCGATCATGGCTCCGAAAGCGATGACGAGAATATCCCATGCACCTAATACTTTGTCAAATTCTGATTTTTTCTGTTCCATGGCTTATTCCTCCCCGCTTCCGTATTTCTTCTGAATCAGTTCCTCGAGATATTCCGCTGTGCCCTCCACACCAAGGAATGCACTGTTGATCAGAATGTCTCGGTTGTGCCGGTCTCCGCGGTTGCTGCCGGTCAGCGCCAGATGACGCTTGTGATACCGTTTGTCCTTCTCGAGCAGCAGAATTTTTGCATCGCTCTCGGAAAGGCTGTGGCTCTTCATGATATTCTGAATGCGGATCTCATCCGGTGCATAGATAAAAGCCCGGAGGAGCTTGATATCTTTGCTGTCCTTTAAGATGTAATCCGCGGATCGTCCGATGATGACGCAGGCCTCTTTTTCTGCCAGTTTCCGGATGATCTGCTTCTGTACATGAATCGCACGCTCGGTCAGGTCCGCATATTTTGAGAAGGATCCACGGACATCGCCCTCGGCTCCTTTTCCGGCAATCGTACCGCCCTCTTCTACACGGTTCATGATGTCTTTCGGAATTCCGACTTCTTCAATAATCTGATCCACCAGATCGCGATCGTAGAACTTAATTCCGAGATCCTCCGCAATTTTCCTGCCGATGGCATTTCCTTTGGCTCCGTACTCGCAGCCGATTGTGATAACCAGATGTCCCATACCGTTTTCCTCTCACATTTAATTTCTCTGTTTTACCTGTTGTTTCCGATTCACAGAATGAAAAGAAAAACAGGACAGGGGCGAAGCATGGTTCTTTGCTTTTTGACGTCCTTGTCCTGTTCTTTTCACGCTATGAGATTTTCTTTGTTTCTATAAGAATTCTTTATTTTTCCAGAGCTTTTACGGTTTCTTCGATGATAGCAACTGCCTTGTCGCAGTCCTCCCCGGTTACGATAAGCGGAGGGATCAGACGAATGATGTGCGCCCCGATGGCTGTGATCAGCAGATGGCGGTCAAGGCAGCCATGTTTGACTTCTACGCCGCTGATGGTATCATCAAACTCTACGCCGACCAGCAGTCCCTGATGTCTGACTTCTTTGACATGCGGCAGTTTTGCTAATTTTTCTGCGAAGTAATCACCGACTTTCTTTGCATTTCCGGCAAGGTCGCGGTCGATCAGTTCGTTGACTTCTGCCAGTGCTGCTGCACAGCTGACTGGATGGCCGCCGAAGGTAGTTCCGTGAGATCCCGGGGTAAAGGCTTTTGCTACTTCAGCTGTTGCGCAGATTGCGCCAATCGGCATTCCGCCGCCAAGACCTTTTGCCATGGATACGATATCCGGTTTGATGCCGTAGTTCATGTAAGACATTACCGCACCGGTTCTGCACCAGCCGGTCTGTACTTCATCAATCAGAAGCAGCATGTCGTTCTCATCACAGAACTTCCGGAGTCCCTGCATGAACTCTTTCGTTGCCGGATGAACACCACCTTCGCCCTGTACCGGCTCAACCATGATGGCGATGGTGTTTTCGGTACATGCATCTTTGAAGGCCTGCAGATCATTGTACGGTGCGTAGGAGAATCCGTAGGTCATCGGTCCGAATCCAACCTGGCATCCGTTGCCCGGCTGACCGGTTGCAGACATGGCACCGAAGGTTCTTCCATGGAAGCCCATCTTTGCGGTTACGATGTGGTAACGGTTCGGGCCGTATTTCTCGATGCCGTACTTTCTTGCCATTTTGATCATGGCCTCGTTCGCCTCGGTACCGGAGTTCTGATAGAAGATCTTGTCCATGCCGATGGTCTCGCAGACTTTCTCAGCAAGCAGTGCCTGCGGGATGGTGTATGGATAGTTGAAGGTATGCATGATATCGTCGAGCTGCTCTTTTGCTGCTGCAACAACTTTCGGGTTTCTGTTTCCGGCGTTGTTTACGGCGATTCCTGCGTAAAAGTCAAGATACGGCGTTCCGTTTTCGTCGTACATGTACATCCCCTCTGCGGTTTCTGCAAGGAAATCGAAACGCTCGTAGGTCTCGATCATGTACTTGTTTACTTTGTCTTTGATGTCCTGAACCGTTAATCCTGTGTCTTTTAATCTCATAGTGTTATCCTCCCATAGCGTTGAAAAGATTTTTTAAATAAAAAACAAAAAAGCAAAGACTACTCGTTGGTAAGCGTCTTTGCTTTGTTTTTCGTTTATTATTTTGTACAACCATACAATAGCACCACTCCCTATATTTGTCAATTACTTTTTTAAAAAAGTTTTTTATTTTTGCTTTTTCTTTAACACCCGCTTTTCCTATTCTTTTTTGATGTTTTTTCGTCTTCCACCGTATTTTTTTCATATCCGTTGTTTTTTATTCTGATGTTCCAGTGGACTTCTGTCCATTATATTGAACAGTTCATTCAAAAAAAGAAAGCCTGTTATTCTGCGGCTTTTAGTGATAGTCGAGAAAGAAACACATGCAGCTCGTCTTCTCCGTCCCTCTGTTGCGGTAGATGTGGGTCTGGTCTGTCTCGAAACGGAATGCCTGCTTCAAGTGGATCTCATGCTCTTTTCCATTGCACTCCACGGTCATCACGCCGTCTGTCACCACCAGGTACTCTCTTGTTTTCTCTCCGTGGCCGCCGCTCACATACGTTCCGCCCGGTTCGATGTCGATGCGGTAGATTTCCACAAGCCGCGTGTCCTCATACGGAAAGAACGTCCACACAGTGTACTGCCCCTCCAGCTCTTTCGTCGGAACCAGATCCTCCGGTGTCACAAGATAACTATCCACCAGCGGCGTTGCAATCAGCTCCTGAAATTCAATCCGCAGGCCGCTCGTAATCTTCCCGAGCACGCCAAGCGACGGGTTCGCCGTTCCCTTTTCGATCTGCGAGAGCATACTCTTGCTGACCCCGGTCTGCTCTGAGACCTGGTCGAGACTCATCCCTTTCGACTGCCGGATCCGTTTCAGATTGACCGCCACATTTTCTGTCAGATAATCCATGTTCTTCCACCTGCCTTTCTTCGTATTTCGCTCATTGTAGCACACCTTCCTCCGATATTCCAGTGAATATTTTTAAACTTTCTGCCGCCTTTCCCCGCTTCGCCTTTCTTTTCTTCCTTTATCCGCCCGGGTTTCAGGCACTTTTCTCTGCCTTTCCCAGGAAAAGCGCCCTTCCGCCGGATTTGTATTTTTGTCAGACCTTTTCCATCCGCATCTGCCGCAGAATCTTCTTTTCCATCCGCGACACCTGCACCTGCGAAATCCCCAGTTTTCCGGCGATCTGCGCCTGCGTCATGTCCTGAAAATAGCGCATGTAGATGAGCTGCCGCTCCTTCGCGGGCAGTCGTCCCAACAGCTCTTCCAAGAAAATCCGGTTCAGCAGCTTTTCCTGCCCGTTCTCTTTTTCCGGAATGCGGTCCATCAGAGAAATATCGTGGTTTTCCCCCTGATAGATGGTCTTCTGCAGCGATTCCACCTCCGCGCCGGACTCCATCGCCTCCACGATTTCCTCCACGGTAACATCAAGCTCCCCCGCTATCTCCGCCAGCGTCGGATCGCGCCCGTTCTCCCGCTCCAGCCGCTCCCGCACCGCATACGCTTTCCACGCCAGTTCCCGGATCGGGCGGCTCACCTTCACCATCCCCTCCGACCGCAGAAACCGCCGGATCTCCCCCGCAATCATCGGAACCGCATACGTCGAAAAACAGACTTCAAACGAAGGATCAAATTTATCAATCGCCTTCAACAGCCCAATGCTCCCGATCTGGCACAAATCCTCCATCTCCACCCCGCGGTTTGCAAACCGCCTCACCATGCTCCAGACCAGTCCCATATTTTCCTCTGCCAGTGTATCCCTTGCCGCTTTATCCCCTTCGTGTGCCTTTTCGATCAGGGCAAGCGTATGTTCCATGCATTCTGACTCCTATGACTTCCGATCCGGCCCTTACATTTCCGGATGCACACCGATTTTCCGTTTCATCACCACTTCCGTCCCCCATCCCGGATGCGACCTTACTTCCAGCTCATCCATAAACGCCTCCATAAACGAAAACCCCATCCCCGACCGCTCCAGCTCCGGGCAGGTCGTAAACATCGGCTCCATCGCCTTCTCCACATTTTCGATCCCGACGCCGGTATCTTTTACCGTCACCTGAAACACCTTCTCCTCCAGATCCAGCACACACTTCATCTGAATTTTCCCTTTTTCCTGCCGGTATCCGTGAATCATCGCATTCGTAACCGCCTCCGAAATCGCCGTCTTGACATCCGCCACTTCCTCCACCGTCGGATTCAGCTGCGCCAGAAACGCCGCCGCAGACACCCGCGCAAAACTCTCATTGCAGGGACGGCTCTCAAATTCCAGCGTCATCGTATTCCACCGCATCTTCTCTTCTGTTTTCATCCTTTCTCGCATCATCCCATTCCCCTTTCTGCCCACTCCCCGTCCAAAACCTACTTCCACGTCTTCTCCTCTTCCACCTCAATCACCCGCGTCACCCCCGACATCACCAGAATCCTCCGCATCCGCTCTCCCACATGCACCGCTCTCACCTTCCCGCCAATCAGCTCCATCTCCCGAAACCTCCCCATCACCAGTCCAATCCCCGAACTGTCCATAAACACCGTCTTCCGAAAATCAAACACCACCTCCCTCACATTCCTCTCCACCAAAATCTCCCCCGCCTCCTCCCGAAGCCGGTCAGCCACAAAATGATCCACCTCTTCCGGAAGCCGAATCGTCATCACCGCATCCTTCACCCAAACACGATTATCCATTTCCTATCCTCCCTCTTTCCTGTCATAAAATAAAAAACACAAAAGATTTTTCGCCGTAAAGCGAATTTCATCTTTTGTGTTTTATCTTCTCACTTTTATACTTTTTTGCCCTTCGTCCCACGCAACCTCCGCGTAGTCAGTGGTATCAGCCCGACGAAACAGCGCCGCATCTCCTGCGGCATTCTGCCCCGTGGGCATCCGTCCTCACTATTCCTCCGTCTTCACAGTCCCCCCCAGCGCCTCAATCTGCTGCTCGGCCTTAGTAGCCTTCTGGGTTCCCGGGAACTTATCGATGATCTCCTGGAACACCGAAATCGCATTATCGGTATCCCCACTCAGCCGATACGCATGCGCCAGATAGTTAAGCACCGTATAGTCACTGTCGTTGATATTCTTAGCCTTCGAAAGCTTATCAATCGCCTCAGTGTAATTCGCATCGTCAAATGCATTCACACCCGACTGCGAAAGCTCCTGGAACATAGACGACTGCATGCTCTTGTAAATAGTGTCATACACAGCCTTTGCGTCCACAGAAAGCACCTCCGGGTTGACCTCGGTCAGTGCGTTTGTTGCGTTGCTCGTGTTGCCCTGCTGCTGCGCTTCCACAGCCTTTAAAAGGTTCTCGTAGGAAGCCGCCGTATCCTGTGCCGTCTGGATCTGCTGCTGCGCAGAAGCCGTCGTTTCGTTCAGAGAATCCACCTGGCTCTGGAGCTGGTTCAGCTGGGCCTCCTGGCTCGCCATCTTGCCGCTGTATTCCACAACCTTCTCGTCCGCCTGCCGGTTAATTCGCTGCGTATTCGCAGGCCCGATCAGGAACCACACAACCAGTGCGCCAAGCACCAGCCCAATACCGATATTCAGCATCGTTGCCGCTGTAGACGTCTCGCGGAACGTCGGCGGAATAATCACCGTATCCCCGCTTACCACGCGCTCACGCTCGTCCTCGCGCTGCTCCTCCGTACGCTCCCTGCGGCCGAACCGCCGCGGCTCCAGCGACGTCTGCGTACCCGTCTGGAAATCAACCTCCTTCAGGAAACGAAGCGTCGTCGAGTTCGTCTTGTCAATTTTCGCCGCCTTTTTCAGAATCTTCCGCGCTTTCTCATACTCACCCTTGTGAATATAAATCAGCGCCAGCAGATGATATCCCTTGATCAGCTTCGGATTCTGGTTCAGAATCTTGCGCAGCTGGATCGCAGCCACATCCTCATTGTTCTCGCGGCAGCATTTCAGCGCACTGTTGTATTTCTTGATCGTCTGATTGATCATATCCAGCTTCGCCTGCTCCGCCTGCAGCGTCGCAATATACTCCGTCGCCACATTATTCTCCGGCATAATATTCTTGCTGATGATCCACTCACTTAACGCCGCAACCGCTTCACCCGTCTCAAAATAGACAAGGCCTAACAAGTTCCGCGCATGGATATTGTATTTGTTAAACTTCAGGCTCCGCCGCAGCATATCGATCGCTCCGGAAAGATCCCGGATCTCCGCCTTGTCGAGGCCCAGATTGTAGTACATATTCGAAAGAGAAAAACATTTTCTCTGTACTCTCAGGTTAAAACCACAGTTGGGACAGATCTCCATTCCGACGTCCACAACCGATTTACAATTCATACAGTTCATTCCGGCACCTTACTCTTCCTTTTCCGCTTCTGTCTCGTTTTCCTGTTCCGGCTTGTCGTTTTTCATCATTTCTTTCAAAATGTCGATCACATCCGTCAGATCACGGCTGTAAATCGCATCCTCCACCTCATCCACATCGAGACACGGTTTAAACTTCTTCAGTTCTTCTTCGTAATTTAACATAAACAAAAAATTCCTTCCTGTATTCACTAACCATTCCGCTTTGCAAGATATGCTTTCAGTTCGCCCGCCAGATACAGAGAACCCACGCAGAACAGCATGCCGCTGCCCTTTTTGCCCAGTGCCTTCTCATACGCTGCCCCGATCTCCGGTTCCGCGCAGACATCCGTGCATCCTGCTTTTCTGAAGTCCTCTGCAAGCACTTCCGCCGGTACGACGCGGCTTCCGTCGATCTGCGTTGCAACAACATGGGACGGATGAATTCCCTCGCAGATTTCACCGATCATCTCATGATAGTGCTTGTCTGCAACTGCCGTGAACAGAATCGTGATCTCGTTTTCTTTCGCAAAATAGCCTGCCGTGCTGACAAACTGTGCAATGCCGTCCTCGTTGTGCGCGCCGTCGATGATGACGCCCGGCGCAGCCATTTCCATACGGCACGGCCATTTGATCTTCGAAAGGCCTTCCGCAAGCACGTTCTTAGGAATGTCGTGCACGTCCTGCAGAATATGCATCATGTAGAACGCAAGGCTTGCATTCATCATCTGGTATTTTGCCACATACGGAATCGCAAGCTCTGCTTTTTCGCCGCCCGGATATGCAAAGGTAAAGGTGATACCCTCGCGGCTCTGTGTTTTCATCTCATAGAACGACGGCTCCATCGGCCATGCCGGGCTTCCCATCTCTTTCGCCTTTGCGGCAATGACAGAAGCCGGACCTGGCTGGCTGGCGTCGTAGATTACCGGGACACCGGCTTTGATGATGCCGGCTTTCTCTCCCGCAATCGCCTCGAGGGTGTCGCCGAGATACTCGGTGTGGTCGCGGCTGATGGACGTGATGATGCATGCCAGCGGCTTTTCGACCACATTTGTCGCATCCAGCCGTCCGCCAAGGCCGGTCTCCATGACCAGGTATTCCACGCCGGCTTCTTTGAAAATCAGCATTCCCATCAGGAACAGCGTCTCAAAATAGCTCGGATGGCCTTCGCCCTCCGCCTCGTATTCTTTGGCTGCTTTTTCCACTTTGAGAAATGCGTCGAGAAACTGCTCATCCGACACATCTTCCCCGTTGATCTGGAACCGCTCGTTGATGCGTACAAGGTGCGGGGAGGTAAAAAGTCCTGTCTTTTTGCCGCCTGCAAGCAGCATCGCATTCAAGTACGCGCAGACGCTTCCCTTTCCGTTCGTGCCCGCCACATGGATAATTTTGATCCCTTCCTGCGGATTCCCAAGGCGCGAAAGAAGCTCCCTCGTATGTTCCGGCGGATGCTTCACCGTAAATTTCGGTATTGTTTCGATATAATCAACTGCTTCTGTATAATTCACTTTATTTCACCATTCTTCAGTATTTTAGGGCTGCTTTCAAACCCTAGTATCATTATAATCGAGTGACCGGATATGTCCATAGCAATTTTCAAAATTTTGTCCCGACTTTTCGACTTTCCCCGTAAAAAGATACAGTGGGACGTCAAAATCCGCCCCACTGTATGATCTTTCGGACACTCTTTTTAATTCTGCAGACCGCCGTCTTCGGCCGGTTTATCGCTGTTTTCTGTTTTTGACGGCTCAATCTTGTCGCCTTCGCCCTCCGGCGCACCGGACGGCGCTGCCGTCAGTTCATCCTGCGGCGCAGTGCTCGTATTGGCATTTTCCTGCGTCACATCTGTTTTCGTGCTGTCCGGGTTCGGCGTCGGCGTCGGTGTAGATACCGTTTTTGGCTCTTCATACATCATCGGCTCTGTCCTTGTCAGCACCTTCTTCGTCGAGCTGTTGCTCTGCTGCGCGATTGTAATCTGATCACCGTCTTCCAGGGTCAGACTATGCACCATCAGAATCGACGGGCTGACATAAACGGTATCCTGTATCTCCTCGTTGACTTCCACACGGCTCGATGCCGTAAAGTTTTCTCCGTAAAAATACCAGGTATCTTCTCCGGATTTTTCGATTCGTTCCAGTGTTACCGGCAGAGCACCCATCTGCAGCTTCACACGCTCATACGGTGTCTCTCCGTCTTCTCCGTAAACGTACCGTTTTCCATACAGCATATCATACTGCAGCACCTCGAGATCCACCTGATAATTCTTCGTATTCCGTCTCGTCTGATGATACCGGAAAATGGTTCCGTCATGAATTCCCACACGGTTCATAACCTCTGCTGCAATCTGGTAGGAAGCAATGTTTTCCTGTTTTCTTTTCAGTCCCATATTATCCCAGATTACGTATTCGGTCTGATACAGATAGCGGTTCTCCAGATCTTCTACTTTCAGTCCCATCGTTGGCAGATGGTCCCCGTACATCACAAGTACCACCGGCTCCGGATAATCCGCAAGCTTTGTCGTCAGCTCTTTGACAAATTTGTCCATCTCATGGATCTGATTTACATAATATTCCCAGGAGTAATTATTTTTTTCCCGGTCTTCCGCGCCTGTCACTGTAATCTCCGGATCGTCAAGCACCGGCTCTGTCGGATAATCACCGTGGCCCTGTACCGAAATCGTATAGATATAATCCGGTTCGTCTGTCGCATCGAGCGTTTTTATGATCTCTTTTGTCAGAATATGGTCTTTTACCCATCCTGTCGCCGTCACATCCGAGATATCCGGCATATATTCCTCCGAGGTAAAGGTATCAAAACCAAGACGTGAGAATACACTTCTTCTGGAATAGAAGTTTGCTTCATTGTTGTGGATCGCATGGGTCGCATAGCCAAGATTCTTTAAAACATACGGCGCACTCTCACAGGTCTCCTCTGAAAGCACCGATTTGTACGGATACTCACCCGCTCCGAAATACCGGAGGCTCATGCCGGAAATAGTTTCAAACTCTGTGTTTGCTGTTCCGGCTCCCACCACCGGCACGCGGAGATAACCGGAAGAATAATCCTTCATCAGCTGCCGGTAATACGGGATCGGATCCTCGGAAATGTTGAGGAAATTAACCAGCTCCGGATCGAAAAAGGACTCCAGCTGCAAAAAGATAATATTCGGTTTTACCGTATCATCCTCTTTTTGTTCGCCTTCACTCGTCTCAATCTGTTTCACGAGCTGTTCGGAATAGCCGTTCGGCTCTGAAATTCCCGTATCAAACAGGGTGACTGCCAGACAGTACGGATAGCCGTAATCCTGGTAGGCAAATGCGATGTTGACGAAATAGCTGGAAAGCACACGCTTTGCAAGCGCCAGATTTGTTGCTCCCGTAAAGAGTACAATTACCAGAGCAATCAACGGCACATTCAGATACCAGCGGATTTTCCCCTGAAATTTCGGTCCTTTGATCCAGACCCATACAAAAAATGCCAATAATGCCACAAGGGCTGCTACGACGAGGATCATGGTACCTTTCGACAGATACTTCGTCACGACCTTTGCGCCGTCACTTAAATTCCGCAAGTCCGGTCCGGTAAACGGCGTGACGCGGTTTGCCAGAATCACACCGTTAATGATGCCGAGCAGCAGCCAGAAACAGCTCATCACCAGCCGTACCAGCACACGTCTGCGGAACAGATAAACTACCATAAAAGTAGTGAAGATCAAAAATGCATTGTACAAAAAGACCCATGGGCTTTCCACCATGTAGCTCCATGCAGATGCCAGCGAATGGCGGGAAAATGCTTCAATCACCAGATACAGAATACAGCATCCCAGGGCCTGCAGCGGCAAAGAGAGCCAGTTGCAGACTTTCACTACGGTTTCCTTGTTTCCATGCAGTTTTTTTCCTTTTTTCATTTATTTTTTCAGCTGCTCCAATCTTGTCTGAACCTGCTCCATCATCTGCTGATAGTTCGCCAGTTTTTCTTTCTCTGCCTGAACTTTTGCTTCCGGAGCTTTGTTAATAAAGTTCGGGTTGCCAAGCATGCCGTTGGAACGTGCGATCTCTTTTGTCAGACGCTCTTCCTCTTTTTCAAGGCGGGCGATCTCTTTTTCAAGGTCAACCAGCTCGGCAAACGGGATATAGATCGTCGCCTGCGGGATCACTGCGGATACTGCGTCGTCTGCAATACCGGCTTTATCTGCCTGTACGTGAACTTCGCTTGCACCTGCCAGTGTTCCGAAGAATACGGCGCCGTTTCGGAAGGTTTCCTGTACAGCAGCATCTTCCGTTACAACGAATACGCTTGCTTTCTTTGACGGCGGTACGTTCATACTGGTGCGGACACCACGGATGCTTCTTACCGCCTCTTTCATCATCTCAACGGCTGCCTCATCCTCTGCGTATGCAAAGTCTTCGGTCTCTTTCGGCCATGCGGCGATCATGATGGAATCCTCGTCCGGATTCAGTGTGCAGTAGATTTCCTCTGTGATGAACGGCATAAACGGATGCAACAGCTTTAATGCATTGCCAAGAACGGTTTTTAAGGTCCACAGTGCAGCGCCCTTCGTCTCGTCGGTCTCGCTGTACAGACGCGGTTTTACCATCTCGATGTACCAGTCGCAGAACTCCTCCCAGATAAAGTCGTAAACCTTCTGTACGGCGATACCGAGCTCGTAGCGGTCCATGTTGTCCGTTACTTCCGTTGCCAGCGTGTTTACCTTAGAAAGAATCCATTTATCTGCCAGTGTCAGTTTGTCTTTTGGCATTTCAGACGGAACTTCTGCTTTTTCCAGGTTCATCATGATGAAACGGGAAGCGTTCCATACTTTGTTTGCGAAGTTACGGCTGGCTTCTACACGCTCCCAGTAGAAACGCATATCGTTTCCAGGTGCATTACCGGTCATCAAAGTCAGACGGAGAGCATCTGCACCGTATTTGTCAATGACTTCGAGCGGATCGATACCGTTTCCGAGGGATTTACTCATCTTGCGACCCTGGGAATCACGAACGAGTCCGTGGATCAGTACGTGGTGGAACGGAACCTGTTTAGTCTGCTCCAGTGCGGAGAATACCATACGGATAACCCAGAAGAAGATGATGTCGTATCCGGTTACGAGTACGTCGGTCGGATAGAAGTAATCAAATTCCGGTGTTTTCTCCGGCCATCCTAAAGTGGAGAACGGCCACAGAGCGGAGCTGAACCAGGTATCCAGGGTATCCGGGTCCTGGGTGAGATGGGTGCTGCCGCATTTCGGGCATTTTTCCGGCATTCCACCTCTTACAACCGTGATCTCGCCACAGTCATCACAGGTATAGGCCGGGATACGATGACCCCACCAGAGCTGACGGGAAATACACCAGTCGTGGATATTGTTCAGCCAGTTCTGATAAATCTTGCTGAAACGATCCGGGATGAAGTTTACTTCCCCGTTCTTCTCTGCTTCGCTGGCAGCGGCAGCCATATCCGCCATTTTTACAAACCACTGTGGTTTGATCATCGGCTCTACGGTTGTCTTACATCTGTCGTGGGTTCCTACGTTGTGAACGTGATCCACTACTTTTACAAGAAGGCCAAGCTTCTCGAGATCCTCTACCATGGCTTTTCTTGCCTCGTAGCGGTCCATGCCGGCGTATTTGCCGCACTTGTTGTTCATGGTTCCGTCATCGTTTAAGATGTTGATCTCTTCGAGGTTGTGGCGTTTTCCTACCTCAAAATCGTTCGGGTCGTGTGCCGGTGTAATTTTAACGCATCCAGTTCCGAACTCTTTGTCTACGTAAGCATCTGCGATAACCGGGATTTCACGGTCGGTCAGCGGCAGTTTCAGCATTTTTCCTACAATATCGGTGTATCTTTCATCCTCCGGATTGACAGCTACGGCAGTATCGCCGAGCAGAGTCTCCGGACGGGTCGTTGCGATTTCTACGAAGCGGCCTTCTTCTCCAACTACCGGGTAGTTGATGTGCCAGAAGTGGCCTGCCTGCTCCTGATATTCAACCTCTGCATCGGAGATGGAAGTCTGGCATACCGGGCACCAGTTGATGATGCGGCTTCCTTTGTAGATCCATCCTTTTTCATACAGACGGCAGAATACTTCTTCTACGGCTTTGGAGCATCCCTCGTCCATGGTGAAGCGTTCTCTCTCCCAGTCTGCAGAGGAGCCGATCTTTCTTAACTGGCTGTTGATGCGTCCGCCGTACTCTTTCTTCCACTCCCAGCAGTGCTCCAGGAATTTTTCGCGTCCGATTTCATCTTTGTCGATGCCCTGCTCTTTGAGCATATTGGTAACTTTTACCTCGGTTGCAATCGCCGCATGGTCGGTTCCCGGCTGCCAGAGGACTTCATATCCCTCCATCCGTTTGAAACGGCAGAGAATATCCTGCATGGTGTTGTCGAGTGCATGGCCCATGTGAAGCTGTCCGGTTACGTTCGGAGGCGGCATCATAATGGTAAACGGTTTTTTGTTCGGGTTTACAGTGGCGTGGAAATATCCTTTATCCAGCCATTTCTGATACAGTCTGTCCTCGAGTCCCTTCGGATCGTAGGTCTTTGCGAGTTCTTTGCTCATGAGATCCTCCTTTTATGTTTGGTGTATTGTGGTATTTATTCCCGCAGAGGCTTGTCTTAAATCAAAAACGCCCTTCACATACACATAACATGCATGCAAAGGGCGAAAATTCCGCGGTACCACCTTAATTTGTATCTCGTTTCGGAGTCTGTAACGTGACTCATGCGTGAGAACCTAATCATCACATCTTCTGTGCTTTTCAGCTCTCCGGTTCAGAAGCTACCTTCCATGACCACCTTCCCGGACAGCCTTTCAGCCGGTGAACCATCCTCTCTTTTGGGGCCTGCCATGTACTCCTCTTCCTCATAACCTTTTCTTTTTCTGTTGGAATAGAAACTGCATTTATCATAATCGCGTTTTTTTATTTTGTCAAGCCGCCGCGGGCAAAAACCTTTCTTCTTATGGAAGTTTTAAGATTTCACGCGCTTATTTTCGGTGAATCCGCGATGCACAGTACTGCATTTCTGCGCGGCCGTACGACGCGTAGCGGACCTGTTCTTTCGAAAACGGCTTCGCATTGCTTGGCCGTCCCAGGTTTTCGCCGTGGATCACCTGATCCACAAGGTCGATGAGATCTGCGAGAACGCCGAGGCTGAGCGGATTGTAAACCGGATGCGCCGTCGATTCAAACACCTGCGTGTGATGACCGCCGAAGAATTTCATGCGGCCGCCCCTCTTCACAAGCCACACCATCAGTCCGACCAGCCCGTCGTAATACTCTTCCAGGCTCGTTCCGCCCGGCACCTGCATCCAGACACCGCAGCCGCTTCCGATCGCATCTCCGGTGAACAGGTAATTCTGTTTCGTCTCAAGCACAACGACGCTGCCCGGCGTATGGCCCGGTGTCTGACAGACGGCCAGCTCTGTGCCGCCGAGCGGAATCACGGAATCGGTACGGATGTCATGAATCTCCTCCCACGGTTTTAATTTTCCCGCTGTCAGCATCACAAGCGTCTCTGGATCCATCTTCTTTTCATCGTGGCACATGTACACCTCATCAAACTCATCCATGTGATACATGTGATCCGGATGCGCATGCGTGATGACCAGCAGAAGCGGCTTGTCCGTCAGCTCACGGATCACCGGCAGAATCTTTGTGCCTGCCGTAATGCCGGTATCAATGACAGCCGCTTTTTCTTCACCTTCTACTACATAGAACGATGAATTTCCTGCGTCCAAAATACAGTAAATTTTTTCCCCGATTTCTGTTACCTGAAAACCCTCCATGATGTAAAACCTCCTTAAAATAATAATGTACCCTCGGAGTCTTTCTGTGCTTGCTTTTTTCCTTTCGGCAATTCAGTGCCCCGCATTCTCTTCCCCGATGATAATCGAAAGCAGCGTATGATCCAGCATGATCGTGCGGTTCCACGGATTGAAAATCACACCGCTGATCTCCTTTGTTTCGGATGCCATGTGGATCAGCTGTTCCAGACTCACGAGAAACGTAGATTTCACGCTGCTGCTCCCCTTTAATTCCTCATCAAAGCTCGTAAACGCGGCCCACCAGACTTTTCCGTCTGCGCTCTTTACCGTTCCGATCCGGATCTGATCGTCGCCGGATGGCGGTTCCACGGAAAGAATCGCCTGTCCGCCCTCTTTCATTCTGCGGCGGATTACCGTCAGCACATGTGCCAGCAGTTCCGGCGTCGGCTCCTTTTGCAGTCCCAGAATTGCTTCCTCTATCGTTTCATTCCCCTGCAGCCCTTCGTCCTTTAGAGTTTCCATTTCTTTTGCCATTGCTCTTGTCCTTTCTTTTTCGCTTTTCCCACACAGAATCTGTGTACCATCATCCCCGGCAGCTTCGGCACTTCCGATGACCTTTACTCTGCGCCTACCCAGATGCCATCTTCCCCGCAGAATCTGCACTCTTTTGATACATCCAAAACGTTTTCCATCCGCTTTAAGATCTGATCGTACTTCCCTTCCCGCATCAATGCAATCGTCACCTGATCCGTTCCGATCTGCAGATGGCGGAAGCCGCGTTTTCCTTCCTCTGTCCACGGCAGAGTCAGCTCCAGTTCAAAGCCGCCGCTGCTTCCGTACAGCTCACCCGGCTGTTCGTCCGCAAACAGCTCGAAAAGCGGCTGATAATATGCTTTGAAATAATTCTCCTCTGGAAACCAAAGTGTCCCGTCCCCGGTCCGCTCCGGCTCTTTTACAACGGCATTCAGATAGCCTCTCTCGTAATACGTCATGCACGCCGCGCTCTTCGCCAACGGATTTTCATTGATCTTCTCGATCTCCGACGCCGCCCGGCATCCATTTCCAAAGGCCGCCTGGCTGTTCTCGCTCCTGCCGACCGGCTCCCAGACGCTCCATGCGTTCTGCTTTCCGTATCCGATCAGATCCTGGCGGTATGCACCGTTGTATTTTACAAATTTTTTCTCCCCCGGCTGCTCGATCAGGTTCAGCGGTACCATACAGTCAATTCCGTACAGCTTCTGCGCAATCAGCCGCGTGTAGATGATGCCGAGATAATGACAGATTGCACTGCGCTCCGCCGTGTCGAGATACATAATCTGCTCCGCTTTTGCCAGCTGGTCGCCGCGTGTTTCGAGCACACTCTCCACCATCGCAATCCGTGACTGCAGCTCCGCCTTCCGTTTTCCGCGGTAGCGCGCCGACAGACGGCCGTACGGCATCGTGCTTGCAAGAACCGCGTGCAGCAGCTCCAGATTCGTGTATTCGATCATAATATCTTTCTTATTTAAACCGAGCTCCGCGTCGGTATCGACTTCCGTCACATTGATGATATATGTTTTTTCTTCGGTCAGTATCATTTGTTTTGCCTCTCTTTTTCAGTACTCTCTTCCATGCTCCTTCAGCCAGCTCTGCCACACTTTGTAATCGGGCATCTGCTGTGCCACCACCGCGTAAAACCGTGCGGAATGGTTCATCTCTTTCCGGTGCGCCAGCTCGTGGATAACGACGTAATCCATCACGCGCTCCGGCATCAGCACCAGTTTCCAGTTGTAGTTCAGGTTTCCGGCGCTGCTGCAGCTGCCCCAGCGGGTTTTCTGCTCACGAATTGTGATTCTGCCATACGTTACGCCCATCTCTTTTGCAAAATGTGCCGTCTTTTCCGCCAGCATCTGCGCCGCACGTTTAACCACCGCTTTTCGCTCTGCTTCCGTCAGACGGTTCGCTGCTTTCTGCTCTGCGGCCGCCAACGCTTTTTCCCGGTGTGTGTGAATCCAATCCTGTTTTTCTTTTAAGAATGCTTCGATTTTGTATTTTGCCATCCGTTTCGGTGCGCGCACCACCACGCTTCCATCCGCTTTGACCTGGACGGCGAGCGTTTTGCGGGCGGAATACACGATCTCATAGGGAATCTGTTTTAAAATCCGTTCTGCGCTGTCTTTCTGTTCCATTTATTTTTCCTCAAAAGCTGTCTGTTTTACCATTTTTTTGCCTGTTTTTCATTATACCTTTTTCCCGGCGGAAACGCAATCGGATTGCTCACAGAAAAAAAACGCGAGCAGAATCACCGTTTTTCTTCCGGCAATTCTGCTCACATTTTTCTTTCTCTTATTTCAGCTCAATTTTTTTCTGCTTTCTTCGGATGCACAGCCTCACAAATAAAATCGCCGCCTGCACACAGAGAATCATCACCAAAATTCCAATCATGGACAGCGCTGTTGCCCCCAGTCTGATCAGTTTTCCCATTCTTTTTTCCTCACTTTTCTTTCTATCGTGCCAGAACCGGATCGGCTGCCGCATCCCACAGCAGGCTGTCCGTCTCACTTTGTTCCAGGTATCCATATTTTACCATTGCCGCCAGCACCTGCTTTTCCCGCTGCAGCGCCAGATCCGCGTGGCGCGACGGTGCGTAGGCGGACGGTGCATTCGGGATTCCGGCGAGGAGAATGGCTTCGCTGTCGGTCAGATCCTGCGGCTCTTTTCCGAAATAACCACGCGATGCTTCTTTGAGTCCGTAATAGCCATCCCCGAAATAAATAGTGTTGATGTACAGCTCCAGAATTTCTTCCTTGGAGAGCTGTCGTTCCACATAGAGTGCTGTCCACGCCTCTGCCGCTTTTCTGGCAAGTGTCTTATTCTGATCGTAATACATGTTTTTTACCAGCTGCTGTGTGATAGTACTGCCTCCCTGCTCCGGTTTCATCACGCGGATGTCATGTACAACCGCGCGCGCCATGCTGATCCAGTCTATCCCGTGATGTGTGTAATACCGGTGATCCTCGACAGCAAGCACCGCTTTTTTGTACAGCTCCGGCACCTGTTTCAGGGGAACCCACTGTGCTTCGCTTCTGATTTCCTCTACCGCCTGCGCGAGCGGCTTTTCCTTCACTGCCTTCTGATAGGAAACATATCCCTGGATTGCCCAGAACATTCCGGCCGTCAGCAGGATCAGGCAGAAAAATGCCAGAAAACCTCCAACCATTTTTCCCGCTGTTCCCCGGTGTTTTCGTGTTCTTTTTCTCATAGTTTCAAACCCCTTTGTTGTTCTTTCCTGCTTTCTATCCTACCATATCTCCCTTAACGCCTTCTTGCCTCTTTCTTAGGAATTCATTAAAATTTTGAAACTGTATGAAATGCATTTTGCACGTTTTTTCAAATAACCGCTGCTGCTGCGGAATACTTTAACCGAATCAGGCAAGTAGCGAAGCGGATTGCGAATATCCGCTTGACAAAACAGAAAAAGACAGACACCTGGCAGATTGTCAGGATGCCTGTCTCTTGTTTTTATCTTTTGGTTTTTCAGAAACGCTCTGTGATTATGCTGCGGTTCCGTAGTTCATTACATGAGCTGCTGACAGTGCTTTTCGAACGGCTACACCGAGAATTTCAGCTACTACAACGGAAATCACATCTTTTACGATGTACGGAACGGAAACTGCAAGGAACGAAGCCGGGATCGTGTTTCCTGTTACAATGGAAAACTGTACCACACCGAATGCGTGACATACCGCAAGACCTGCGATTCCAAGAACGAATGGTTTGCCCGGGAAGCCTTTTTTAATTCCGGCACCGCAGAGCATTGCCATCGGAATAAATCCGAAAATAAAGCCGCCGGCCGGTCCGAGAAGAGCGCCGAATCCACCGCTCATGCCGGCATAAACCGGAACGCCGATCGCGCCGAGGATCAGATAAAGAGCGGACGATGCACCTCCCAATTTCCAGCCAAGCACGTAGCCGCAAAATGCCATTGCAAAGGTCTGCAGCGTCACCGGAACGCCGGTCGGAAGCGGAATCGTCACAATGGACAGTACCGCAAGCACTGCCGTCATCATGCCGGTCAGTACAATCTGTTTTGTGGTAAGTTTTGATTTTTTCATGAATGTAAGTCCTCCTCGCAGGTTCTTGTATCCAATTCTTTCTGCTTTCGAATTGTTAACCTTGTTTCAATATAGGTTAATATTTCATTTTTGTCAATCCCTTTTTTAAAAATGCAGAGAGTTCTGCTACGATTCTGTTACACTTCCTGAAAATAGCGGTCACCCTCTTGTTTTCTGTTTTCTTTCTATGGTATACTATATAGTCTCGGAGTTTTTCCGGGAATGTTCACCCGATACAAACGATGAATTTTTATTCCATTTGAAAGGAGATACCCTCTATGAAACCTTCCGAAAATCCTCTCGGCTCGGAACCGGTCAGCTCTCTTTTGCGGCGTTTTGCGATTCCGAGCGTCATCGCGATGCTCGTCAGCGCCCTCTATAACATGGTAGACCAGCTCTTTATCGGTCACAGCATCGGCGTGCTCGGAAACGCAGCGACCAACGTAGCGTTCCCACTCAGCATGGTCTGCACATCCATCGGTCTGCTCTGCGGCATCGGCGGTGCTGCAAACTTCAATCTCTGCATGGGCAGAAAGGATCCGGAGCACGCGAAATCCTATGTTGGAAATGCCATCTCCATGCTGGCAATCCTCGGTGTGATCCTCTGCGTTGCCGTTCAGCTTTTTCTGCGTCCGATGATGCTTCTCTTTGGTGCGACGCCGGATGTCATTGATTACGCCTGTACTTACACCAGAATTACCTCCATCGGCTTCCCGTTTCTGATCGTCACAATCGGCGGCTCCAACCTGATCCGCGCGGATGGCAGCCCGAAATTTTCCATGCTGTGCAACCTGGTCGGCGCGATCGTCAACACGATTCTCGACCCGCTGTTCATCTTCGTTTTCCACATGGGCATGGCAGGTGCAGCGCTCGCCACGATCACCGGACAGATTTTATCATTCGCGCTCGTTGTCTTCTATCTGCGCGGTTTTAAAACGCTGCCGCTTTCTCTTTCCGATCTGAAGCCAAAAATAGCCTGCTGGGCACGGATCGCTGCGCTTGGTGCAACTCCGGCATTCAATCAGGTGGCAATGATGGTTGTTCAGATCGTTATGAACAACACACTGACCTACTACGGCTCCAATTCCGTCTATGGAAGCGACATTCCGCTTGCATGCGCCGGTATTATTTCAAAGGTGAATATGCTGTTCTTCTCCTTTGTCATCGGCATTTCCCAGGGACTTCAGCCGATTGTCAGCTTCAACTTCGGTGCACAGAAATATGACCGCGTGAAGGACGCTTATAAAAAAGCAGTTTTTGCGGCGACTGCCATTTCCATCGTCGCCTTCCTCTGCTTCCAGCTCTTTCCGCGCCAGATTATCGGCATTTTTGGTTCCGGTTCAGAAGAGTACCTGCATTTTGCAGAGCGGTACTTCCGTATTTTCCTGTTTTTCACATTCCTGAACGGTATCCAGCCGGTCAGCTCAAACTTCTTTACCTCAATCGGAGCACCGAAGAAGGGTATTTTTCTTTCGCTGACGAGACAGATTATTTTCCTGCTTCCGCTGCTGCTGATTTTTCCGTATCTCTTCGGCATTGACGGCGTGATGTACACTGCACCGATTGCAGACCTTGCAGCCGCATCAGTCAGCATCGTTATGGTCGTGCGGGAATTTAAGATCATGGCAGAGCTACAGAAGGCTACTGCCTGAAAACAGGTTTCTTTCCCGGAGCGTTTCTGCAAAAGACTTTTCGTGAGCTGCGGTCGCCAGAGTCTTGCTACAGATCATTGCCGTGTAAACAGGAAAGAATCCTGTCCGGAAAGTAAAAAATCGTATGCTGTTGCTTTTTCCACAACAGCATACGATTTTTTTATGCGTTATCTACACTTTTCTTTATTTATTCACATGCATCCACATCAGTCCATGCGAAGAATCATGGTCAGGATTCGTTTTGCACAAAGAGCGATTTCGTCGCGGGTGATGTATCCCTTCTCAAATGCCTCCTGTACGCGCTCCTCGTATCCGTTTGCCATCTTGATATCATTTCCGGCTTTTGTCTCGCGGTAATGCTCGCCGTGTGTCCACCAGTCGGTCGTTACCATTCCCTTAAAGTCCCACTCACCGCGCAGAATACCGGTCAAAAGATCCTTGTTCTCAGATGCCTGAACGCCGTTGATCAGGTTGTAGGACGACATGATTGTGTATGGATCTGCCTCTTTTACGATGATCTCGAAGGCTTTCAGGTAAATCTCACGCAGCGCACGCTCGGAAACGCGGGAATCGCTGTCTTTTCGGTTTGTTTCTTTGTTGTTGCAGCAGAAGTGTTTCACACTTGCCCCGATATGCTCGGACTGCATACCGCGTACCATTGCCGCACCGGATTTTCCGGCTACAAGCGGATCCTCGGAATAATACTCAAAGTTTCTTCCGCAGAGCGGGCTTCTGTGAATGTTGACAGCCGGGGTCAGCCAGATGCCGATGTTGTTTTCTTTGACTTCCTCTCCGCCGGCTTTACCGATCTCTTCGATCAGCTCCGGATCCCAGGTGCAGGCAAGCAATGTTGCGCACGGCCATGCGGTCGTGTTGACGCCACACTGCGGCTGAATGCGAAGGCCTGCCGGTCCGTCTGCGGTCATGATATTCGGGATGCCGTACTCAGGCAGATTTCCCATGCCAAACGTGTTGGCAACTCCTGTGTTCGGCTGACCGCCGAGCAGATGAATGAGTGCTTCTGTCGGAAGCTTATCTACAAACTCGTCGAGCGTTTCTTTTCCCTCGGCCACATTCATCAGGTTCGGATTCGTCTTTGCTGCTTCCATAAGCTCGCCAAAGCTCTTTCTCTCCTGTGCTTTGACTGCCGGGAGGAAACCTTCCAGAGTCAGCTTATCCTGACGCTCCAGTCCTTCTTCCTCGACAGGGCCGTTATCGGTCGGAAGCGCTTCGTAGGTTCCATCCGCAAGGAGACGTTTTTCCAGCTTATGCGGAGCGGCAAGGCTGGTGTACTGTGCAGTCACTTCTGCCTCTGCCAGATCGTAGGTGAAGTCCAGTTTCTTCGCATCTCTTACATTGTTTCCAACGTAGAAGACGTAGCTTCCTGCCTCAAGAACATAGGCAGATTTTGCAACCTTTCCAAGATCATCAAAAGATGCCATATCTTCCACTGTAAAGGAAAGAACGACTCTCTGTGTCTCGCCTGGCTGCAGCAGTCTTGTTTTCCGGTAAGCGCCGAGCTCTTTGGCCGGTTTGCCAAGCTTGCCCTGCGGTGCGCCATAGTAGAGCTGTACAACTTCTTTTCCGGCACGTTTTCCGGTGTTGGTAACAGCTGCTTTTACAACAATCTTTCCATCCTTCTCTTCTGCCCCCAGAACTTCTGTCTCAAAGCTGGTGTAGGAAAGACCGAAGCCGAACGGATAATTGACCTTCTCCGCTGCGCCCGGAATCGTCTCGAAATAACGGTAACCAACGTAGATATCCTCGTTGTAATCCACGTAATAAACGGATTTATGGAAGTTCTCGGTGGATGGATAATCCTCGAGGGTTGCTGCGTAGGTATCAACCAGTTTACCCGATGGGTTGACGTCGCCTGTTACAACGTCCGCTGCCGCGAGGCCGCCTTCCATGCCGCCCTGCCATGCCATCAGCACCGCCGGAATCTCTTTGCAGTCTTTGAACCAGCTGGTATCAACCATACCGCCGACGTTCATGACAACGATGACATTTTTAAAGTTTGCTTTTACTTTTTCTACCATGGCTGCTTCGCCGTTTGTCAGGCAGAAGTCGCCGTTTTCGAAGATGCTGGCGCTCAGCTCGATCTGTTTTTTCTCATCCTCAAACAGCTCATAGCCTTCCTCGGTGATCTGGCATTTGCGGTCCCAGCCCTCGCCGGAGAAGCGGCAGATGGTGATGATTGCGGTATCGGTATATGCTTTTGCTTTCTGTACCAGCTCGTCCGGTACTTCCGGCTCTCTTGTCATGCCCGGTACAGCACCTGCAGCATACTGTTCTTTTACATTTTTCTCATAGAATTCCGGAAGTTCATGGAACAGAGAAACCTCCCCCTCGGCCTCTTTGATCTTCATGCCTTCGTAGAAGTTGCGGATATACGCAACGGTAACGTCACCGCTTCCGCCGCCGCCTTTTACGTAATCAATCGTTCCTTTTCCAAATAAAGCTACTTTTGTGCCTTTTGCGAGCGGCAATGTCTCGTTCTCGTTTTTCACCAGAACCATACCCTCGCCTGCTGCTTTTCTGGAAAGTGCGATATGTTCCGCGCTTCCTGTTACCCTTTTTCCGTCTTTTCCCAGCGGCAGAACCGGCTGGTAAAGACTTCTCTGCCATTTACCCATTTTAAGCTTACCTCCTGTATTTTCCGGTGCGCAGATCGCTTTCCGAACGCGCCCCATTCTGTCTTTATGATACGAAGTTTTGGAATAGATGTCAATTGATTTTTCAGCATTTTATCCTGTTTTTCGTTTCTTTTTCTTTTGATTTTATTCTATTTTGCCAATTTTTCAGGCATCCGTTGTTTCTTTTCTTTCTCTCAATATCTTGATCCGCAGGTGGATGCTACCTCTGCGTCTCCCCGGTGTTTCTGCAGCTTGTCGCTTTTCTGTTATATCAGACACTTTTCTCATTTTGTGGATTGTCCGAAAAATAACAGCGTTCTATACTAAAGCGTGTCTGAAAACAAATCATCGGCATCCCCTTTTTCAGGTTCTCTTTGGGATACAACAAAAGAATGGAGTTTTCTTATGAAGGTACTGATTTTATCCTGCAATACTGGCGGTGGCCACAATGCTGCGGCCTCTGCATTAAAAGAAAGTCTGAATTTTTATCACCACGAAGCCGAGGTTCTGGATCTGATGAGCCTCGGACGAAAGCATACCTCCGCACTGGTCGGCGGAGCTTATGTGAAGCTCGTCTCCGTTTTTCCGGCCGGCTTCGGCGCACTCTATCAGCTTGGTGAGCTGGTACGGAAATTTCCCTGGAAATCCCCCGTTTACTATGCAAATGCGCGGCTTGGAAATGCGCTTGCAGATTATATTGATCAAAACCATTTTAATGCCGTTGTCACCACACATCTTTATCCGGCGGAAACACTGACCTGGATGAAACAGAAAGGACGGCTGACGATTCCCTGCGTTGCCGTTGCCACCGATTACGCGTGCATTCCGTTCTGGGAAGAGACGAACTGCGATTACTATGTGGTTCCGCACAAGGATCTGATCCCGGAGTTTGCATCCTGCGGCATCCCGGAAGAAAAACTGCTTCCTCTCGGTATTCCGGTGCGGCCCGCATTTGCGCGCCCTGCATCCAAAGAGGATGTGCGCCGCCATCTCGGTCTTCCCGAGAATGCTCCGCTGTTTCTCGTCATGAGCGGCAGTATGGGATTCGGCAAAGTGCATCTGCTCGCACATGAACTCGTTTCCCGGCTGGAAAACGGCGAACAGGCTGTGATCATCTGCGGAAATAATAAAAAACGGATGCGTTCGCTCCGGCTGCAGTTCCATAAGAACCCAAATGTACATATCATCGGTTTTACACGCCACGTTGCGGAATATATGGCCGCTGCCGATGTGCTGTTTACAAAGCCCGGGGGCTTAAGCAGTACCGAGGCCGCTGTGCGGCGCGTTCCGCTTGTCCACACTGATCCGATTCCGGGTTGCGAAACAAAAAACCGTGCTTTTTTTGTCTCACGCGGAATGTCCGTGACCGGCGCACATCAGAAAGAGCTGGCAGAGGCCGGTATTTCGCTTGCCCGCGATGATGCACGTCAGATTGCGATGCGCGATGCCCAGCATCAAAACAGCCATCCGCAGGCGGGAACGTCAATTACACACCTTTTGGAAAAATTAATTTCGGAGTAACTGCTTATGATGCTTACTGCTTATCTGTTTTATAGTTTCTTCGGGTACCTCTCGGGCAGCGTACTGTATTCGTACCTGATTCCAAAATACTTCTGCCACGTGGATGTCCGAACTGTGAATGAAGATCAGAATCCCGGTGCCTTCAACGCCTTTTCAGTGGCCGGACCGCGGATTGGACTGCTCTGCGTCCTGTGCGATATCGGGAAGGGATTTCTGCCGGTGTTTCTGGCGGCGCACAGTTCCGCTGTTTCGATGGGTTCCTGGATTTTCGCCCTGATTCTGCTCGCCCCGGTGGCCGGACACGCATGGCCGTTTCTGCAGCCTGCGAAAGGCGGAAAGGCGATCTCTGTCTCGTTCGGCGTGCTGCTCGGCCTCCTGCCGGATCTGCGGCCGGTGCTTCTTCTGGCGGCGTTTTATCTGACGTTTTCGTTGATTCTCATTATCCAGCCACACAGTCTGCGCTCGATCGTTTCGTTCTCCGGGTTTGCCGTTGCCGCACAAATTTCCCGCTTTCTTCCGTCCGTGCGGCTCGGCAGTCTGCTGATATCACTCGTGGTGTGCTTCCGCCATCTTTTCAGCCTGCGGGAGCATGAGACCGAAAATGCTGCATTTACAATTCAGTCTTTGTCTGCTAAAATAAGGAAAAAGCAGAAAAAAGAATAATATTTACAGTTCATTTAAAACAGCGGCAAACAATTTACTTCAGGAGGATTGACACATGATTTCAGAAAAAATGGTAACTCTCGGCACAAAAAAATCGGTAATCCGCGAGATTTTCGAATACAGTAAAAAACGCGCTGCCGAGATCGGATCAGAAAATGTCTTTGATTTCAGTATCGGAAATCCAAACGTCCCGGCTCCGGTCTCCGTTCATGAGACCATCAAGGAGCTGCTTGATTCCAAAGACGATTACTATCTCTTCGGCTACACCTCCGCGCAAGGCGATGCCGATACCCGCGCCGCCGTTGCAGCCGACCTGAACAAACGCTTTGGTACCGCGTTCCATGCCGACAACTTCTATATGACCTGCGGTGCAGCCGCTTCGCTCCGCATCGTCCTTGGCGCTTTAACCGTTCCGGGCGACGAGTATATCGTATTTACCCCGTACTTTCCGGAATACCGTGTTTTCATCGAATCTGCAGGCGCAGCCATGATCGAAACGCCGGCTGATTCTTCCACGTTCCAGATCGACTTTGACCGCCTCTCGGCCGCTGTCACAGCGCACACCAAAGGCGTTTTCGTCAATTCTCCGAACAATCCGTCCGGCGTTGTCTACACAGAAGAAAGCATTCAGAAGCTCGCTGCTTTTCTGGAAGCAAAATCTGCCGAATACGGCCATCCGATTTATCTGATCGTTGATGAACCGTACCGCGAGCTTGTCTACGGAGACGTGGAAGTTCCGTATCTGACAAAATATTACAAAAACACGCTGGTCTGCTACTCCTACAGCAAATCCCTCTCCCTGCCGGGCGAGCGTATCGGCTACGTTCTCGTTCCGGATGAGGTCGATGATGCAAGAACCATCTACGCAGCCGTCTGCGGTGCCGGACGCGCCCTCGGCTTCGTCTGCGCACCAAGCCTGATCCAACACGTCATCGCCAAATGCGCAGGACAGGTTTCTGATCTTTCGGTCTACAAGAAAAACCGCGATCTGCTGTATGATTCATTAACCGCCTACGGCTTCACCTGCGTTCACCCGGACGGCGCTTTCTATCTCTTCATGAAAACTCCGGAACCGGATGCGTATGCGTTCTGTGAGAAAGCGAAAAAGTACGAACTTCTTCTGGTTCCAGGCGACGATTTCGGTGCACCGGGATTCGTGCGGATTGCTTATTGCGTTACTACTGCGCAGATTGAGCGGGCACTGCCGGCGTTTAAGGAACTGGCGGGAGAGTATTTTGGATAATTTTTCAACTGTCAACTTTTCTTAAATAGATGTTGGGGTCAAAAGGCTTTTTGACCCCTTTGACCCCGGTATCTTACATATAGTAAAAAACAGACACTGCTTCATCTTTGAAACGCAGCGTCCGTTTTTCTTTTATTCTCCTACATCCTGTTTTCCAATCACAACTTTACATCTTTTCTTCCACATCCCTGTTCTGACACACGCATACCGCTCGCTTTCGATGATCTGTTCCATCGCTGCCGCTCCTTTCTTTTGAGCTATCTCAATCGCATAAGGCGGGCAGGACTTGAACCTGCATTCTGTGCCTTATCCTCTACGAAAAATTTGCTGTACGTTCCACAAACATGAAACATTTTTCTGCACAGGTTTTGCCCGTTAAACTACCGCCTTATTTTCAGCCACATTTTTTGTGGATACTGATGTGTATCAAATGCTGTTCCACTCTGACTTGCTTTATATCATCGGTGGAGATGCTATTTTCCTGCCTCAGCCTTCTCTCTAAAGCTCAGGATTTCCTTCAGAGACCTTGGTTCATAATTCATCCATGGCTTCATACATCCCACATTGTATGCCTGCGGTCTGCACTCATAAATGTGTCTGCTGCATTCCTGCTTTCTGCACGTCTCTGTTCTTTTTGTGAATGTCCGTGCTTTGTTCTGTATATACTATATTACATATTTTCGATTTTTGCATTTAACTTCTGGTTTAATTTTTCATGTGATATGTTTTCTGGTTTTTCCCAGCTCCACACAGTACTGTCCAGACCTGATTTCCCTTTGGACAGTGCCTTTAGCTCTTCCACGCAGAATTCCGTCGCGCGTACGATGTACTCGTTGGCCATTTGTCTGGTAAGGATGGACAATTTCTCTTCTTTTCTCTGGACGAATTCCCCGCGGACTTCTTTTATAAGACCTTTCACATCGAATTCAGCAAGCTGTGCCAATGGCTCTTCTGTAAGATCCAGCTCCTGGATCATTTCCTGGAAAAGTCCATATTTTTTCGAAACATATTCATTTAATATCTCGTAGTCACGATGCAGTTTTTCTACATTTCCAGGAACGCTCGAATTCCAGCCATGCTCCCCATACATAAATCTCCGATACAGCATATCCTGGATCAGATGAAGATAATAGCCGAGATATAAATCATCCTTCTCCATGTATTTCCCGTATCTGTCGCGGAAACATTCGAGATCGTATGTGTATCTGGTATTTTCGCAGATTTTCTTCTTTAAATGGCTATTTCCCGCCACCGCCCCATCCGGCAGAATCACCCCAAGGAACAGGCGGTTGATATCTCGAAACGAGACTTTCTTTCTCATCTCCTGTACAATTGCCAAGTGAATCATGCTTGATGCCATAGTGTCCTCTTTTCCTTTATTCTTCTGCATTCTTTTTTTCAATATCAGCTTTACATCTTTTGAAAGCTTTCTATCCATACTGCTAACTTTAACATTTTTATGCCGCATTTCCAATTCTGACGCATGCGTACCGCTCGCTCTCAATCACTTTTTCCATCGATTTAACCGGCGTGCTGTCAATATTGTTCAGGAGATTCTGGAATGTCGTAACCGACTGGCCGCTGTATAGCTGGACACCTTTTCTCCGACTGTCGGCATGGAAAATATCGTTTCGACTGTCTACATTCCAGAAAATAATATTCGGTAATTGGTAGCCGCAATACTCGTACTTTTCTTTCATATGATCATAAAACATCCAATTGCGGTCTCCGCATCTGTCGATCTCCATGTCAGATACAACGATCAGCGCTTTCGGCATTTCTTCCGGCGGTACATCGTGATCCATCGCTGTTTCCAGAACCCGCTCAAATGCAGCCTGAAGATTAGTATTCATCCCCCATTCCGTACGCTCGACGTATTTGATTTTCTGCAGCAAGGTTTCCCCTCTCAGAGAAACAAATTCCGGCTTCTGGCTGAACGTCATGAAAAGATTGTGGTAAGCGCCCCGGTTCCGCTCTGCAAAGTAAATAGCAAGACCAATGGATGTCGCCAAGGGTCTTCCACTCATGGAACCGGAAACATCTGCAATGACAATTGCATTCGTTTCCTGCGCCACATAATCCGGCAGCTGCCTCCACTGCGCCTCCAATACCTGATTCCATTGACGTCCATACAGAACTTTTTCCACGAGATCGTACGGGTACAGCGTCTCCGCATGAATCTTTTCTTTTCCATCCAGTGCCTTCGACAGATACTGGTTAAAACGCTTTTCATCATGTTTTCGAAATGCGCTCCTGTAAATCATCATGGCTCTTCCGGAGACCTCCGGGTAAACGATCTCCTCCCACTTTCTTTCTGACATTTTCACTTCCAGCACACCGATATATTTCCGCAGAGAACGGACGATTCTTTTGAAGTTGTAAACAGGATAGCCGAGTTTCTGCGCCGTCAGAATGCCGAGTTTTCTCGTCTCCGTATTTTTAGAGTCTGCCGTTTTGATCCATTTAGCAAGCAGGGAAACGCTTTTTCTCTCCTGAAAGTTTTTCAGATCTGCTTCCAGCTGCTGCTTCATGGCACTCCACATCTCGTCCTCAACGCCAGTTCCGATCAGGCAGTACCAGTCGTCAAAACGGCCGAAAACACCAATCAGATCAAGGTTGGCAATAACTGCCTGCGGATGGTACTCGGCAAGATACTGTAGTAGAATCCGAAAGACACGTCTCTCGCCGAGACCTTCCCGGATATCACGCGCATAAAACAGGATTTTCAATGCGAACAGCGGGTCTGCCTGATATGCTTCCGCAAACAGAAGCTCAATTCTTTCCGGATCCGCTCTGCGCAGGGATCCAATTGTCGCAAACAGATCCAGCCGCGCATCGCCGGTTGTGTTCCGTGCTACTGCTCCATTTTCTGTATAAGTTTTTGTCGCCTGCTCCCGTATCCATTCTGCAAAATCCATCGCTGCCGCTCCTTTCCTTCGTTCCACTGTTTTCTCCAGACATCCTTTTCTGGATCTATGGACTCCATTCTTTCTCGTTTGCTCTTCTGTTTTTTTCTGAGTGAGGGCCGGATTTGAACCGGCATCTTCGCCATTACCACTGGAAAAAAGTTTGCCGTTACGGTCACGCACATGACCGTTTTTTCGCGCTCTTTCTTTTAAGCTACCTCACTCGCGTAAGGCGGGCAGGACTTGAACCTGCATTCTGTGCCTCCCTATTCTCCTCAAAAAGTTGCTGTGTGTTCCACAAACATGAAACCTTTTTTTCTGCACAGGTTTTGCCCGTTAAACTACCGCCTTATTCTGTTATTTTAGTGTTTCTGTCTTCTGTCCCCAGCTCAGGATTTCCTTTCGGGATCTTGGTTCATAATTCATCCATGGTTTCATGCATCTTTTCCAGATCATTTTCTGTAATAGCATTTTTCCCAGTGATTTTTTTCTTCCCGATTCGGATTCCAGGATCTCTCACCGTAAAATTTCCAGTCGCAGATATCCCATGTCTCAGAAATTTTTCGAAATGCTTTTGATTTTCCCCACAGTGTTTTCGCCCGTCGAACCCTCTTATTTGCCGCGCGCTTTGCCCAACGGAAATTTTTGCATCGGCCTTTGCTGACGGGCGTTTTTTTACAGCTTCGGCTCATCAGCCTACTCCCCATCCAGAATTTTCTGATAGAGAAGTCTGCCTTCCTCCCCGGCAAGCCGTCCGCAGATTTCTGCCCGTTCGGCGATAACAGGGATCTGGATATGTGCTTTGGCATCTGCCAGCTGTAGCAGCATCAGGTTTTGAAACATCGCAAAGCTGGCCATTTTCGTATGGCGTCTGACGTGCTTTAATTTCACACTGACGTGGTCATCATGATACTTCACATAATACAGGAGCTCCTGTACATCGAAACACGGAATCACATACCCCTGCCGGTCCAGCTCCGGGATCACGATATCGCGCACGATTTCCATGCTTTTTTCGGGATGACCGTAGTAATGCATGTCCGGATCACCCTCGCGTTTTCCCCTGCACTGAGCTTCAGGCTTTCCGATATCGTGCAGCAGCGCCGCCAGATAGACCATATCATTTTCCATCCTCCGCGGAAGATTGCAGACCACATGGAGGGAATGCATCCATAAGTCATACTGATGTGCACTGTTCTTCTGATCATAGCCGAACATGGTTCGTACGGCCGGAATCAGTGCTGCGATTTCTTCTCGTCTCATATCCATCTCTTCCACAGTTTCTGCTGTTTTCAACACATTCAACAGCTCGCTTAACTTCATGTGTTCATTCCCCCTTTCTGGTCTTTTTATAAATATCCGTGTTTTGTTATGTATAGATGTTGGGGTCAAAAGGTTTTTTGACCCCTTTGATACCAGATTGCTACGTGCTTTGCACTCCCGCAATCTTCATGCATATACTGTATCACATGCTTTCGTTTTCTGCACTTAACCGCTGGTTTAATTTTTTTTGCTGATTTTTTATGCTGTTCGCCCGGCACAGAATCCGATCTGCCGACTCTGCGGTTTCTTTTTCAGTCCGATCATCTCGAAATCGTCCGCCGTCAGAAGACAGGCCTCCTCTTTTTCCAGCGTACCATTCTGATGTTCCCGAATGAGGCGGTCTGCCTGGCGCATGATAGCGTGGTCCAGCAGGTTTCTGACAAACCGTCCATTGCCGTAATTTTCTTCCCGACAGGCATCGGCGCAGATGGAAAAGCATTTTTCCCTTGTTCTTTCGTCCATCCGGTATTCCGATTTTTCCAGCATCAGATCCAGAATCTGCGTCAGTTCTACCGGTGAGTAATCCGGGAAATTCAGGTGAAAGGCAATGCGGCTTGCAAGACCTTCATTCTGCTCCAGAAACTCCTTCATCTTCTCCGGATATCCTGCAAAAATGACAATGACCTCATCCCGGTAATTCTCCATCTCCTGCACAATGGTATTGATCGCCTCGGCGCCATACGTGCGGTTGTCTTCTACAAGAGAATACGCCTCATCGATAAACAGAATGCCGCCACGCGCCGCCTGAAATTTACTCTCAACAATCTGTGCCGTCCAGCCGACATATTTTCCGACCAGATCCTGTCTGCCGCACTCTACAATGTGGCCATATTTCAGCACTTCCTCTTCCTTCAAGACCTGGGATAGCAGACGCGCCACGGTTGTCTTTGCTGTCCCTGGATTTCCGGAAAACAGCATATGCATGGATGACTGAACCCCCGGAAGACCCATCTGTTTCCGCATTTTCTGCATTTTGGCCGCCGCCAGAATCTCATCTGTCACTTTCTTTACATCCGACAGGCCTACCATTTTCTGCAGCTCCACATACGGCTTGTCTGTCTTCTTTTTCAGTTGAATTTTGACGAGGTCTTTTTGTTTGTAGGCCTTGTAAATATGCGTTTTTAATCCGCTTCCGTACCATCTGTTGTAGGCAGAAAAGATATCCGATACAGAATACAATTTCTTTTCTTTCGGAAGATACCGCGTCAGCTCTTCTATCGTGTAGTCGTGATACTCTGTCTTATCCGCCAGACGTTTCAAATAGCCCGTCGCCCGTTCCAGATCTCCCTGGCCTTCCTGAATCTGAATCAGATCCGCGTTGGAAAGAATTTCCGCTATCGTCTCATCCGATACGCTGCGGCTTCCGGAAATGTCCACAAAGATAAACAATGTAGAATTTCCATACTCATTCAGTTTCTTCCCAAGTGTTTTCGCCAGATCATAATTGCCGGTGGCATACATTCCTGTACTCTTTTCACCTTCCAGATTCAGAATCACTGTTCCGCCTCTAGCACTGGAGAAAATATTGTCAAAATTATCTTCCCGCTCTGCCTTGTATGTCATCTTCTGCACATCGTAAACTCTGCCGCTCAGCAATCGTTGATTCTCCAGCAGTGCCGGAATCAGAAGATCTATCATATCATCCGCAGCCGCTTTGTCACCGGCTGTGATCAGATAATGAACCGGATGCCCAACAAAACGTTTTTCATTTTCCGGGGCGTAAATCCGCTCCATTTCGTCATAGAAGCTTTCCGATGCCATAATTTCCTGCATCTGCTCCGCCTGCTTTTGTCTGGTCATATTTTGAGCGGTATAAATCCGTTCACTTACCTGATACGCAACAGGTTCAAAAAAACTGTGATGTTCTGGTTCTATCGCAAGTTTTAATTTTTCCTTCAGCGACCCGCTGTAACACTCCGTCCAGTTATTCCGTTCTGCCCGAACCAGTTCTTTGCAAAACGCATCATTTGTGATCTCCTCATACGCAAGCAACTCAATTTCCGGCAGTATCTTCTGAATACAATCCACACATACCCGGGGAACCACTTCCATCTCAAGTGCAGCCACAATCGTCATCTGACCATTCAGAATATCACTGATCATAATGAAAAACTTCTTTTCTGTACGGTAGGCAGTGTAAAACTTGCTGTTCCATTCCGCAGCATCACTCCGTCTGGAATAGAGACGCTCATATCCTTCCTTCGTTGAATCCTCCTGTTCCAGATTCAGTTTTGAACAGTCTGCTGTGTATTTGTAAAGAATCATTCGCTGCTACCTCCCTTGGAGCTTTTACTGGTAATCCTTCTGTTGTCTCTTTCTACCTGCTATCTTACCACCTGCCGTATCCCATATGTGGACAGGTTCTTGTCTATACGAAAACCAGACAATTTTCTGGTTTTTCTATTTCTCCATAACAGGTACTTACTTCTTTTTTCTTCTGCATTTCTGTACAGTATTTCGACACTGGAATAACGGCTACAATCACAACATGTTCTTTTTTCTCGCAGTTTCCCAGCAAGCCAATCATATACCGCAGCTCTTCTTTTCTGTCGGCAAAATTTTTTCTGCTTGTCATCATCGGCACTTCATCAATCACAAAAACAGAAATTGCTCCATTCTCTGCTTTCTGCGCTATGATTTCTGCCATTCTCTCCACCATCATCGCTGGTGTATCATCAATTTCTATCTTGGAAAGCTCCTCCTGCCCGTACATGCTCTGCAGAATCTTCCACATCTCCTTCTTTTCATGCTGCAGTGAAAAAAGGAGAACTCCATCCTCGCTGGTTTTTCGCTCTTTCCAGCCATATGCAACCGCTTTTTTCGTTTTTCCGCTCGCCGCAGATCCCGCCAGGAAAATCATCCTTCTGCCCCTCCCTCATCTTTCAGAAAAATTTCAAGCATACGTCCAATTACCATATTGTCTCGTTCTACCAGATCTCTGGCTGTTCCAAACATGAATCGAAATCTCAAATCGAAAATCATTCTGGCCTGCTGTTCATCCAGTCCATACTGCTTTTCCAGTGCCAACGCTGCAATCCCCTCATTTGGGTAGTCCGCTTTCATGATCTGGCAAAGTTCATCTTCATGGCATTGTGCCCAGCTTTGTGCTTCCAGCGTGTGTTTTCTTTCCAGAAGCATGTTCTTTCTTCTTACCAGATACTCTGCAAAATACTCCAGCTCTTCCTGGCTGTATCCGATCCACTGACCCGAAATATCCCAAAGTGGTTCTATTTGTTTCATTTCCCGAAGAAGATGCTCTTTTTCCTCCAGAAAAGCTTTCCATCTCCCCTGTTTTTCCCGTTCAAGCGGCTCTTTTTCTTTCTCAGGAGCTTTTTCCCACTTCTGCAGTATTTCATTATAGTCCTCCGCTTTTTCCACCATGGTAAGAAATACCTGTTTTGCTTCAGAATTTTTTCTCATAACAGAATACAGAATAGCCAAAAGTGCATCCAGTACATATATTTTATTTTGCCCGCACTTTTTCTCCAAATATTCCTGTTTCGAAACAAACAGCCTAATCACGCCATCTCTGTTGTTTGTGCGAGACGGAACGATGATATAGGCCTTATCCTTTTCTTCAGGAAAATCTTCTGCCCTTCCTTCAAACACGACTTCCGTGGCATCTTCAACGCAGATTTCCGTCAGTGGATCAAAACATTCCAGAAATTCTAAAATACCCATATTGCACCTCTCCTTTATTTCCCGATCTGATCTGCGGTTCTTTTCGTTTTCCCGGGTTTCCGCTTTTTGGCCTTTCGGATATAATTTTCACTGAACTGCTTTTCCCGTTCAATCCAGTCCTGCGTTCTCTTCTCAATCACAAATGGAAGTTCTCTCCAGATCATCCTGAGCTGTTCTTCTGTGATCTCCGGCACTTTCTTTAAAATTGCCTCCCGCAGATATACACCGCCTCCGCTGCAGGAATCCGGGAAACAGTTTTCTTCGCTGATAGCATCCAGAATTTCTTTATAATATTTTCGATACATCTGATATGCTTCGTAATGTGCAATACGGTTCACATGATCTTCGATTCTGGATTCCTCCTCCTGTTTCAGAATTGTTTTCTTGTTGATTCCGCCGCTGTTCACATTCGCATAATACATCGCATATGCTTTAGCTTCTTCCAGACTTTGGAATGTGCGGAGAAATCTGCCGAAGTTATGAATATCACCATCTGAAAACGTAATCCAGTCATAATATGCCAATTCCGGCGGAAAATGATTTTCTTTTCCGTAAAGCTCTGCACATTCCTGTCTGCTGACAGAATGATAATCCCACGGACCGATGATATCATCGTAATCCGCGTAGAAAAGAATATAGGCTTCCACCTTTGCATCACTGTATATCAGCATCGGGCTGTGCTCCTCGTACTGATACAGAATCGAGTATTTTACACCCTTGATTTTTCCGTCATTCCTTCTCATCAACAGTGCGTAAACGCCCATCTCAGAATTGTCCGGAATATTGTTCACATGCATCGGCTTCCAGTTAAATTCGTTCTCCGTCAGTTTCTCCTTCTCGCGTTTTTTCCGGCGTTCCGCCATTTCCCGATCCATTCTTTCCCTGTACAGAACGCTTCCGATGTAATCATATCGTTCCAGATGCTCCACGCCAATTGCCCGGCCGGCCAGATCGATGGCATAAAAATGCCAGAAATTTTCCTTTTCCCGTTTCGCCTCCGCAGCCGCTTTGCTGTACTCATCCAGAATGTCTTCCCGGATCAGTGCATTTTCTTTCTCCAGATATTTCCAGCCGTGATCTTCTGCTTTATATTTATGACGATAACCAATTCTTTCATCGGTCGTCTCAAAGATCGGGAAAAGCTCGGTACTTTTGTAAAATGGTGTCTCTTCAAATCCGAAAATATACTCTTTTCCCTCTTTGCTGAGCAGACATACACATCCCGGGCCGCCCATTCCAGAAGGGGGATCCTCCTGTGCAAACACAACGGTTTTCCAGAAGTCTTCTGTTAAATCTGGTAAATCAAACGTGTGATCTCTATCCATATCTCTGGCTCTCTTCCTTTCCTTTTTCCGTTGCATAAAAAGTTCTCTTTTATTCTGTTCTCAGATCTTCTCTCGGCTGATTGGAAAGCACAATCACCATCTGCTTTCTGTGAACCGTTTCATACTGAACATCCATCCACATTTTCTCAACATGTGGACACTCTTCCATTCCGATGCCGTACACATACATATCATCGTATTTCTCCGGTATCTCACTCCGATATTCATAGTATTCAGATGACCAGTCATTTCGATTTACGATAGAAAAATGTCTGCCGATCTGCAGATACGGTTTTAGATCCCGGAACAAAAGCTTCTGTTCCACACTCCGTTTGATATCCCGCGGTTCTTCCGAAATCATAAGTTCCATCGCCGGATTCATTGTATCATCTTTACTGCACCAACATTCTCCTTCCGGTTCCGGCAAAGCCGTATAGACATCTCTGTAAAATTCCACATCCACCATTCCGACTCCATAGATGTAAAAGCCGGCATATTTCTGTTCCGGAATGTCTGACATCATCAGATAATCGTGGTAATAACCATCCTCAAAACAGATGGATAAGCGGACATTGCGTGCAACATATTTTCTCAGTTCTTCAAATTTAATTGCCATCAGAAAACTCCTCCTTTGTCAGTACCAGTTTTACTACTTCGTGTGCGAAAAAATTATCTTCTTTTTCGAAAATGTTACCCAGCACAACCATGACCGGGCCGTCCTCTACTTCTCTGAACCCCAGCTTCCGCAGCAGGCTGATCGTTGGTTCATTTTCTGTCTGGGTTGTCACATACAGCTTATCGATGAAAAGATTCTTTCCGTTTGCAGAAACCCCATCACCAAAGAGCTGATTAATCAGCTCTCGGCTGGCTTCTTCACAGTAGCCGTTTCTTCGGTATTCTCTGGCGATATAAAATTCAATTTCGTATTCGTCTTCCATTTCTCTATGTACGCCTACGTAACCAATAAACTTGTCTTTCTGCTGTTTGGGAAAAATGGAATAGGTGCAAAGCTCATGATCGGTTCTCTCAAAGTAGTTGGCAAACCCCATCACATGTTTTTCGGATGGGCTGACTCCGCAGAATATGTAGAAGTCGCCATCATCCCGCAGCATTTGTAAAAATGCCTCGGAGTCTCTGTCCGTCCGGCTTGGGAGAAGGAATAATCTTTCAGTTTCGATTGCAGATCCTGTGTTCATTTGTGATCTCGTCTCCATTCTTTTGTACGTTGACTGTGAGTTTTCATGTTTCAGGAGTGAGGGCTGGAATCGAACCAGCGACAATAGATCTTTTGCTGTACCGACCACACCCATGATCGGCTTGGTTTCTCTGCTCTACCATGGCTGAGCTACCTCACTCATATTTCTCTTTTAACTTTTGTATTCCTTATGTGATTCCACTCTGTCAGGAACCAGCCTGCTCCGCCGGAATATCTCCGCCGGTTCTTCTGCGATCTCACTCCAGCCGGCTTTCAACAGGAATTCTTTTGTTACGTCTGCTTCCTGAATTGCGAAAAGTTCGTTCAACGTCATATCGAGTTGTTCCTCCTGATCTGTCCTGTATTCTGATGCATCCGCCGGAGCTCTTATGTACTCCTATTATTCCACGTCTCTCCGTCGTTTGCATTGAACTTGTGGTTTACTTTCCGGGTATGCCTTATCTTATCATGGAACCGTTCCTGCATGTGGACACTCTTTTGGCCACTTTTCTGTTTCACAGGATTTTACTTTCACTGTTCCCGAATCTTCAGATACTGCTCTGCCATGCAGCTAAGACTCTCTTCATCGATAATTTCAAGGAACGCATTTTGATTCCCGTACAGCGCTTTTCCAATCCGTTTAATCGCCTGAATTCCGACCACAAGCTTCTCATCTGGATATTCACAATAATTGAGTAATCTGCGAAGCGTCTTAAGACTTGGAATCTCTTCTTCCTCCACATACTCTGATAATTCGATGTCTCTCATCATGCTTGAAACTGTAAAGTTGTATTCTTCCGCTGTCCGCAGAAATCTCTCCGCATTGAACCAGTAATTTTTCCCATCCTCGCGGAGAATATTGGTGAATTTCTGAAGCAGATGCTTTTCCTGCAGGGTCACAGCACTTTCTCTCTTCACATCAGCTGGGATACGATAGACGGTTTCTTTTGTAATTTGATTTTTCATTTTGCTCCTCCTTCAGTATCTGGCGCAGAAAAACTTTTTTGTCACTTTACAATATATTTCCTATCATTCTGCTGATTCTCTTTCTCATTTGAGTACTCCTGTTTCAAAACAGCTTCAGATAATCCCTAAACACGATTGCCTCCACCGCCGGGGTTTCCGATGCAAATTGTGCGTTTTCGATTCCATTGGTGAGCAGCAGATGTTCCCAGAGTTTTCGGTCCTTTTGAAAGTCAAATCTGCAGTCATCCAGAACTACATACTCTTCAATCTCCGGATGTGCTTTCAGGTATTTCAAAATCCCTTCTCCCCTTTTGTACATCTGATCCTGTGTCTGCCCATCGATCGACAGCCCGCACAAAGCAAGTTTAGAAATGAGATACACATAATCATCATCTGTCGGTTTCACTTCTTTCCAGTCGGAAGACAAAACAAGATCTGCTCCACCAATTTTTTCAATTGTCTTTGCCAGGACTTCCACTCGTGCATCATCAATCCCCGTATATCCATCCGGGGTTTTCTGGACTGTGGTTGTGGTATTCAGCACTCCGTCAACATCCAGAAATATCACAAAACGTTTATGTCTTTTACACATGTATCTTTCCTCCCTGACCTTGGATCTGAAACAGCTTTTTGTTATGTGCCTATTCTATCCGCAATAGGCGTTGTTTGTGTAACGCTTCTTGCGGAACAAAAAAATAATTCATACTACAATTCCATTTTTCATTTCTGCAGATTTTCTTTTGACTGGAGATGGTATCGCCATCTCCCCGTCGTTTCCTCAAAGCTGTGAATCTGGATTTCTTCACGCATGGCAAGCTGCATAGCCCGTTCGCCAAAGGTTTCCAGATCTCTCGCCTTTTCTCTTTCCAGCGCAGCATGTTCTCTCTCATATGCAGCAATTGCATTTTCCCAAGTGGAATAAATTCCAAGCCACTCATCCTCATCATGAAATTCCTCATAGCCACGCACCAGTAGATAATGAACCTTACCTTGTTCTGTCATCGTAACAAACGCCTCCTTACGCACCCTGCAAAAATTTTTATATTTCCCTATTTTTACACACTTTCCAGAATTTTTCATTGAACTTCTGGTTTATTCATTGGTCTGATAAAGCCCTTCCAGTTCTTTCATTTTATTTCGGATCAGTTCCTGTACAGACGGCGTCTCCACGATGACATCCCTTGAATTCATCATCGCCCAGTTTGCCATAAAATACGCGGTTCGATATACCAGCACCCGATCATATTCCTCTGTTCCACCCTTTAGGAAATAAAACTCATCATCAAACGTATGATACATGATCGTATAAGCATTTGGCGTTTTCCGCACCCGTAAAATGATGGGTTCCACACTGCCATAGCTGCCACCCTGGTGTTCTGCTACATAACGATACTTATCCAGCTTCTTGTTCTCGTCTTCCAATTCAGACATCGGACGGTATCTTCCCTCTCCCGGCTCAAGCACCTGAATTTCGTCCATGCGTTCAATCGGATAATTGGACAAACCCTGATACGGCTCATGGTTTCCAACCAGCCACAGTTTCCCATTTGAACTGCTGATGAAATAAGGTGAAATGACATAGACCTTTCCACCATCGACATAAGCACGCTCCCCTGATTTCGTATACTGTATGAGTTTAAATGAGATTTTCCGAAAAAACTGTCCTGTCTGATTGCTCAGTGCTTCAAAGATTCTGCTCATATTCTCATGCAGATTTGTATAGTGGCACGGTTCTGCCCGGCGGACGACCTCTTCGCCTTCCATCTGCGGTATTTTCGGATATTTCCGTTCTTTTGAAACCTTCGCTTTTCCCACATCATCTAATAAATATTCCGGGGAAAACCTTTCCAGATAGCAATGATATTTCTTAATATTTCCTACTCCGGCACAGGTGATCAGATCTCGAATAATTTCCTGTTTTTCCTCCATCGTTGCTGTCATGGTAAAAATATGTTCAATCAGAAATGGCAGTTTTTTCTGACTCAATGGATGATTGTAATAGATAATATTCTTTTTATTATCTATCTTTCCATCCTCATCCATCTCGGTGATCGTAACAATGCCTTCCGCTTCCAGTTCAAAGACATCCTTTTTTACAGTTCTGATCTGGTTATCGCGTTTGTTCTTTTTCTTCTCTTTGTCTCCCTCTACGGAAATTTCCCCATAAACAGCATCGCGCAGTTTCCAAATGGATATTGGTCTTTCTATATTTGTCTCTTGCATTAGCTCCTGTAAAATTTTAAATTTTATATCGTTCTTTAAGCCCATTGTTTGTATTCCTCCACTTAATCTGAGTATCCAGTTGCTGGATTTTTCCCTGGCTACATTTAATTTTCGATCTTTTCCTTTGTTGAGGTCATTCTAGCAGTTATAAGCGTCATTTGTATAACGCCTTATACATTTTAAAAAAAATCATGCTGCCCATTCATTATCTGGGCAGCATGTACAGCATCGTCAGATCGCTTTTTCATATTATGCAATATGGTTACTAAAATCCTCTTTATATTGTTCTTTTTGTATTATCCATTTATTAGATTTATCATCATAGTAATTAGGTCCACACCCATTAATACCGTTTCCCAGTTCAAATGCTACTTTTTCTCCATCATATTTTGTAAAAAAACCTATGTTTGTAATATACATTGTTTTATAATATAAATAGTTTTCTTTGTACTCGTATTTGAGTAAAGAATATCGCATATAATGTCCCGATCTCCCATGTGATGAATAATCTTTTACATTTTTATAAAATTCATTACTATTCATAGTATTTTTAACACCTTGCACAGTGTTATTTTTAATATTATCAATAAAATTATCTAAGATTTTGTCATCATAAAACACAGGTGTTTCAATTAATGGCATCCACCCATATTCGCAATATGGTTTTCCTCCAATCATTTTATACTCGACGATTCCCTCTTTATTTCTATTAGATCTACTCAAAGTTTTTTCACAAAATCCAAAGCAATCCCAACCATCTTCTTCTATTTTTTTCCATACCTGAATCGCTCCTGGTAGAACATGTATATTACCAGATCCACAGTCGAAGTCTTTATAAAACATGGTAATTTTAAATTGTTCATTTTCTATTTGATATTCACACCAATAATAATTTAAATAATCATGTTTTTCTTTATCTTCCAAATTCATTATATTAAATGTATTATTTTCATTTTCAAAATAGCCCACATAATAATGCTTTTTTTTTGCTTTTTCCCCTAATTCATCAATTATTTTAATCAAACTTTCTTTTTGCTTACAATTAAAATTTTTCACTCTATCTTCTACCATTTTTCTCTTTCCCTCATTTCTTGCATTTAATTATACAATCTCTTCTTCGATTTAGCACTTTACTTAAACTTTTTGCTCTCACTATTCAAGCTTCTCAATTAGTTACATCTATTCCGACTGGTCCATTTCATTCACCTCAGATATTCGAAATCTCTCTAAATTTTTCTGCAACAACTTTTTAATTTTTTTGCTTGAAATACAATACTAAGCTAATACATAAAATACCACTCACAGCACCAATAAATCCCCCAATCATCACCCCTCTCCCTGAACTCAGGTAATCTAATATCTGTAACGCCGCCGCGATAATGGAAACGAATCCAAATACCGCAATAATCATACTCACTCGTGATTCCCGCTTGCTGTCGATGTGATCCTGTTCTTCGTTTAACAGTTCAATTTTTTCTTTGATCTCATCCAGTGCTTCATTCACGCCATTTTCTTTCTGCAGCGCTCGATATGTCTCACAGACATTATTTCATTTTGACACCTGGGATGGTGTCAATGTTCCGTATGCGATGAATTCTAATGCTTCTTTTTTCAGTCCTCGAATACTCTGAGCTGAAATCCCCTGAAATCTCTCATGGATTTTTTCGTTCAACAGCATACAAGTATATTTTTGATACATTACAATCATCGTTAGTGCCAGATCGTCTTCTGCTCGTTCTAGCAATGCTTCCGCTGTAAGTGGAACTGTTTTCCCCGGTTTGGGACCATACGCATAGGCAATCTCCTGTGATGTAATTGCACATGCCCATCCATAATGGCTGTCATTTACATCCCTTGCCCCAGATGCATACTCAACATCTTTCTCCGATAAATCGGAAAACTCCTTCGTTACATCAATCAGCCGATGTTCATTATAGGCAATTTTCTCCGCAATCTTCCGTTCTTCAAAACGTTTCGGAAGTGCCGCCACATTCAGTCGGTAAGCTTCTTTCATCATGTAGATTTTTGTTTTTTCGCTTTGTCCGAACCATTTTAACTGAACGCCATATTCCTTATGCCATGATTCAAATACTTCCTGTTCTAAAATTGCTAACAGGCTGTCCTGAATTTCCTGTTTTTTATCATCTATGTATCCCGGATTGATTAACTGATAAATTTCCTGGACGTCTTTATTTTTATATGCCAGATACACGGTTAAAAAGGCAATTCCATTGTTGAAAGAAAATACCTGCAATTGCGTCAGATCATACGGAAAGGAGATCTTTACTGCTTCTTTCCATTTTTTCTGCACCGTTGCAGCCTTCTCCTCCAGCATACACCTTTTGACAAATTCGCCAGAACGGCATTTTATGGATAGAATTTCCAGAAAATCATCGGAATCAAATCCGGAGCGATCCTTTTCTTCATCGGATTGATCTTTCTGGTTTGTATTCATTTTTTTCGCACTAAACGGTATCTACTGAAAATCCCCTTGATATCGAAGAGGAAGTATGATATACAAACCTCGATCTATTTCTTCCGTATTTTTAACGTCTTCCCAGTATTTTTCCATCGCTCCCCCACTTCATCAAAGGATTACCGTAGTTCCTACTTCTATATTTTCCAGCAACCACTCTACATTTTTCTGGCTGACCCGAATGCAGCCTGCCGTGCCGGTATCTCCGTTGCTGATTGGCTCTGCCTGCTCAAATGTTTCAGATGTCACTCTGTCCATATAAAGATCACTGTGAATAAAGTAGTCTTCGAAAATCACCAGATAGCCAAAAAATTTTATCCGTTCATACTTTTTATGATAGCCGCTGATATATTCTTCTTTTACCTTTGATTTTTTTACAATATCAAACACACCATAAGGAGTTGGGGAATCTTCGCGGCCGAACAGGCATGGCATTTCCTTGATTTTTTCATAAATCGTATATTCACACGGGACAAAATCCTTTCGGATGCTGTAGTTCTTCCGCAGAGCCTGCCCATCTGCTTTTTTATAAACTTCAAGCTGATGTGCCTGTCGATTCAGTTTCAACAAAAAATTTTCTGTACTGATTCTCTTTTGGGCGATATAAATGTCATTTTCCATTACTTTTTTCATTCTCTTTTATACTAACTTTATTGATTTTTTGTTACACATTTTAATTGTTTTTATTATAACGCAATCCACTTTCTTTTACCATTCTTTTTTATTATTTTTGATATGAATTTGCTTTTTTTCTTATTTGTTTACCTATTATCTGACAATTCGTTTTAGCCGCAACCATGCACTTTTGAAAGAACTATCTATATTCTTGCTTTCCATCTTCTACCACAAGAATTTTTCCAGGCATGTCATACACAAAAACATCATGGATAAACTGTGCCAGCCCGCACTCTTTAAGTTCTGTCAAAATCTGCTGCCACCCCTCCTGTGTCATTTGTCCATGATATAGGTATCCAATATGAACCTCATAAGAAAATCCCCTCTTCCGGAAGAAATCCAGCAGTCTCTTCTGTACTTCCCGCTTTTCTCATCTTTGCTATATCTACATTCATCTTTACTCTTGATCGTTTCTGGCTCATTCGTATTCCTCTTTTCTTTGAAGATTTTCCTTACTCCGCTGTAAAAACTTCATCTTTGAAAAGTTCCGCCCATGCGACAGCCTCTTCCTCTTCAAGAACCATTCCTCCCATGCCAAAATTGACATAGAACTGATGCTCCGCTTCTTGATAGCCTCCGATGGCCCATTCATATTCGCCTGTGCAGTTTTTCCATGCCACAAAACACCAGGTTCCGTCCTCCGGCAGTCCTTTTTCTGATACAAGATTCCATTTATCTAAAATCAATTTAAAATTCATTTTCATACTCCTCCCTATTTCGTTCTTTACAGCATTTACCGTGCATAATATTCTTCCCCGGTATCCAGACAGATTGCCGCCAGTCTTCCATTGATTTTCCCTGCTCCACAGTCGATCGCAATGTGATGGTTTGCTTTAAAAATATACCCTGGGTGGCTATTCCCAAGGATATTCTGTGTCGGTGTATGTCCGCTGACTACAATGATATCATCGAAATATGGAATTTCGTAGTCAATCCGCGTCCATACCAGATCATCTACCGAATATTCTTCCAGATGTTTTGTTTCTGAAAAATGATCCAGTCCGGCATGCACCAGCCAGTATTCCTGCCATTAACAATTTCCTTTCCGTATGGGCGGAATGATTTCATGTATTCTACTACCTGGTGCCGTTCTTCCTGCGGCAGTTTGCGAAAATCCTGGATTGTACTGGTACTGCCGTTCTGCGTCCAGTTGTCAAAATCCCGATACACCTTCGGCGGCAGTTTATCCAGAAAATTTCTCGAAACTTCCAGCACCAGAAGTTTGAGATTCGGTAGCGCCATAACTTCATGATTTCCTATGATCGGAATGATATTGGAATGTGCCATCATGTATTTCAGGATTTTCATTGGCTCTGGTCCACGATCGACTACATCGCCTAAGATATAAAGAGTATCTTCTTTCCGAATACCAGATACAACCATACACTCCGGGAAGCTTCATATTTCTGGATGAGCATACGATAACCTTTGTCTGTTTGCCCTGCTCCTGCAGGAGCTGAACCAGCTTTTCTCCCGCCTCCGTATCACTGACAGCTCCCTGCTTCATGGGATAATGCATATCTGTGATAATCAAATCGAACGGTGCCCCAGCGTCTTCTGCATTCTTCAGCATCTGCAGACCATCCTCGACATTTGACACCAGTTCAATTTTAGCCACGCCGCATTGGTTCAATACCTTGCGGATTGCATTTGCTTTGTAAACGCTGTCTTCAAAGTTCAGAACCTTCATTTATCCTCTTCCCCTCTCCTGTTTGTCATAGCCTATTCTACTTATTACAGGCGATATTTGTATAACGCTTTTTATTCTTAAAAAATTAATCTTGTCTGCCTTTCATGAAGTCATATTTTTTGTTCGCTTTTACGTTCTTTCAGAGCCCAGCTTATAGAAAAGCCCGAAAATAATGAAAAAAAGACAATGCTGCAAAATGCGAATCGCAAGGAACAAATTTTAAAGCGTACCAGGGTACGACGAAAATCTGTGACACAATAATTCACACTCTGTGGTACTGAATTTTTTGCATTCTTTTCGGGGTTGCTATAAATTTTATTTTCTACCTCCAAGCGCCTGATTGAATGTATCATAATTTAACGTATCATTTTTGCCGCAGAACACCGCATATTCTATCGTTTCAAAATAGGATGCATATTTTTCCTGTACGCTCCGAAATGCACGTGCTACAATTCTCGGCGGGTTACAGAAAGCGCCACAGCCAAACGCGCCTAAAATCAGAACTTCCGCTCCGTTCGATGCTGCCGCCTGAAAAACACGTTCCATCCTTTGCATCTGAAGTTCGTACAGTGCTTTCTCACTAATCTTAACCGGCGCATTTCCTGCGGACGGATTCATGGCATTGCTTGGTTTCTTTCGGAGATTCGGGGCCGCGCAGGTAATGATGTCTACCTGATACCAGTCTTTTTCTTCCATTCGTTCCGGCGCAGAGGTATCGGTCTTAAATACGACGACTTCTGGTGTATATAGCAGATCATCATTATAGCGTGGATCGCCTGCTTTCCGGTGCGGTTGATAGAACTGATGCCACATCGTTTCTGTGTCCAGGCATGGATAAAGTGTGCTGCATCGGCAAAGACATTCTTCCTGTGCTGTGCTTCCCCGTGTTACACCGCCGCCGGGGTTGGTTGCAGAGGCGAAATTCAGGACACAGACTCGTTTTCTGGCTTTTGCGTATGCAGAGGCGGCTTCGAAGCTTCTTTTGGATGAAACAATCGTTTTGCAAGGTGATTTTCCAGATTCAGGAAGTGCAATCGCCTGAGATGGAACATACAGTTTTTGGTTCTGAATTGAAAGCTGAACTGCCTGCTGAAGCTTCTGGCTTGCTTTTATCATATCCATGGAATCCTGAAATATCGCGATATTATTACTTCTTCTATCCATTACACTTCTCCTCCCGTATTCCTATCATACAATGCTGTTCTGTTGAAAATCATACACCTTATCCTCCAGCTTCGTCCAGGCTTTTACATAGTCCGCATCGATAAAGCAGCCCCTTGCCTGTCGGAATGCACCTGGCTGCTTGCCGCCTTCCGTGGCATACAATCCTGTATCCCAGCAGCCTGCTGATAAGCTGTTGTCTTTCAGGATCAGTAAGCATACCTCGAAGTCATTTGGATAATCGCCATCCTTTATGTAGTGAAATCCGGTGAATGTAACGCGAATATTCTCTGCCATGTTTGCTGTCTTTTCTTCCATCTTTTTCTCCTCATGGTAGGCTTTTTCTTTTGAATATTACCATTTTATCTCATATCGAACGGAAAATATTGACAGAAACTTGTCCGTATATAAAATTCAGGGCAATATCTCTGCCCTGAATTTTATAACAAATTGTAACTATTCAGAGCCCCATTCCGATTCCGCTTACGCTGCATCTCTTCTTCCATCACACAACACTGTTTTAAATGAAATGCAATCCCATACTGCACCATTTTTTTATAGCCCTCCTGCCACAGTGTCTGCGTATAATCTTTATCCCGAATCTGCTCCAATGCCTTCCGGCAATCTCTTTCCAGATCTTTTTTCTCATCTGTATACTTCACTTCTATCACAATTCCTGTTTCTGCATTTCCCATTTCAATCACAATATCGCTGAATCCTTCTCCCGATTCTCGATTGGAAGATGCACGCCAGTCATTTTTATAGCTTAAGATTCCAAGCAGAATTCCATGATAGAAATTTTCTTTCAGTGATTTCCTCACAAAGGTATCGCGTACGCTAACTGTCTTCTGCAAATACAAATTCAAAAGGCTTTCCACCTCTGCTGCTTTTCCGTCAAAGAGTGCCTGGCAGAACTGTTCTGCCATTTTCCCGTCTTTTTTCACTTCCTGCTGAAACAGTGTAAGAATCCGTTCTGTTATGATATTTCGAATTTCCCGGTTTGGAATTGCAAGGCAATAGCGGCCATCGCTTTCTCTTCCGCGCTGTGTCAGGTATCCAGTCATGAAAAGTGTACTCCACAGATGATCCATGGTCGAATACAGGTCATTGTAGGTAACCATTTCATCGATTTGTTTGATCACTGTTTTTCCATTTACCAGCCATTCCAGTTCTGTTTTTGTGAGCATATCCGGTTCATTGATGCTGTCGATAAAATGATGAATCACACTGTTCCCGCTTGTATTCATCCAGTAATTTTCCGGCTCGGCCTCTGGATTATGGATATGATCATTGCAGTAATTCACAACATCCCATGGACAGTACACATCTGCTTTTCCGAATCGGTATCCGTCATACCATTCTTTTACCTCGTCATATCGGTCATCCATTTCATAGTCATGCAGCATGGTCTTTACTTCTTCATCTGTAAAACCGAAGGTTTCATCAAATTCTGTATTTGTAATCGAATATACTTTGAAATTGTTCAGTCCGGTAAAGATGCTTTCTTTTGCAATTCGCAGGTAGCCCGTCAAAACAGCAAAGGCAAGACTGCTGTTTGTCTTTAAAACATTTCCGAACATATTTCGAAGCAGCAATACCATTTCATCATAATATCCATTTTCATGGGCTTTTGCCATCGGAACATCGTATTCGTCAATCAGGACAACCACTTGCTGTTCATAGTGAACTTCCAACAGTTGTGTCAGTTCCTGAAGACTGCTGGTAATGGTGTCTTCTTCCATATTTCTTGTCAGAAGTTCTGAAAAAAGTGCTTTATCAACCCGGCTCAATTTGTCGCTTTCCAGAAGAAATTGAAATCTTCTTGCCTCACGATTGATTGTTTTTATGAGCTGCGCACGGGCTTTTTCATAGGAATCGGCATCAATTCCTTTTAAGCTGATGGAAATAACGGGATATTTTCCCATATATTGTTCACAAATCTCTGTATTCTTAGAAATCTTCAAGCCGTCAAAAAGTGCTGGATCCGTTCCAATTTCAAAGAAATGCTGAATCATACTCATATTCAGGGATTTTCCAAAACGGCGTGGGCGCGTAAAAAGCGTGACCTCACTTCCGTTATTTAAAATCTGTTCTATGAGGGAAGTTTTATCTACATAATAGTAATTTCCATTGCGAATCTTTTTAAAGTTGTCAATCCCGGTCGGGAGTTTTGGATTTCTCATCTTGAAACCTTCCTTTCCAACTTTTGCGGCTTTTGACACCAGCAGCTGTGCTTATGTTCTGATCTCTATTTTAGCTGGTTTTATTTGCTTTGGCAATGGTTCTTATCGGTTTCTAATCTATCCAATTTTTTATGATCTTATATTGGCTCCTGTCACTAAAAAGAGCTGAATAGGAAAGCAAAATAAAAGCATTAAACTTTTCCTATTTAAATAGTTTAATTAATATTTAATTTAAAATATTAATCCCAAAGCCAATCGTTCATATTTCCTTGATAATTTCCATTGGAATCATATGAATTTCCTGTATTTGGATCGTAATAATCATTATATTCATTGCCTTTTTCATCAGTCCATCCACCATACCATTCATTATGAATATCACTTGAGCTTCCGCCAGATGAGCTTGACCCACCACTGTAATCATTTCCAGAACTAGAAGATCCAGAATCACTATAGCTAGAACCACCTGAATAATCAGAGCTTGAACTTCCACTACTATAACTATAATCATTACTATCATCATAACTATAGCTAGAACCACCTGAAGATGATCCAGAACTCTGTTCAGCAGCTTTTCTTTCTGCTTCTTCCTGTGCAGCTTTAGCAGCAGCCTCTTCCTCAGCCTTTTTCCTTGCTGCTTCTTCTTCAGCCTTCTTTTTAGCCTCTTCTTCAGCTTTCTTACGAGCTTCTTCCTCGGCTTTTTCAATAGCAGTTACTCTATCATTGTATTTTGTTACATAATCATCAATCGTACTGTTATATTTGTCAAAGCTGTCCTGCTCAACGGTATTATAATTTTCGAAGTCATTTTTCAAGGTATCTTTGAATGTCGTAAATTCGCTGGTAGCGTTTTTGAGTGCTTCCTTATCATCCACTTTTTCAACATCATCACCAATTTTATCCGCAATTATTTTGATCGTGTCGTCATATTCGGATACAAAGGAATTCTTCATCTGCGCAATGATTTTTTCATAGTGTACAGAGCATTCCTTATAAGCGCCTTCTGTCTTTTTATATTTTTCCGCACTCTCCATCTCTTGTTTCAATGCTTCCAGTTTTTTATCTCTGTCTTCTCCTTTTTCAAATCTCTGATATTCCTCATCAATCTCACTGTTTTTTGTTTCAATCGCCTGTAAACGAAGCTCCTCCTGATGGCGGTCATACGCTTTCTTTGCAAAAACTCCGATGACACAAATGCAGACAATCGCAATACCAATTACAGCAAGCATGATGGCTTTCTTTTTGTTTTTGTTCTTTGTTTCCATCTCGAAACACTCCTCCCTTTTTCTTTTTGTTTCCCGAAAAATCCATGTTTTCTATGTTCTTTTCCATATTTTTATTGATTCTTCGTTACTCATTTTTCATCACATTCATTATATCGCAGCTCGTTTCTCTTTACTATTTCTTTTTATGTAATTTCCAAAAAATCCCCACTCTTTGATCTCACAAGATTTTAAAATAGTACTTTCCTTCCATCTTATCTTACGTGATGTTGAAATACCCCGGAACACAGTTCATCTCTTCCTTCCCTCCGGGGTACCTCTTAATCTAATTCAGCCACTTTAAAGCTCTTCAAAATGCGAATCACCTGTTCTTCTTCTTTTTCTGTAAATGTACCGTCTGGTGCTTCTGCGATAAATGCAACTGGTGTCGGATAGTCAAAAGAAAATTCGTCTACGTCCCCAGCCTGACCTGCAAATTCAATCTCGCCAAGACGGGATGTCGGTATCACTGCGAACAACGTGCTGTCTACAGGAACATAATCATCATCAATACCAGCCATCATCTCGCCTGTGATATGTACTCGTGCTACCATAAATTCGCCAAGATCTGAACAGTCACGATCGGTTCCCCATGGATATCCAGGCACAAAATTAGAAGTGTCTGCCTGTGAAACCTGTGCCTTCAGCATATCACGCGAATAGCCGCCAAGCGCGCCTTGGCAGTACCAAAACGAAACGGTAACACCTCTATCGTTTGTCAGAACAACGTTTTCTCTGACCGCATCCATGGAACCGCCAACTTCCTCCGTCTGAATTTCCCAGCCTTTTGGGATTTCAAACTGGAATGCCGTGCTGTCACACTGATTTACTTCTCCATACCGTGTAACATAGATATCTCCCTGCTCCCCAGTTTCCGTCCATTCCATATCCTTCTGCCAGTCTGCACTTGACTCCCAGTGTTTTGACCAGATTGGATCAAAGGTCCGGTCAAAAAGATCTGTTTCCTGCATTTTTTTATCAATGACCGGGATATCAACCACTGCTTTTCCTTTGATTCTCGGGCTGATGGAAAGCTCCAGTGAGCCCGCATATCCACCCAGGTCGTCCTTCATGGATACCTTTGCCTGGCCTTCTGCTTTTCCAACTGCTCCGCCGGAAAGATTCAGGCCAGCGCTGTCATATAATTTTGCGCTCAGCCGGATGGCAATGTATGCTTCCAGCCTACCGTTCACCTCAACCGTACTCCACTCAAGTCCGTCTGAATTCAGATTTCCTTCTTTGACTTCTTCTACTTTGCCTGTTCTGCTGTCATACTGGAATCCCAGGGTGCTGTCGGCTGTTGCACCGTAAGAGCTGTGAATGCCGCCCTCCAGACTTCCCGCTGCCCCGACAACGGCTTCCAGATGATTTGTAATAACAATCGGTACAATACCGGCGTTGAACTCGATATTCGGCAGTTTTCGTTCGTAAACGGTTTTTTCCTTTTCAAATTCTTTCTCGCTGTTTGCGCCGCATTCCAGGGCAATACCGGCTTTGCTCCTTACTGCAATTCCACACTGGACTTCACCGTCTTCGATATCAATCTGAAGTTCCAGCCAGCATCCCCATCCTGCCTCTCCGGAAAACTGAACGGGTTCTTCTTCAACATTGATTGAGACACTGTAATCGTAATCACTGTTTTCTTCCTCTGTCTCTTCTTCCGCTTCATCTTCGGACAGTCTTTTAATGGTATAAGCGCTGTTATTTCCTGTTTCACTTGCACCATCCTCCGTCAGCCGGAACTGTTTGATAATATGTGCCTTTTCGAATACATCCAGCAGGGTCGCCGGCTCTGTTTCTACCCGGTAACCCTGATTCGTTTTTTCTTTCTGCACTACTTTTCGAATAAATCCAGAAGGCGCTGCACTGATTTCTCCCGCAACAAGAACATCTCCGGTCTGGTAACCAGGATCTTTTTCAAAGGTGAGACTGTTGTCAGAAACTTCCGTTGGCTGATCTTCTGATTTCATCTCATTGGTAATCACCTTTACATTGTCTTTTACAATGATGTCAGGATCATCCGTACTGTTTTCTGCTGTGTTCTCATCCGATGTGCTGTTTTCCGATACACTTGTATTCTGTTCTTCCGGATTCTGTTCCGGCTTTGTACTCTTCTGTGTATTTTGAGCAGCAAAAATTCCAAACAGAATCAATGCCAGAATGATTGTGCCTGCCAATACTGCGCGGATCCATTTTTTCATCTGTACCTGCTCCTTATTCTGCCTGTCAAAGCGAATATTCGCAATCCGCTTCGCTACTTGCTTGATTCGTTTAAAATGTGGTGCACCAGATTTACTGATTCACCACATTTTAAGCTTCTTTGTATTACGGAGTTACCGTTTCATCTTCTGCCACGTTTTCATCATCTGGCTCTGATTCTGATTTGGATACTGCTTCACCAGGTTTTTCTGCTTCCGACTCTGAAATCACGCTCTCTGATGTTGTTTCCGGTAATGGAGTTTCCTCAACAACCACTTTCTGCTCTGGCTGTTTTTTGTTTCGTACCTTTCCAGCGTACATTTCAATCTCTTCTGTGTCATCCACATCATCCATTTCCTGATCAATTCCGCCGATGGTGTATGGGTCATTCTGATATTCAAGCGTGTTTACAGATTTAATGGTTTTGGTCGCTCCATCGAAATCGAAAACATGCCATAAGGTTCCTGGCTGATTTGTCGGAATCGTGTATGTTACAATGTTTTTGCCTTCGAGGTAAACCTGAACTTTTGCTCCGGAAAGAGACATTTCATTGGCCACTTCACTGTAACTGTTGGTATAATCGTGTACGAAATAGCTGAACTTTTCGTCTGCTTTTACGTTACGTACTGTAATGGTTTCCGGACCATAACTACTTGTATCATCTACGTCTAAGTTTCCAACAGAATTTCCTTCGAAATCTGTCTGTCCGAACCAGATATGATACGGTTTGTCCGACGAGTAGCATGCAAGATGAGAATCCAGATCCCACGGCTCTTCGCCCCAGGTTAATACGATGCGGAATTCTCCTGCGGTTTCACCGTCCCCATCTCCCGGTACAAGAACAATATTTGCTGTTTCAATCTGGTCTCCCGCTACTGTGATATTTTTGTAATTCGTCACATAGCCTTCTTTGCTGATTTCAAGCGTATAATTTCCATTTTCCATTGAAAGAGTATAGTCTGCATTTTCAAATACTCCTTCTGTCACAGCATCACCCGTTTGATTGTTCCAGCCTTTGCGTACAATGTAGGCTGTTTCTGTAATACCATCTCCCGTGACTGCATCGGTTATCGTTCCCTCTACAGAGCCTGTATTAAAATCATCATGGCGCTCCACCATATAGATATCTTCTACATATCTGATTTCACTGTTCTGAACCAGAACTTCCGCAACCTTGTACGTCTGATAAGACGTTGCGGATACTGTAATTTCATAAGTTCCATCCTGCAGATTTTTGGTGCTGTACTTGCCAAACACATCGGTATAGAGAATTCTTTCTGTTTCTGTTCCTTCCTCTCTCCAGGCTCCAGCTCCTCCTGAAAAAACAGCAATTTCATTTTCTTCTGTTTCAAGGCTCCAGGCTCCATGGCTTCCGCCTCCACTGCCGCCTCCGGCTACGCTGTTTCCACCATTGCCGCTGCCTGCTCTGACTTTTCTGGAAATTCTGACTCTCGCGTTTTCTATCGGCAAACGTGTTTTGCCCGAGTAAACATATCCTGTGATACCGCCGCTGGCGTACGTACATTTTTCAACGCGGACTCCATTTTCCTTATGCATTTTTATTCTCAAGTTGTTGTTTTCATCATTTTGAAGCGGTTTGAATTCCAGATCAAAATCGAAATATTTCTTCAATACATCTCCAAGCAGGGAATCTGTATCGAGTCCATTTGTTGAGTATGGATATACCTTGATATCCTCGCATGCGAGACTTCCATTTTCTAAATCATGGTATGCAAATTCTGCCTCAACGCCTAAGCCTAAATCTGCATAATAGCCTGCTAAATCAAAAACACTGTACAAAGTCAACAGACCTTTTATGCCAATACCGCCTTCCATATTTCCCTTTACCTCAAGGGTATCAACACCATGATGAAAATCGAAAATGCCTCTCCATGTTCCATCTTTATATTCAAATCCCTGTGTTGATTCAACGCTATATGAAATATGTAAGGATCCATCTGCTTTGTATGAACAGAAAAGTACAACATCAAAGGTAAAACCGGTAGCCCCTATTGTAATTGGAAAACGCATTAATTCTACCTGACCACTGTCAGCAAATTCTTTTTCCGCCGTAATATCTTCATTTGCATTTTCCGTGACAGCAAGTTTAAGTTCATTTACCGAAACACCATTTACTCCAACGTCAACATTTACAACACACAGAATTTCAGGAATTTCAAAATCAATTTTTCCTTTTCCTTCATCATTCGAACCAATATTAAATTCAAAATTCTTTTCGTAGCCAACATCAATAACACCACCTGCTCCTATATTAGCCTGTGTTGCAATTCCGTATTCATCCGTGTCAGCAGCTCCTCCGATAAGTGCTGTACCGCCTCCGACAAAATCAATTTTGCTGACCACTTCCCATAATTCTGGCTTTATGCATGTCAGAATCAGTTTCTCGCCATCCTCTGTTACCGTAGTTGCTTTGAGCGCGATACCTGAAATATAAACTTCATTCGCAGGAAGGATCATAACACTTCCTTCTCCGATTTTTTCTGTCTCGGTTGTTTTCGGAAGTGTAACTGTATAGGTTCCATCCGCATTCTCTACAACTGTATAATCTGTGATATTTTCCAGTTCTTTTTTCAATACACCATCTACGTACTGTGTATTATCATGCGGCTCTTCACCAATTGTTGTGTCTTCCTGTCTGATTTCATCAATTTCATAGAAAATCGATTTAACATCTTTCTTGGAAAGCAACGCATGCGGCTGGAACTGGTTTTCTGTATTTAATTCCAAAAATCCTTTCCCTACTGCAATTGCTGCTTCATTTTGATATGTAATACTATCCCAGTCCGTCCAACTGTTCGTATCATACGAATGTATTCCATTGAATCCCATTGCATGTACTGCCGTATAAGCCGCAAATTCGCGTGTTGCCGGTTCATCTGGATAGAAAAACGGGATATCCTGCTCCAGATCTTCGATATCCGGTGGCGGCAGGATTCCATATTTCTCTGCGATTTCGATTGCTGCTTCATACGCATTTCCTGCCGTATCCGCATAATAATGGTTTAAGGAATCCGGATCTGTATCCAGGTTCATTTCAACCTTTTCAGCGAGCATCTGCACCCACTCACCGCGTGTATATGTTTTGGTATCGTCCGATGGATCATCTGACTTCACGTAGGTATATTCAACTTTTGCTTTCAGCTCCGCGGTAGTCTGATCCACAAGAATATTCTTGGAAAGCTCCATGACCTTTCCTATGTTTACACTTTGTGCTTCTGCTCTTGCCCGTTCCGGAAATACGCCTGCAACAGTACTTCCCGTCATAATCAGGCACAGAAACCACGCCAACATTTTATTTCTTCTGTTTTTTTTCTTCAGTGCAACAACAATGGCTGCTCCTGCCAGCACCAGCAGTACAACCCAAACAATAATTTTGGTGTTGTCACCCATTTTCGGTGCAGATTTCAGTTTCTCAGCCTTTAAGGACTGGCCATTTTGCTTTGCGTTTCCAGTTCCCTGATCTTTTGTTAATGTCGTTCCGGAATCCTTGCTGCCCGTTGTCGTACCAGGATTCTTCGTGTCATTTGCTACGTTTCCATTTCCTGGCTTTTCATTATCTGTCGGATTCTTTTTGTCATCTCCAGAAGGATTTTCCTTATTTTCATCATCCTTCTTGTCATCTGATGCTTTTACCGTACAAACCGTTGTCAACGTAACGGTTTCTCCAGCCTGCAGAGATTCCATCTTTTTTGTTGTCTCCGCATTTTCGGCCAGCACAAAATTTTCCGGCAAAATATTTTCCAGTGACAGATTCGTTACTGCTGTATCATTTGTATTGGTTACAGTTAAAGTAACTTTGATTTCTTCACCCTGCTGGTAAGTTTCTTTGTCTGTTGTCAAGGCTGCTTCGATTCCATCCTGAAGCAGCGATGCTGCAAGAGCAGGCTGTGTCATCATTCCGGTGCATAAAAGCAGTGCCAGAAAGACAACTTGTAATTTCTTCCACACTTTCATACGTCTTCTCCCTCGTAAATGTAAAATTTCGATCCTTTTTCTCTGAATATCTGCCGCTTATGCTGTCTTCAGGATCCCTGGTGCCTTCCGTCAATGGAAAGGCGGCTTTTCTTGCTCTACATCTCAATCATTAGCCGAGCAGAGCAACGAACATTTCATTTTCCTCCTTCTTCTATTGTATTTCTTTTAGTGTAATACATCCTCCCTTTATTTGCAATATATTTTGTCATGCATTTTGCAATGCATATTTCATTATCATTATGCAATACAATAAAACAGACTGGGCTTCCAGTACTCTTTAAAATCAGAATACAGCCAGAAAAAAGCGCACTGAAATAAGCTGTCCCCAAAACAGCTTTTTCTTCATTTTTCGATTTCGCAGATTCGAAAAATTTATTTTTTGTCGAACTTTTTTTGAAACACCTTTGTTATGTTTTATGCTGCCCGTAGTTTCCACATAAGATCCGGAAGCATGCTCCGTTCTTATATTCTCCGGCAGCAGAATGGAGTTTGATATGGCATTTCAGTTAAAAGGCAACCGCAAGGAAACGGAAAACAAAACCATCCGTTTCCCCATTCACCTGATCGATCAGATCGAACAGGCAATTTCCGATTCTGACCAGGACATTACCTTTTCCAGTTTTGTGATTCAGGCGTGTGAGTATGCGCTGGATCACATGGACGCCCCGTCAGAAGAACACAATTAACTTTTCTTTTTTCAAAGCAGATTTTTATGGTTCGACGTGCATTTTCTGGCTGTTCTCTGCTTCTATTTTATCTTACCATGCTTCTTATTTTTTTCAGGACAAGATCCTGTCCTAACTCAACTCCACAACCTCATCATACAGACACACAAACACCTCTTCCACTTCCGCATCTTCATGAAAGTGTCCGAAATACCATTTCTGAAATTCTGTCTCATCCGCCACGCGCTGCAGGTACTGGCGAAGTTCCACCTCATCGTCAGACAGCTCTCCATACCCCATTGCCGCGGTCACATCTCTTGGGGCTGTGTGGGTCAGTATGTAGTCCACCTGAAAATCTTCTTTTTCCATATTTTTCCATCCTTCTTCGTACTCTTCCCGTGACGGAATTTCTTCCGGGAACCACGAAATTCCCTCCGCGCGGGACATTTTGTCGATGCTGTAAGCACCTCCGAAGGTAAAGAATTTCAGCCCGTCAATCGTAAAGATCTGGCCGCGCATCAGATGGATCATGTTGTCCTCAATGATATGCACCTTTCCGCCGTTCCACTGCTCCACGGCGTAGGAGTTCAGCTGTTCGAAGTTCTCATGATTTCCGTCGATAAACAGTGTCGTCACCGGCAGACTTCGGAAAACGGCTCTCGTATTCGCTTCGTATGCTGCAGAAAAGCCGCAGATGCCGACATCTCCGCAGATGATCAGATAGTCATCCCGGGTGTACTCGTCTTCGTGCTCGTTAAAATAGCGTACAACTTTTCCAATATCAAAGGTGCCATGGGTATCGCCTGTAATGACAATGCTCATTCTCAGCGTCTCCTCTCGTGTTCTCTGTTTCTGTTCTCTAAAGTATCGCAAAACATCATCCGCAAATTCTGTCCGCTTTCTCTGCCGCTGCTATCGCTTCTTGCAGAGACACAGACTACGCCGCACTATTCCCGAAAATAAAACACTTCTCCCCGTGCCCGGAACGGCAGCCGGTTTCCTCTCGGAAGCAGAAATGCATGCTCTCGTCTTACCTTCAGGTCATTCTCAATCTCCCCGTCCGTAATAATCAGAATCGGCCCGTCCTTTGGAAAATCGTTCGCCTGTTCCAGACAATCCACGCCCGGCTGCAGTATGGTTCCTCCTCGTCCCGTGACTTTTACCCGTCCGGCAATATCTTCCGGTGCCAGATATCCCGCATCCGTCGCTTTGGCATCACAGAAAATGATTCTCACGAACGGAACATCTTTCGCCGCGGCATAGCTGGCGATGGAGCCAAGTGCCATACCGATCTGTTTTGCACTCATGGAACCGGACGTGTCCACGACCACACCGAAGGTCCGGCTCTCCAGATCCTGCTCGTAATACGCATATCCTGGTCTTGGAATGTCCGGCGTGGCACCCTGCCGTCTGCTCGGCCGCGCATAGGTACGGTGTTTTTCCAGCGGTGGAAACTGTACGTCAAACCACTTCGTCAGCGCGGCATCCCAGGGAATGACCGGCATCGCAAGCGCCCTGATTTCCTGCACCAGCCCGGCCGGCAGGAAACCACGATTGTGCTCCTGATGGTAATCCAATCCCTCCCGCAGTGCATTTTTCAGCAGTTCATCCAGGCTGACCCCGTTTTCTCTTCCAGTAAAATGCGGTCTGTTTCCGTTAAACATATCACCTCTGCCAAAGCCCCGGAAGGTGTTTAGCTTTTTGTACTTTCGGATCTCTTTCACGATCAGATCATAGATACTTTCTGCCGATTTGTTGTGAAGTGTTTCATCATACAACAGCCCATCCGGCGGCATTCTGCCGATCTCCATTTCGTGCAGCCAGTCGTTGATGACGTAGTCGCAGGCGATGTTCCACAGAAAGAAGTCACGCCCATTGCACCGTTTCTGGTGCTGCAGTCCGGCATGGAGATATTCATGCGCGAGAACAAAAATCCACTCTTCCTCCGAAAATCCGCACGACGGATTGGCATAAATGATTCCCTGCTCTGCGTCAACCGCTGCAATATGGATTTCATACCGATGGCACATTTCAATGTCCTCCACAATTTTAAATGTAGCTGCAAGACCTCCAAGCAGCGGATAATGGGACAGGAACCATTCTGCTGCTCTGGAAATGACGGTATTCTTTTTCGTTTTAAGATCGTATCCTCCCGCATCGCAGAGTGCAGATTTGATGGAATGAGTGACTGCATAGGAAAATTTTTCAGCATATGCATTTCTTTCTCCCTTTTTATAAACGATCGGCCGTTCTACCCCGATCATATCCTTTAATTTTTCAGAGTTTGTCCCGCAGATCTGCGCACCATTATCCTGGTGCTTCAACAGATATTCATAAATTTTCTGCTCGCTGTTCAGTTTGATCGGATATGCTTCCGCCGGATCTGCGCAGATCGGCTCGCCGAGGCGGATGTCATAAAGGAATCTGGTGATGTAGATATCACAGGCTTTGTTCCAGAGTGCCGGGACAAATTCGCAGTCGGAAGGGATGCTCGCTTTGTCAAAGTGGCCGAACGCCAGGTGCAGAAGGTTGTGTGCCATCACATAGCACCATTGTTCCGGCGACAGGTTCGCCCGCATGTTGACGTAGATATCTCCATCTTTCGTAACACAGGCCAGACTTCCTTTTGCATTCAGATGGGAGGGCTTTGCAGTGATGTACCCATCCAGTTGATGGAACAGTGTATTTTTTTCCAGCAAACCAAAGCCGGCCTCCACTCTGCGGTACCCGGCCGGCTTTTCTTCTTCGCGGTAATACCTGCTTCGAACGTATGGCATCCTTTTCTCCTTCCTTTTTCATCCGACGAGCCGCGGCAGATCACGGATGATTTCCATCATAAACCAGTCCGGCAGTGCCTCCGCCCCATCAGCTGCGACGATCATCTGGGCGATTTCGAAATTGATGACTGCGAGTTCTTTGATCATGCCCTTGGCGCGGTACGCAAAGGAAAGCATGCCGCCGGAAATTCCCTGCTTGCTTTTCGGCAGTTCTGCAAGCAGTCTGGCGCGGAAGGACTGTGCGAGAAAATACAGCACATCCCGATTTTCCGGCTTGTCCGGCCATTTTGCTTTCTGCGCGATAATGTCATCCAAGAGATGTGTGTTGCGCAGTGTTTTTGTGTAAGCAAGAAACATCCCCGCATGCTGTTCCAAGAGGCAGGCGTACGCCATCATTTTTAATGTTTCCTGCGAAATATCCTGCTCCCCGGCCCGGTATTCCTTCAACGCATCGCTCAGCATGTGCCAGGAACGCGGGGTGGAAAACGGTTCTTCGGTTTTCGGCGGTTCGGAAAAGAGGTGATCCGGCCGCTGGATGATATAGTCAATGACCCACGGATGGAGTCCTTCTGCCTGCGCCCACTTGATCCACTGTCCCACATCCGCTTTCAGCTGCACATGGAACATACGGTTTAAAAGGGCGGACGACATCGTTTTTACGATCGCGCTGTCCTCGGCACGGTTTCCTGCTCCGATCACAATGCTTCCCTCCGGAAGATGGTATTCTCCGATCCGCCGCTCATGGATCAGGGAATAGAAGGCTTTCTGCACTTCCTGCGTACAGGCGTTGAGTTCGTCCAGGAACAGGACATATGGCTCTTTTCTGGCGATCATTTTCGGCGGAAGGAATTCCGATGTCTCGCCCCGGATCTGCGGAATGCCAATGATATCCTCCGGCGCGAGCTGGCTTCCGAGGAGCGACACGCACGGCAGGCCGACTTCGTCTGCGAATTTTTCCACTAACGCGGATTTTCCGATGCCGGGTGCACCCCAGATAAAGACCGGCCGTACCGGCGCAACCTGAAGCAAAACTTCTAATAATTCATCCTGTGTCACACTGATTGGTAAATGCATCTGATGTACTCCCTTCTGTTTCGATCCTGTATCTTTTCAAAGCGGATATCCGCAATCCACTTTACCACTTGCTTAATTTGACTAAATCACTTTTTCTGCCCTGCCGTGATCTTACTGTACTGCATTACAACGTGTCTCACCATATTTCTCTGTATTTTTCAGTTTCACTGTCATATTCCAGCACCGGAATTTTTCCGCTCCGCCAGGTGGTTCCATCGAGATAATAGTGGCTCTGACCGTCGTGCCAGATACCGTCATATGTCCTGTTTCCGCTGATTTTTGCCGTGGAAATGTGGCCTGCAATCACATCCTTATGGAATGCTCCGCGGCTTACCGTTCTTTTCCCCACCATCAGCTCCCTGCTGGTCACGCACAGCCAGTCTTTACCGCCCCATTCGGCAATTCCGGCGTGCACCAGAATCTGGCGCTCTGTTTCATAAAAATAAGGAAGATGGCACATCCAGGTAATCAGTTCCCACGCATCTTCGAGCATCAGCCGTACTGCTTCTGCATTTCTGGAATCCTCTGAGAGGTGTGCTTCTTTTTCCAGAAACTCTTGAAAATGTTCTTCTTTCAGAAAGCTGTGCAGCGTTTCATAGTCTCCATCTGCATCCGATGCCAGCCATTCCCGGCTGCGATATTGTTCCACACTGCCGATATGCCGGTTGACATCCGCATATTCTTCCAGCCAGTCCAGCAGTGCTTTTTCATGGTTTCCCATCAGGGCAATGACTTTTTCCGAACTATATTTTTCCTGCAATGCCCTGACTTTTTCCAGCACCGCCCGGCCATCTGGCCCATAATCTATGTAATCGCCCAACAGAATCAGCTGGTTTTTCCCCGAAAGGTCTGTTTTTTTCAGAGCTGCCTCGAATGCCTCCAGAAATCCGTGAATATCTGACATCATATATCGCTTCATTGCTTTTCCTCTGTTTGTTTATACATAGAAAGTTTCCTTCGTTTCCAGGCAAAGGCATCCCAGTCTTCCATTCTCAAAACCGCAGCCGCAGTCACACAGATAAACGTTTTCTTTTTTATTCTTCCAGATGGATCCATTTCCCATGTTCTGATGGCCGCAGACGGAAATATATCCATGCACTCCCTCATGAAGAAAAACCTTGTACCACAAATCCCCCATCAGATAATAGTTGTCCAGTTTCCATTTTCCCGGTTCTGCCGTACAGGCATGGGCAAGCAGATACGGCTGACCGTCCACCTCGATTTCCACCTGTACCGGCCAGGAAAGGATGCGCTCTGCGAGCTGCTTTAAATCAACTTCCGTCAGGCGTTCCTGTAAAAGATGGAAGGAATTGTACGGATACGACTGCAGGAGGACGCGGTCTCTCTCATCCATCCCGTAATAGCGGAAAATGTAATTGGCAAGCCAATGATCGTGGTTGCCGCGGATCACAGTACATTTTTTCCCCAGCTTCAATACCTGAAAATACACGCCCGCCGGGTCTGGATGATCCATGCAGCGGTCAAACAAATCACCAAGCAGATACAGGTGATCCTCCTCTTTGAGATCAATTTTTTCCAGCAATTTCATGAACCGCCAGCTGTCGTTATGTATATCGGTAATAATATAGTGCATCCAAAATCTCCTTTTCTTTCGCAGCTTTCATGTCTGCTCCTGCAATCTTCAAAGCTTTCGTTATCCGCTCATTTTTTCCAAAACGGCTTTCCTGCTTGTGTTTTGGCATGTCCTGTTTCAAAAATCTTCCCGCTTGTTCTGCTGGTTCCGGATCCCGGTCTTCTGATGCTGGCATCATGGAACGTCTAAAATCTTTCACCCATTGTTGTCCGAACTGTAAAACTCTTCCCCCGTTTCCAGACAGATTGCTGCCAGCCGCCCTCCCGGGAAGCATGCGCCGCAGTCGATCGCAATGTGGTGATATTTTTTATAAATATACCCGGGATTGTCATTGTCAGGAATCGTCTGCGTCGGTGTATGTCCTGTTACCAGATTTGTATCCGCAAAGTATTCCTTCTGATAATCTGGTCTGGCCCATACAAGATCGTGCAGGGAATATTCCTCGATCCTCTTTTCCGGTGTAAATCCCCCCAGCCCTCCATGCACCAGCAGATACTGTTTTTCTCCCACTGTAAGCTCCTCATACAGACTGAAATCCTCCAGAAAATTCAGTACTTCCTCCCGCATCTCGGGATCCAGCGCCCGAAATTCCCGGATCGTAGCATCACCGCCGTTATACTTCCAGCGAACCAGGTTGTCCAACAGTTCAGCATCCACTTCCTCGATGGCAAGATCTGTGATTTCCTGACAGAGAAACCGCAGACATTCCAGCGCCATCACCTCATGGTTCCCCACGATACAGAACGCATTCGGCATTTCCATCAGTTTCAATACCACCTTAATCGGATGCTCACCCCGGTCTAAAACATCACCCAGAACATAGAGCGTATCTGTATCTTTCAACTCAATTTCTTCCAGCAGCTCCATAAATTTCTCATACTCACCGTGAATATCAGAAATAACGTAAGTAGCCATAAACAGAATCCTCCCTTTTTCATCCATACGAATCTGCATACGTTCTCCATTACCAGCTTATCTTACCATACTTCCTGTTTTTTACCGGACAAACTCTTGTCCCTCCTTTTTTGCATAATGTACACTCTAGAGCGTGTCTGAAAAAGGCTTTTCGCAAGCTGCGAGTCCCAGTTTGTGGAAATGATTTTTCAGACACGCTCTAATACATCTTCTATTGAAATTTCCTTCATGCGAAATCCCTTTTTCTTGATACTATACCACATCTATTTTTTTCTTCATTGAACTACAAGTTTAATCCTCTTTTTCTTGCTGTTTTCTCGCATTCTATCAGCATTACGCGCTGTTTATACAGCGCCTTTTATTTCTGTACAATTTATTCTCTATATGCAAAAAAGGAACGTTCTATCCAAATCGTTCCTTTTTGTTTGTAGATTATTTTATTTTTCAAATTTCTCAATCACGCACGTATGCGTCTTCGTTTTCTTATCGCAAACGCGTATTTGCCGAGTGCACAGTAATGCCCGCGTCCCCCCTTCGTCATCCCACCGTCAGGCGCAAAAAATCTCCCGCCGCACAGAGCCTCTTGCCCTCCGAAACAGTGCCTGTCCGGGGACTTGTGCTCTGTGGGGCGGGAGGCCTTTTACACCGTCCGTCCCCTATTTACTTAATACCCCGTCGACCGCCGCTTTCCATCCGGCATATTTTTTCTCCCGGATTTCATCGTCCATCTTCGGTTCATACACACTTCGTTTCATATTTCCCGCGAGCTTCTCCAGATCATACACACCTGCCGAAATACCCGCCATATAAGCCGCTCCAATCCCGGAAAGCTCCTCCGCGTCCGGAATATTTACGCGTTTATTCGTAATATCACTCTGGAACTGCATCAGATATCCGTTTCGTGTCGGGCCGCCGTCTACACGGAGTTCCTCGATCCGCATGCCGGTATCCTGCTCCATCGCACGGACAAGGTCGGTGATCTGGTAGGCAATGCAATCGAGTGCCGCTTTTACCACCTCAGCTTTTCCTGTGGTGCGGGTAATTCCGCTGATCGATGCCGTTGCTTTCTCATCCCAGTACGGCGCGCCAAGCCCGGTAAATGCCGGAACCAGATACGTGCGGTCTGCCGGATTTGCCTCCCCTGCCAGTCCTTCCGTCTCTTTTGCCGAAGAAATCAGCTTCAGGTCATCCTTCAGCCAGGTAATCACAGCTCCGGTGTAGTTCAGGTTGCCTTCCAGCACATAGTCCACCTTGCCGCCTCTTCCCCACGCAAGCGAAGTCACAACGCCGTGGCTGCTCTGAATCGGCTTGTCTCCAATGTTCATCATCAGCGAAGAACCCGTTCCGTACGTCGCCTTGATCATGCCCGGTTTTAAACAGCCCTGTCCGAACAGAGCCGCATGAGAGTCGCCTAATACACCACAGATCGGAACCGGCTCGGAAAACAATCCTTCCATCGTCGTGGTTCCATACACCGCATCGGAATCACACACCCTGGCCAGCGCACAAGCCGGAATCCCGAACATCTCGCAGATCTTCTCATCCCACGCCAGTGTTTTCAGATTAAACAACTGCGTTCTCGACGCATTTGAAAAATCCGTCTTAAATGCATGATCCCCCGTCAGCTTGTAAACCAGCCAGCTGTCGATGGTGCCAAGGCAGAGCTCCCCGTCTGCAGCACGTTTCTGTCTTTCTTCTCCGCCGTTTCGAAGCAGCCACGCCATCTTTGCAGCAGGAAAATAAGCCGAAAGCTGCAGACCCGTCGCCTCGCGGATCTCCTCTGCGTGCCCCTGCTCCGCAATCTCCTGCGCAATCCCGCTTGCGCGTCCGCATTGCCATACAATGGCCTCTTCCAGCGGTTTCCCGGTCGCCTTGTCCCAGATCGCCGTCGTCTCACGCTGATTGCTGATGCCGATTCCGGCGATTGTTTCCGGTGCAACACCGGACTCTGCCACCAGCATTTTTACCGTCTGTACGGTATTCCGGTAAATCTCATTCAGATCATGGGACACCCATCCCTTTTCATTGACAATCTGCCGGTGCGGCAGGTCGGTACGGCGGAGTAAATGTCCCACCCCGTCAAAGAGCAGCGCTTTCGTTCCCTGCGTGCTCTGGTCAATTCCGATGATATACCTTTTCTCCATTTTTTCAGCTCCATTCCTAAAATTTTATAAATATCCAGATTCCCATCTCGAATAACGCTGAATACACCCTGTTTTTCAACACACCATGCGTCATTTTCTATTGTCGCAGCATTCACCCTGCCCCTATAGGCAAGATCTTTGGCGATTACCACACATTCCAACATCTTCCGCAGAACGATTTATTCCTGATTATATAGAAAAAGTTCCTGCGTTCCCGGATTTTCTTCCGCCCGGGCACGCAGGAACATGGCATACGCAGACCTGCGGCAGTTTACAGTTCCCTGCGGGCTATCACATTCACCGCTGATTCCATTTCTGGTTAAGCCAGTAATTCTTTCGCTTTTTTTGCAATGCCCTCGGCATTCAGTCCATAATAGTCAAATACTTCTTTGGAAGTTCCCGTGATCACCGGCGCATCCGGCAGAGACATAGGAACGACTTTGCGCGGGCACTCCGCACCGACCACCTGGCTCACCATCGATCCAAGACCGCCGAATGGAGCGTGCTCTTCGATCGAAATGACAACTTTTGCCTTCTTTGCAGCCTCTACCAGACCCTCTTTGTCCAACGGCTTCACACAGTACATATCGAGCAGTCCTACGCTGATTCCCTCTTCTTTCAGCATAGCAGCTGCATCGAGCGCCGGGCGGACCATCTCACCGCAGGCTACCAGTAAAACATCGGTGCCTTCCGAGAGAGCCGTTGCCTTATCCATCTCAAACGGGGTATTTTCTTCGCTGTAAATATCCGCAACGGCATTTCTTCCCACTCGGATATAAGCCGGTTTTTCATCGGTAAGGAGCGCCTCAACCAGTTTTGCTGTCTGGAAACGGTCGCTTGGCAGATACACACGCATATTCGGAATGGCTGCCATTGCTGCGATATCCTGTGCAGAATGATGGCTCATGCCAAGCGCACCGTAGCTCACACCGCCGCTGATACCGATCAGCTTTACATTGGTGTTGGAGTATGCACAGTCAATTTTCGCCTGCTCATAGCTTCTGGTGGAGAGGAAGCACGCCGGAGATGCCGCAAATGCTTTCTTGCCGCATTTTGCAAGACCGGCAGAAACGCTGACCAGATCCTGCTCCGCAATACCCATCTCCACAAACTGCTCCGGATACGCATTTGCAAACGGTGTCAGGGAAGCACTTCCCCTGGAATCGCTGCAGAGCACCACGATATCTTTATCCGTTTCGGCATGTTTCATTAAAACCTCGCAAATGGCCTGTCTGTTTGGAATCTTATTCATGACAGTGCCTCCTTTCTCTCATCCAGATCCTTCATAATCTGTTCTACTTCCTCCGGTGTCGGCACTTTATGATGCCACTCCGCCTTATTTTCCATCACGGAAGAACCACAGCCCTTCGTTGTGTTTGCAATAATAACCGTCGGTTTTCCCTTGCAGTGTTTCGCCAGCTCAAACGCATGAACGAGCGCGTCCATATCGTTGCCCGGTACGGAAAGAACATTCCATCCGAACGCTGCCCATCTCTCCTCCTGGCTGTCCTGTTTCATGACATCCTCGGTATTTCCGGAGATCTGCAGACGGTTGCGGTCTACGATCGCACAGAGGTTGTCCAGCTTGTAGTTTCCTGCGGACATTGCGCCCTCCCAGACAGAGCCTTCTGCCAGCTCGCCGTCACCCATAACGGTGTAGACACGGTAATCTTTTTTATCCATTTTTCCTGCCAGCGCCATTCCCACGCAGACCGGAAGTCCGTGGCCGAGAGAACCGGAATTCATCTCGATGCCCGGCAGTTTATTATTCGGATGGCCGATGTACGGGCTGCCGAATTTGGAGAATTTTTCAATGACCTCTTCCATCGGGAAGAACCCCTTTGCCGCAAGTACTGCATAATATGCCTCAACGGAATGACCTTTACTCATCACAAAACGGTCGCGGTCCGGGTCGTCCATGTTCTTAGGGCTGATGTTCATCTCTTTAAAATACAGCGCTACAAGCACATCAATGACACTCATGTCACCGCCGATGTGGCCGCCCTTGCCGGAAACTACCATTTCCACTACTTTCTTCCGCAGATCATACGCCAGACAACTCAATTCCTTGTATTCACTCATGATTTTCATTCTCCTCTTAAATATGCTTTGACATCTTCCTCGATCGGATCATATAAATCCGGGGCAATGCCGATGTATTTGCATGCTTCATACAGAACCGGCACAACGTTCTCGTGGATACCGACACAGTGGTGGATGTACGGTCCTTCCACGATTTTTGCCTCCAGGCGTTTCAGGTTCTGTACCTCAACCCATACGTAGGTTCCCTTCGTGTAAGGTCCCTCGACACCTTTTGCATTTCCAAGCAGCAGAGAGTATTCTCCGTTGTCTCCGTCGAAACGTGCCAGTGTCATCTCGCCTAATTTTGCCTGTGCCTCTACAGCGCCCGGATGGCTGAATGCCAGAGGATAACCGATCGTCGGTTTTTCCTGTGCAACAGAAATCGGCCACGGTCCGCAGTGCTGCAGCAACTCGCCGTTCTCGTTGTCCGGGTGGCGCACCGTCCAGTCGGCAAAGAAGCTTCTCTTATCGTTTCTGCCGGCAGCCTCCACCATCAGAGCGGTGATGGCGCCATGGATATCGGTCTCACAGACAACCGGAATTCCCTCTTCGTTCAGCAGGGAGTTTGCCGCACACGGCATGATGCCGATCTCACCCTGCAGTGCGTTCCAGCACTGGATCGCGATAGCATTGCAGGAATATTTTGCAGCCAGATTCTTCATCGCAACCTTCAGAGCCGCTACATTTTCCAGCTCTTCCGGTTTGATCTTTACACACATATTGGTGTTGCAGTAAGCAACGACTTTTTCCACCTCGCTACCCTCTGCTTTTACTTTTTTCATCTCCGCAGTCAGTTCCGGAAGCGGAATCGGGGAAAGCTGAATGTTGAATTTTTCCAGCAGCTCGCCCTCATTGCACATGGTGGACCAGAAGTCGAACGGACGCGGTCCGATCTGAAGGATTCTGGTGTGACGGAAGGTATCTACCACATTACATACGGCGAGGAAATCCTTGATGCCGCGCTCAAATTCCGGATCGGTCAGGCGGCAGTTCGTCATGTAGGTGAACGGAACGCCAAAACGGCGCAGCACTTTTCCGGTTGCGAACAGACCGCACTGGCTGTCACGGAGACGCACACCGTTCTCATCCGGTCTCTCATCGCGCGGTCCCCAGAGGAGTACCGGAAGCCCCATTTCCTTTGCCAGTCTTGCACAGACATATTCCGTTCCGAAGTTTCCGTGCGGGAAGAAAATTCCCTTTACGTTCTCACGGCGAAATTTCTCCTGGATTTTCTCACGGTCCGCCTCATCGTAAAACAGACCCTCCTCGTTGATATCTGTGATGTCGACAAATTCAACACCGAGCTCTTTTAAATGCTCTCTCGTCAGGTTGGCGTATTTTACGGCATCCGGGGCACTGAAAATGCTTCTTCTCGTAGGTGCAAATCCGATCTTAATTGATTTCATATTCATTTCCTCCACTTAATTTTCTTTAAATTCCGCTAAATTATGTCTTGAATTCCCCTGCTCTTTATGGCTCTTATATTACTAAATTCTTTTGAACTTGTCAACATCTATTCAGCTTTATTAAATCTTTTTTAGTAATTTATACAAAAAAGAATGGATGTTTTTATGCATTTCTTCATATTTCATTTTTTTACAGTTCAGAAGTTGACTTCTTTTTTAATTCATATTAAAATCAATGCATAAGTTTAATATTTTTCAAATAAATACTGAAATAAATTTCAACACCCCGCATGCACAAAACAAACGAAAGCACCGTGCGGGCTGATTTTATCGAACAGGAGCTGAACTCTTATGAATATTTCTGCGAAAGAACTGGCAAAGCTGATCAACGTATCGCCTGCCACGGTTTCTATGGTTTTCAATAACAAACCCGGCATCAGTGATGCCACAAGAGAGCTGGTTTTAAAAACTGCAGCCGAGTATGGCTATGCGCCGAAAAAAAATGAAGCCTCCGGCGCTTCCTCCCGCATTATTCAGCTGGTCAATTATAAGAAGCACGGAAAGGTTGCTGCCGACACGCCGTTTTTCTCCCAGCTGACCGAAGGAATCTCCACCGAATGCACCCGCCAGGGCTGTGCGCTTCATATCTCCTATTTTTATGAGACCATGGATATTGACAGCCAGCTCGATGCACTCCGCGCTGTGGACTGTGAGGGCATTCTTCTTCTTGCAACCGAAATGGCTCCGTCCGATTTCCGCAAGTTCCGCGATTTTTCTGTTCCGATCGTTGTCGTGGACTGCTATTACGATGAGCTCGATTACGACTGCGTTCTGATCAACAACATCCAGGGGGCGTTCAACGCCACGAATTATCTGATTCAGTGCGGACACAAAAACGTGGGCTACTTTCACTCGAGCCTCGACATCAGCAACTTCTCCGAACGCGCCGACGGCTACTACAAAGCGCTCCGTGCAAACGGTATCAGCACCTCACATCCATATGTCCACCCGGTTTCCCCGACCTCGGACGAAGGCTACCGCGACATGCTGCGCCTTCTCGAGTCGAAAGCGCCGATCGCGGATGCTTACTTTGCCGATAATGACATCATCGCGGCGGCCGCCATGCGTGCACTGCGTGAAAACGGCTACCGCATCCCGGAGGATGTCTCCATCATCGGCTTTGATGACGTTCCGATGTGCGATATGATGGTTCCGCCGCTTTCCACCATGAAGGTCAGAAAACGCGAGCTTGGCGCCACTGCCGTCCAGCGCCTGCTTGACCGCGTGGCCGATCCGAAACGCGAATGTCTGAAAATGTGCATGGCAACCAAACTGGTGAAGCGCCAGAGTGTTTCCAGACGTTAAAGCTTTTTGGATGAGGCTGTCGTCCAGCGCGTGTCTGAAAAATCATTTCCGCAAGCTGCAAGCCCCACTTTGTGGGAGATTTTGCCCTCATTCGGTTGCCGTAGCGGGTTTAATCCGCCCTCATTCGGACAAAATCTCCCACCACCTGGAACTCGCAGCTTGCGAAAAGCCATTTTCAGACATGCTCTGTACGGCAGCCTCACCTTTTTTATTTTGAAAGGAGTTTTTTTCATGCAATCTGCAAATGACCTGAAACAGCTTTTATTCAGTATCAATCACAAAAGCTATCCCGCCTATAAATCTACCCGCGGTGCCTATCAGTTTCCGCGCTACACACTCTCCATCGACCACGTGCAGGGCGATCCGTTCGCCGCTCCATCGCGCGTCAGCGTTCATATCAGCGGCAAAACCGCTGCGTTTCCGGCTTTTCTCTACGACACATATGAAAAGCGCGTCGCCCTCCAGGATTACCTGCTGCGCCAGTTTGCGCGCGCCATCGCACCGTATTCGTTCCGCGCAAAGGGTTCCGGCAAAAGTGGTCTGCTGGGGATAAGCCGCTGCGGACAGGAAATTCTTGAGCGTACTGCCTATGTTCTGAATCCTTCCGACGGCAGTCTTATCGTCAACATGGAAATCGGCTTTCCGGCTAACGGCCGCACCATCGCCTCGCAGGAGCTGATCCGCATTCTTTTCGACTTTCTTCCCGGCTGCGTAGAAAAATCACTGTTCTACCGTGCTCTGGATCCAAAAGCATGTGCCAATGTCGCCTATCTCTGTGAGGATCAGCAGGCGATCCGTTCCGCATTAAAAGAAAAAGGGCTTACTGCCTTCATCGCCGACGGCTCCATTCTCCCGCGCGAGACCGGTGTTTCCGATCTGCCGATGAAGCACGCCGTTCCGTTTACCTCACCGGAATCCCCGCGCGTTACCCTCGATCTTCCAAACCGCGGACCTGTTTCCGGCATGGGAATTCCACTCGGTGTCACACTGATCGTAGGCGGAGGCTTCCACGGAAAATCTACCCTTCTGCAGGCTCTTGAGCGCGGCGTATACAACCACATCGCCGGGGACGGCCGTGAATATGTCATCACCGATGCAAGCGCCGGAAAGCTCCGCTCCGAGGACTCCAGAAGCATCAGCAACGTCGATATCTCCCTCTTCATCCACAATCTTCCCGGAAAGAGTGATACGACTTCATTCTCGACCGCCGATGCCAGCGGAAGCACCTCGCAGGCTGCCAACGTGATCGAGGGCATCGAATCCGGCACGAGCCTCTTTCTGATCGACGAGGACACGTCCGCCACCAACTTTATGGTGCGCGATGAGCTGATGCAGCGCGTCGTTGCCGACAGCGAGGAACCGATCACACCGTTTATCAGCCGCGTGCGGGATCTGTATGAGAAGCTCGGCATCTCGTCGATTCTCGTTGCCGGAAGCTCCGGTTCTTACTTCCACGTGGCAGACACTGTCATTCAGATGAAAGAATACGTTCCTTATGACATTACGGATCGCGCAAAAACCACAGCCGCGGAATTTCCGCCGTTTACTGCCTCCGTACGCCCTTTTTCCGTTCCAGCCTTCCATCGCTGCCCGCAGCCGGGCAAAGGCCTGACGGGAAGTGACCGCACGAAAGTCAAAGTGATGGGACGGGAATCCATCCTCATCAACAAATCTCTGACGGATCTGCGCGCCGTGGAACAGCTCACGGACAGTGAACAGCTGAACGGGCTGGCTGCGCTTCTTTTAGAAGCAGCGGAGCACAAGATGGACGGTAAGAAAACACTGGTGCAGGTAGTGGATCTGCTGGAAAAACAGATGGATGAAAAAGGCCTCTCTTCGCTTCTCGCCCCGGGAAGGCCAGGCGACCTGGCACGGCCAAGACGGCAGGAAATCTTTGCATTCCTGAACCGGTGCAGGGAACTGCGGTTCTGAGAAAATTTGTAACAATTCAGAGCCATAAAAAATCTTCAGGCAAACCTTGTTCTTTTCAGAATCTATCGGTTTGGCTGAAGATCTTTTTTATCTTTTATTTTTCAATTATTTATTCCCCGCAGATCCGCAGAATCGCCTCCGCGAAGATCACAACGCATTCTTTCAGGCATTCGATTTCCACGAACTCGTCTGCTCCGTGCATACAGTTGTCGACTTCAAGGTCTGCGCATCCAAATGCAACACCGTTTTTCAGATGATGCACATACGTTCCGCCGCCGATCGCAAATGGTTTGCCTGGTTTTCCAGTGACATCCGTGTAGCACTGCAGCAGGGTCTGGACAAACGGGCTGTCGGCCGGGACGTGGTGTGGTGGGAACATTCCGCTGCCTTCCATGGAGAAGCCGCCTTTTTTCATGTTCTGCCCGGCGGTATCGTACAGGTTTTCTTTTGTCGCGCAGATCGGGGCGCGGCAGTCGTAGGAACCGGTCAAGGTTTTACCGTCGTAGTTCATAAGGTCGAGGCTTAAGGTGAGCTCGCCGGACTCTTCATCTGACATGGCGACACCGAGGCCTGCGCCTTTGCCGTCGCCGTGCGGGTAAACTTTTGCAAGGAAACTGATGTCGTTTTTCAGTTCACTCTCTTCCATTCCAACGGATGCGAGAAGCTGCAGCAGTGCGGTCAGTGCGTTGTTACCCATTTCCGGGGTGGATGCGTGGGCGAAGGCACCGCAGGCGGTGATTTTTATATTGCCGTTTTCGGTGTCTTCCAGAACGAAGGAAACGCCGGTCTTCTGCTCAGTCTCGTCAGCGCAGGTTTTCAGGTCTTCTTTTGCCATGCCGGCAAGCTCTGCATATGCTTTGCCTGGTACAACGTTCAGTTTGGTGCCGGCCTGTAAGGATACGAGGCGCACGCCTGTCGTTCCGGCATCGGATGTTTTTTCGAAGTGGCCGCGCATGCCGCCTTTTTCAATGTTGATGACCGGGAATTCGGCATCCGGTGAGAAGGTGCATGGTGCTTCCACTTCTTTCTTATAATAATATTCGAGGTCAGAGCTTCCACACTCCTCGTCGGAACCGAGGACAAGACGGACATTTTTCTTTAATGGGTAACCGAGTTCTTTGACAGCGCGCATTGCGTAGATAGCTGCGATCGCCGGTCCTTTGTCGTCTGCGGTTCCGCGGCCGAACATTTTTCCTTCTTTGATGAGCGGGGTGAATGGATCGGTCTCCTGCCAGCCTTCGCCTGCCGGTACGACATCGAGATGGGCGAGAATATCAAGGCCCTTTTCTTCCTGATTAAAGTCAGCTGCAATCGCGTAGTTGTCGTAGTTGGTTACGGCAAAGCCGTATTTTTCCAGAATTTCGATTCCCTGCGCCAGTGCTTCTGCCGCCGGTGCGCCGAATGGTTTGCCTGGCTCTACCGCCTGTTTTTCGCTTGGAATCCGGATCAGGCTTTTCAGGTCTTCGATCATTTCGGATTCGTGGTTTTCAATATATGTTCTTAATTCTTCTTTCCGCATCGTAACTTCTCCTTTTCTCTTCTCTGGCACCGTCGCAGTGCCGTTCTTTTCCTATCATAGCGCAAAAAGAGCAGAAAATCCACATTTTCTGCTCTTTTTCCAAATAATCATTTGTTTTTGTCCAAATTGACTGTAATTTCATAATAATCACACGGATGCGCCGTAAGCCCCGTCACGCCCTCGCCGGATACCATCGACATTTTGAGGTGTGATGCGAAGAAAAACATGTGGTCATCCAGCAGCGTCTGCGTCATCTCGATGGCCAGTTCGGTTCGTTTTTCGGTATCAAACTCGCCGCTTAACTGCTGCTCCAGCATCTCGAGTGTCTCACTGTAATAACCGCCGCGGTTCTTGGAGGAATCCTGCAGGCAGTGCGTTGTAAAGAAATACTCGGGATCGCCCGTCGGTGCGCTGACAAATGCGCTGACATAAACATCCCAGTTTCCTTTTTTCAGCAGTTCCAGATGATTTGCCGTGCACTGGATCTGTACTTCGATTCCGATTTTCTTCAGCGATGCCTGTGCACTCTCCGCGAGAAGCGGCAGTTCCTGGCGGCTCGGATACGTGAGCCAGCAGATGGTCAGGTGTTTTCCGTCTTTTTCCACGTAGCCGTCGCCGTCCTCATCGGTCCAGCCTGCTTCAGCCAGCAGTTCTCTGGAATACTCAAGATCATAGGACTCCTCCTGCACTTTGCTGTCGCCGAATGCAAAGTAAGAGGGGAACGGGCCTTCCGCCACGCTTCCGTTTCCTTCCATCAGCGTATTCACAAAGCCCTCCCGGTCGATCGCTCCGATGACTGCCTCGCGCACGCGGTCGTCCTGCAGCACCTCGGATGATCCGTTGAACTGTCCGAAGAAGGTACGCGACGTATCCGCCGAAGAAATCGTGTATGGTTCATCGCGGAACAGGATCAGATTGGAATATGGCAGGCCGTACGCCGCGTCGAGCTCGCCTGACTGTAACGCCATCGTCATCGTATCGCCGTCGCGGATCGTTTTGACTTCGATCCGGTCGAGCTTTGGCGTTCCGTTCCAGTAATTGTCATTTTTCATGAGCGTCAGTCCCTGATCCGTCTCCACCTGTACTGCGCGGTACGGGCCGGTTCCGGCGACATTGCCGTCATCCGTCACACCTGCCTGCATATCAATGATGCATCCATATGGGTCAGACAGATAATTCAGAAGCGCCGGGACAGGCTGTTCGGTGTGAATCGTTACGATCAGGCCGTCTGCCTCGATGCTCTCAATTTTCAGATCCCCGCGTGCACGGTCATGTACTGCGATCAGATCCTCGAGACATTCTTTGACCGCCTCTGCGTCGAGAGTGCGCCCACTTGTAAAGGAGATGCCTTCATGCAGTGTAATCCGCCATGTTGTATCGTCCACAATCTCATAGCTTTCTGCCAGCCATGGCTCGATCTCCATAGAATCGGAATAATGAAACAGCGTCTCACCGATCCCATAGCGGATACACGCCCAGCCGGAATAGCCGTTGTGCGGGTTGACATCGGACTCGTCGTTTTCGGCGTTGAATGTCGTGTCGCCGTATACGAAAACTTTTTCATCTGTACCATCTGCCGCTGTGCTCTGACAACCGGAAAACAGTACCACCGCCAGAATGCCGCACAAAACATATGCAATTTTTTTCCTTCTGCCGTTCTTTCTCTGCATTCTGTACTTCTCCTGTTTTCGCAAATGGCACCACCATTTCCGCTGTCTGATTTTCTGTTTCAACAGTTTTCTCACAGACTATACTCCATCAACAGTTTCGTATATTCCTCTTTCGGGTACTCCAATACCTCCCGCGTCTCCCCCTGCTCCACGATTTTTCCCTGCCGCATGACAATCACACGGCTGCAGAGTTCCCGCACCAGCGCAAGGTCGTGGCCGATCCACAGCATCGCAAGTTCTTCTTCCCGCTGCAGTTTTTTCAGCAGTTGAACGATCTGCGCCTGTACCGCCGCATCGAGCGCACTCGTTGCCTCGTCGCAGATCAGAAGAGACGGCTGCACAGCAAGAGCCCGCGCAATTGCGGCTCTCTGGCACTCTCCGCCGCTCGTCTCGCGGGGATAGCGTTTCGCCGTTTCCGGGGCAAGCTCCACTTTTTCCAGCAGTTCCGGCAGACGAAGACAGGCTTCTTTCCGGCTCATTCCCTGATTCCGAAAAGCTTCCAGAATCCCGGTTTCGAGCGTCTGCATTGGATCGAAGGAATCCTGCGGGGTCTGGAAGACCATCTGTATTTTCCGGTAAACTTCGCGCTGCCGCCTGCCTTTTCTTCCGAGGATTTCCTCGCCTTCCAACAGAACGCTGCCTGCATCCGCCTGGACCAATCCGGTGATCAGACGGGCCGTCGTGCTTTTTCCGCATCCGCTCTCCCCGATCAGGCCAAGACATTCCCCCGCATCCAGTGTGAAGCTGATGCCGTCCACGGCGGCAAATTCCGTTTCCCGGCCGGTTCCAGCAAAGTTTTTGCTTAAGTTGTTTACTTCCAGCATGTTATGATTATGCATCGTTCTTCCCTCTTCCCGGCACAGCCGCAAGGAGATTTTTTGTATATTCGTCCTTTGGGTGATCGAAAACCGTCCTTGTCTCCCCCTGCTCCACGATGTTTCCATCCTTCAAAACAGCAACCCTGTCTGCCATCTGCTCGAGAACCGCAAGATTGTGCGTCACCAGCACCATCCCCGTCTGCTCTTTCTGCTGCAACGCCTGAAGCTCCCGCAGCACCTGCGCCTGCGAAACCACATCGAGTGCACTCGTCGGCTCGTCCGCCAGAAGAAGCGACGGATGCAGCAGCATTGCGAGCGCAATCCCGACGCGCTGGTTCATGCCGCCGGAGAGCGACGATGGATAGCTGTTCCAGATCGTCTCGCCATCCGAAAGCCCCATATCCGCAAATCGCTGGAGCGTCATATCTTTGATTTCTCTGCGGCTTTTTCTGCCAGACATTCCCCCAGAAATCGGGGTGATGAATCCGCAGCGTTTCTCATGGGCGCGCACGCTTTCACAGATCTGTGCTCCGATTTTCCGGGTCGGACAGAGTGATGCCCCTGTATTCTGGAAAATCATACCAATTTCTGAACCGCACAGACTCCGCAGCTTCTTTTCGGACATGCCCGTCAGCTCCTCTCCGCGAAATGTGATCTGCCCGCCGGTGATGGAACCATTCTTTCCCATCAGCCGCAGGATCGCTCGCAGCAAGGTACTTTTTCCACTGCCCGACTCCCCGGCGATGCCGACGGTTTCTCCTTTTTCGACGGAAAAACAGATGTTATTTAAAATTTGCTCCCCTTCATAACAGACAGAAAGGCCGCTGATTTCCAGCAGTTTTTCGCTCATGTTTTTGCTCCCTTTGTTTCCATTTTCGTTTGCCCCTTATCCCTGATCCACCGTTTTCCGTACCGCCTCACCAAGCAGATTGCAGACAAGAACGGTCAGAAAAATCGCCAGTCCCGGCGCCAGAATGACCCAGGGCGCGGTCTGCAGCATACTTCTTCCGTTGCTCATCATCGCTCCCCACTCCGCCGACGGCGCTTCCGCACCAAGGCCGAGGAAGGACAGACCTGCGATTTCCAGCATCATCGTTCCGATATCGAGCACCGCTGTGACAATCGTCTGCCCCGCAAGATTCGGCAGAATATGGCGTCCGATCATCTTCCATGTTCCGTTTCCTGTAAGGCGCGCCGCCGCGATGAACGGCATGTGTTTCAATGCCAGCACACGGTTCCGCGCAAGCCGTGCATATTTCGGCCAGGAAACAAGGATCAGCGACACAACGGCTCCCGTCATGCCGCTCTGCAGAACGCCGGAAAATGCGATTGCAAATACCATACCCGGAAAGGCCAGAAAAATATCGGAGATCTGCATCAGAACCGTATCCGTTTTGCCTTCCAGCCAGCCGCTGAAAATTCCGGCGAGTGTTCCGATCAGAGCGCTTGCCGCAACGACAAGAAGTGCTGAAAAAATGCTGACCCGCGCGCCGGAGAGAATCCTTGAAAACAGATCTCTTCCATAGCGGTCCGTCCCCATCCAGTGCGCCGCGGACGGCGGAAGAAGGGACAGTTCCAGATTCTGCTCATACGGATCGTACGGTGTCAGATGGGCCGCACACGCGGCAAACAGCAGCAGCGCACCGGCGAGGATGCCATAAAAAAGGATCTTTCTTTTCTGTTCTTTTTTCATCGCATTCCCTCCAACTTCGCCCGCGGGTCCAGTGCACCCATCATCAGATCAGCAATGAGATGCAGCAGCAGATAGATCGCCGCCATCCACACCAGATATGCCTGAATCACGGGAATATCGTGCATGGAAACGGCATCCACGGCCATTTTTCCGACACCATTCCACATGAAAATCGTCTCAACGATGGCGGTTCCTCCAAGCAGCGAACCGGCGGATAAGAATAGCAGCGTGACCATCCGAAGCAGCACGGATTTTAATACATTTCCGAGCAGAATCCGGTTTTCACTTAACCCACGTGCCCGTGCACCCGCCACGTACTCCTGCTCCAGCTCTGCAAGCACGGCAGAACGCACCTGACGGGTGTATTTTGCCGTCATCGAAACCGCAAGCGTCGCCGCCGGAAGCACACAGCTTTTCCATCCCTTTCCCATACTGAGAACCGGAAAAAGATTCCATTTCAGCGAAAAGAAATACAAGAGAAGAAGTGCAGTGAAAAACCCCGGAAACGAATTACCTGCAAAGCAGAACAGGCTGATACCGCGGTCCGCCCACGTATTCTGATATTTTGCACTTAAGATACCGAGCGGAAACGAAAGACAGACCGTCATGGCAAGCGCCAGCGCCGCAAGTGCAATCGTTGCGGGCAGTTTTTCGCAGAAGCTTACAAGCACCGGTTTGCCGGAAACGTACGACTCCCCGAAGTCACCGCGCAGGGCGTTTTTCAGCCATTGCAGGTACTGGACAGCTTTCGGCTCATTCAGTCCCAGCTCCTCCCGCATCGCTTCTTTTTCCGCCTCCGACATCACGCCGCCGCTGCTGCTCTCTTTTAAATCCACCGCATCGACCGAGGAAAGTCCCGTCAGCAGAAAAGCGAGAATCGTCACGCCGAGGAATACCGGAATCAGGCGAAGCAGTCGTTTTAACAGATATGTTTTCACAAATACTCCTTTACTGCTTCACGGCACAAATCGAAAACATCGGTGCCGGGTTATAGAACTCGTCTTTTTCCAGATAAATGCGTTTTCCAAGGCTCGTATCAATGCGGATTTCTCCCTCTGTGTTTTCGCACAGCACCGCCACATCGTACGCCGGCCGGTTTTTGCGGCTGATCGGAAGCTGTGCTTTGATCCGTTCGCACTCTTCAAGCATTTCATTTCCAACTTTAAAATGGGCATGCTGTTCCGGCAGATCTTTCGCGTCAGAAGCATCGTCTTTTCCGTAATTGGCATCGAAGTTCAGCAGCACACCGCCCGTTTTCAGCACACGCATCCATTCGCCGTAAGCATGCTCCGCATTCGGCAGCGTCCACGTCAGGTTTCGGGAAATGACAACATCGAACGTTTCATCCGCAAACATCGGATTTTCCGCGTCCATGACCTGGAAGCAGCAGTCGGCATTCTCTTCTTCGGCAAGCTGGATTGCATTCTCAATCATCTCCGGTGTCAGGTCGATGCCGAATACCTCGTGGCCCTCTTTTGCCAGCAGGATCGAGAAAAATCCGGCTCCGCAGCCGACATCAAGGATTTTTAACCGTCTCTTTTCCGGAATCTGTTTTTCGATCTCTTTCATCCAGCGCTTCGCAATCGGGTTGGCAAGTTCGGAGCGTCTCTGCTCTAAAAAGCTCTCGCTCCGTTTCTCCCAGTAATGGACAATCTGCTCTTTGCGGTCGTCGTACTCCGGCTCGCGCACAATTCTTCCGTAAGCAACGACAGGGCCCCCTTCTGTTACCATATCGCCCGGTTTTGCCGCCGGATACCAGAGGCCGTCTTCGGAAGCCGCCTGATATTTTTCGCCGCGGCGGACGGTCACATCACCAAGCTGGAAGGGCTGCTCTGCGCTTTTTTCCGCGCGCACCAGAAACATCGGTGTCGATGCATAGTTCAGTCTCTCTTCCTCGCTCCAGACGCGCTTCCAGATTTCGGAATCGGTCTGGATGGAACAGACGCCGAGGGATTCGAGCACCTTCGTATCCCACGCCGGCCGTTCCATCGCAGAGAGCGGCACCTGGCGCGCAATGTTTTCCATGCGGTCAATGTCCGTGCACAGATAATGGTCGTCGAGCTGCTGCTCTTCCACTTTCTTCCGGTCTGCCTCGTACGCTTCTTTTTTCTCCTCGTCATAGAGATAACCGTACCAGTTCGCATCAAAATTGAGCAACACGCCGCCCGGTTTCAGGACACGCATCCACTCTTGGTATGCCTGCTCCGGCTTTTCCAGATTCCAGGTCAGATTTCTGGAAATGACAACATCAAAGGTCTCATCCGCAAACTCCAGATTCTGTGCATCCATCCGCTGCAGCGTCACGCGCTCCAGACCGTATTTCGTATATTTTCCCAGATTCTCTTTCGCCTTTTCCAGCATCTCCTCCGTGTAGTCAACAGCCGCCACCGTATAACCTGCCTCCGACAAAATCATCGGGAAGAATCCCGGGCCGGTTCCGATATCGAGAATCTTCATCTCTTCTTTCTTTTTCTCTGGAAACTGCTCCTCTAATACATGCAGCCACGCTTCTCTCTGGCTTCCCGCCAGTTCTTTTTCATTGACCTCAGAATACCCCTCCGCACGGGTTCCCCAGTAGGAGGCAATTTCCTGTAATAATTCCTGTTCCATATCTTCCGCTTCTTTCTTCTTTTTCTTAATTTTCCCGGCGCGGTCGTTCTCCAACCGCTCAAATATCCCTTTACTCTACCAAAAATCGGCCTTTTTCACAAGCCCCCACGGGGGATATTCTTAACGCCGGCGCAGGGTATTCAGGTGATCGGCGGCGCGGATCTGATTATCTGCGGACGTCAGACAACCGACGGCGATACCGCGCAGGTCGGCCCTTTGATTGCGAAACATCTGACGATCCCGCATGCCGCCTGGGTCGCAGAGGTTACCGATGTCACGGATCATTCCATCACCGTCCGTCAGGATCTTGTGAGTGTTTCCCAGGTTTCCGAACTCCCTTATTCGTGCCTGATTACCATCGAGTTTCTCGAGCGCGAGCTGATCGACATTTTGTTTCCGGATATTTTTAAAGGAGAACCGTCATTCACTCGGTTCTCCTTTATATTGCCAGAATACCATCAGCTTTCTTGTCGCCGTATCCTCGCTGTATGTATATTTTACGGACCCGAGTCCGTAATAGCTGCAAAGATAGCCGGAAGCCTTATCGAGAAGCTCCGGTCGGGCTTCCATGACCTGTGCCATCAGATCATCGGTGGCAAATTTAAATTCGGAATACTCTTTCGTCTCTTCAATATCCGTCTCCATTTCCCACAGAATCTGTTTTGCATCAAATGTATCCATGTACCGGCCGATCTGGCGGTAATACTCGAGGTCATCTGCATTGCACGCCGGGAGCGGCAGATTCGCATCCGCCTGATGCGTGTCCGAAAATTCCGCATCGGAAACGCAGAGAAAATCGTAGTAGATCAGGTCGTCCGGCAGATTGTACTCGCCGCTCTCGCCCTCTGCGAATACCGGATCGCCCCAGGTTACATCGACGTTGTAATAATTGTCTCCGCACTTTACGATATTCCAGCCGTGCGCCTCGCCGGTGTCTGTCGTTCCCGTCACATAAATGACCGGGATGTCCAGGCGGTTCATCAGATACTGGAACGTTCTGGCATAGCCTGCGCAGACCGTCTGTCCGTTCACAAGTCCGCTGTAGAGTGTCTGATTCTCCGGCGCATCTTTCACATAATCAATCTGCCGGATACATTTTTCAAAGACAGCCTTGATCTTCCCATAGTCATCCATCGAACGGTCGATATCACTTAAGAAATCGTTTCCCGCCCCTTTGATCTGGGTCTGGCGGCCTGTGATCTCCTCCGCAGGAATCGTGTATTCCGGAACTACCTCGCAGTAGTTCTTCGGCTCGCCGTATCCCGTGACATGTGATGCTCCGTTGATCCAGCAGTACTCCGGGTAATCCATATAGACCCATCCGTAAACCTCCGCCGTCACATCGGGATCGCCGCCTTTTGTGATGATGGTTTCCTGGTGTTCCGCGATTCCCTGCACCAGTTCGCGGTAAATCATCTGTCTGTTTTCATCGAGCTGGCTGTAATAATACCGCTTCGCCAGCTCCTCCTCATCTGTATTTTCCGCCTGAAACTGTGTTGCGCCATTCTCTGACAGACCATTGTTTTCGTCTGCCGTCTGTGAAGCAGTGCTGCTGTCCGCTCCGCTTCCGTTCTGCGCGGGATCGCTCTCATCAAATTCTCCGAATACCAGATAAGCCGCCAGCAGGGCAAGCATAAGCGGAAGCAGCGCCCGCAGCGGTCTCTTCCGTCTTCGTCTGTGTCTTCTCTTTGCCATTCTTCTTTTCTCCCAGATACGTTAAAACGCCGTCACACAGTGCATCCGCCACCTTTTTCTGGTACTCCTTTGTGTTCAGGAGCGCTTCCTCCTCCGGATTTGAGAGGAATCCGCACTCGCAGATCACCAGCACTGCGTCTGTCTTCTTCAGCATGTAATACGTTTTGTTTCCCTTGGCTTTCCTGTGATTCGCCGGATCGAGCCCCGCGACCAGTGCAGCCTGCATGCAGAGCGCCAGTTTTTCGCCTTCTTTTGAATCCGTATAATAAAACACCTGCGCCCCTTTGACCGCCGCATCCGGGTAGCTGTTCTGGTGAATGCTGATCACACAGTCCGGCTTTTTTTTATGAATCAGCTGCACGCGCCGCTGCAGATCCTGCACTTTCGCATTCACGGCTCCCGGATCGGAGAGATCATCCTCCCCTTCCCGCGTCATCACCACAAGGATTCCCTGCTTTTCCAGCTTCTTTTTCAGCAGACGGGCAATCGCAAGGTTGATGTCCTTTTCTTTGACACCGTTTGCCCCGATTTTGCCGGGATCGTCGCCGCCGTGGCCGCTGTCCAGCACCACTACTTTTGTGGCTGCCTTCTGTGCTGCCACCAGCCGTGCGCCCTCGCGGGACAGAACATACGCCGCCGAAAGCAGAATCACCGCCATCAGCCATTCCAGTTTTTTCCCTTTTTCCAAATGAAAAGCCCCCTGCTGCAAATTTCCTTTCTTGGTCATTTTATGCAGCAGCGGGGCAGGTTACAACTCTTATTGCTTCCGGTTACTCTTCCTCATCTTCTTCATCATGCGCGCGATTCGGGATTTCATCCTCTTCTTCGTCGTTGTCATCATCGAGATAATCCGGCTCATTTTCGAAATCGATGACTGCGGAATTTTCGACGATTTCGTCTTCTTCCTCTGCTTCTTCTGCGGTATCTTCACTGCCTGGCTCTGCGGCTGTTTCTTTTGCCTCTCCGGGAAAGATACTTTTTACCGGATCTTTCATGAAGGTTTCCACTTCCGACGCAGAACGTTTCATCTCCTCACGCATTTTTTCGATGCCGGCAAAGGTCTCCTCAAAAATTCTGCGGTTCTTCTCGAGTACACTTGTCATGGTTTCCATCTCGGCGTAAATCTTCTGGTATCTGGTGTTGGCTTTCTGCAGTTCCGCGTCCATATGGCTCTGGATTTCTTCTGCTTCGGCCTGCAGTTTTTCTTCATAAACAGCAGCCAGTTCCTCGCCCTTCTGACGTGCGCTCTCTACCATGTATTCGCACTGTTCCTTCGTCTCGCGGCGCTGCTTTGCACAGGATTCCTTTGTCTCCTCCCTCTGTTTCCGGCAGGACTCGTTTGTCTCCTCTTTCTTTTTGCAGCACGCCTCATCCGTTTCCTCCGTTTTCTCGCGGCAGGACTCGTCCGTTTCTTCGTTTTTCCGGCGGCAGGCTTCCTCGGTCTCTTCTTTTAGCTTTCTGCAGCTCTCCTCCGTTTCCTCCGTCAGCTTTCTGCACGCTGCATCGGTCTCTTCCGTTTTCTCGCGGCAGGCATCTTCTGTTTCCTGTGTCAGTTTTTTCGCTTTCACCTGTGCCTCAAACACAAGGCCGCTGATGCTGTCATAATTGTCGATATAGCTCTGGTATTTCTCATGAATATTTTTTTCGAGCTCCTCGATTTTATCCTCACGCTCGCGGATCTTGCGGTTCAGCTTCTCGATTTCCTGCTCTTTTTCCTCGATCTTCGCTTCCAGTTTCTTCTGAGCGGCATACGCCTGATCTTTCAGGTTCTGCACTTTCGTCATGACATCGTCCTTATCGAAACCGCCCATCAGCGTTGTTTTAAATAATTCTTCGTGATTGTTTTCTGACATGTATACTCCTCCTTCGTGCCCGGGCTTTTATCATTCCCCTTATCCTTCCCGGACTCCTCGTCAACTGTTTGTTTCAATATATTCTGAAATCAGACTCCAGACGTCTGCGCACTCGAATCCGAGCTTCCACTCTGCCACTCCGGCGAGATCAGCGCTTTGGATCACTTTCAGTTTTTCCTCCATGGACTGCTCATCCTCCATCCAGATCGTGTATCTGGCATCGGAAGTTTCTACCGTTGCCACATTCTGGCCAAGGGATGCATCCCAGGTTTCTGTCATCTGATTCTCTTTGGCATAGTTTTTGGCGCCATCCATGCCCAGCACCTCGCTGGTAATGGCGCTCTGTCCGAACTTTTCCGTCCAGACACGGGTATAAAACGGGATTCCGCAGATCACCTGATCGGCAGGCATCACCCGCGTCATCTCCTCCACGGCCTGCTGTACGAACGGGAGGGATGAAACAGAGCCTGCCTCCTCGCTTCCCGCGAAATGCTCGTCATAGGCCATGACAATCATATAGTCCACAAATCTTGCCTGCTCGCCGCGCTGATAATACATCGTGTAAGCCTGCGGTACCGGCGTATCGACCGACACCACAAGATTCTGTGCATGCGCCGCGCTCGTCAGTTCCCGCAGAAACTGCAGGTAATGCGGGATTCCGGCCTCTTTCAGATTCTCGAAATCCACGTTGATGCCGTCCATGCCGCACGATGCTGCCTCGGCGAGCAGCTGCTCAATGATTCTACTGCGCACGGATGCGTAGGCAAGATCGGTTGTTTCGTCAAATGCTTCATTAAAGTTATCAATCAATCCCCAGACTTCCCGTCCCGCTTCATGCGCCAGTTTCACGTAATCGGCGCTCGCAAGGCTGGAAATCGTACCGGTTTCGTCTGTCACGGAAAACCAGGTCGGTGAAATCACGTTCACGCCGGTCATTTCTGCTGTCATCTCTGCCATCGCGTCGTTCGACTCGGTCGATGTGCTCTGATGCCAGACCAGATTGATTTTGTGATCCCGTGTAATTCTTTCATAGGAATCTTTCTTTGCCGTCCGCGCTTCGATGGCCTCCGGCTCGGAGATATCCTCTGTCTGGATGTAGCCGGTATAGCCGTCCGCCGTCATGACTTTGCACCAGTTGTCCAGATTTTCCAGATACAGCAGGGTGTCACCCTTCTGTACATCCGCAAGAATCAGACTCTTGATGCCGCCTTTCTGGCGCACCTGCGCGGTGTCTGACTGTACCGTCGCCTGTTCCACGCCGTCCCATTCATTCCGGATTACAACACGGTTGGGATCGCTGTAATATGCATAGTCGAGATCTGTGTATTCTTTTACGACATCCAGCGAAATGTAAACCGTTCCGTCGCTCTCCTGCTGTACGGCAGGCTGTCCGCCCGGTGTTTTGGCAACGGCCGCATCGCCCGGAAGCAGTGTCTGCACGCCGCCGCTCGTTGTAAGCAGGATTCCTTTTGTTTCTTCATCCCAGTAGAAGCAGCTGTTCAGCTGGGATTCTACATATGTGTACGCCGCATACGGCTCTCCTCCGATAAGGACGGCCTGCTCTTCCAGAAGTTCTCCGTTCTGGATCAGCGCAACGCTGTTTTCGTCTGTCAGGTTAAAATATTCGTTCCCGGCCATGTATTCGGTTCCGGGTTTATATCGGTTTATCAAAAATGAAACAACGCCTGCTGCACCGACTAGCACGATCAGAATCAGTACGACCAGTACCGGCGCTGCTTTTTTCTTCTGTTGCTCCTTCATGTGTTCTTTTCCCCTTTTCTTCGCTCTGAAGATCTCCCCACTTGCGCCCATTATAACAAAAAAAATACCCAATAGCAACCGTTATGCGCAAGGGAACCGCATGCGAGTCAGAAAGTATCGTTACAGTTCACTGGTTCCCAGCGAACTGTAACATTCGCAGCCCTCATTTAAAGTTTTGCTTCGCAAAAGGAGGGCTGCTCACACCTGAATCATGTTCTTACGCAGCGAAACAGCAGGTGTTTCACTGCTGATTGAACAGTAACGAACGTATCGTTGCTTTTTGCTATTGGGTATTTTTCAGAAAATCTGTTTAAAAAGTTTTGTCGATTGTTTGTTTCATGGCTTATTTGCAGTTGTGACGTACAAAAAAGAAAGCCCCATAGATCCGTATGAAATACTTTTGTTTTTAGTTTCAATGATCATGTTTCAAGGGGACGCCTTCTTATCCGATCCGTTTTTTCTGTGCCTGCTTCCGGCCGGAGTATGCACCCTCCGGGCAGAAGCAAAGGTTTCCCCAACTCCTATTATACTTCAAACCGGGGGAATTACAAATAAAGTTTGTCCCTTCATTTCTGAAAAAATTATGCGAAATGTAAAAAAAATCTTAAGTTCTTTACTTCTTTCCGTGATGTGTTATACTATATCGTAAGCAGCCCTATTTATATAAGTAAAGAGTAATTAAGGACGTGAGAGTTATGAAAATAGAAAAAATCAATGATAACAAGATCCGCTGCACACTGACCAGCGCCGATCTTGCCGAAAGAAATTTAAAGCTCAGCGAACTGGCTTACGGCACGGAAAAGGCCCGCAGCCTGTTTCAGGATATGATGCTTGAAGCCAACCAGCAGTTCGGCTTCAATGTGGATAATGCCCCGCTCATGGTCGAGGCCGTTCCGGTGGCTCCGGACAGCATTGTCCTCATTATCACCAGAGTCGAGGATCCACAGGAGCTCGACACCCGCTTCGCCAAATTTGCTCCATCCGGCGACGATACGGACGGACCGGAACCGGTACAGTATTCCGGCGCGGACGACATCATCGACCTGTTCCACAAGCTCTGCGATGTGAAGAACAAGGCACAGGAAATCGCAAAGAAAGCGGCACAGAAGGAAAACGAAAAAGAGCCTGCAGCATCCGAGGAAAAGAATGTGGATCTGGTACGCACCTTCCACTTCTCAACCCTCGACGATGTCATCAGCTCCGCAAAAGCGCTGAACCAGTATTTTACCGGCAGCAATTCCCTCTATAAGAACACGGCAGATGCCAACTATCAGCTCGTTCTGCACCAGTCCGGCTGCAAACCGGAGGAATTCAACAAGGTCTGCAACATTCTTTCCGAGTACGGCAGACAGGAATCCTTCTCCCTGGCCGCTGAAGCATTTCTGCTGGAACATGGAAATGCAATGGTAAAAGAGAATGCTCTGCAGGAGCTGGCTTCTCTGTAAGTTTTGAAACGTATGCATAAAAAAAGGAAGTCTGTGAAAGACTTCCTTTTTTGTACGTTCCGTACAAATTACTCTTCTGTGATAGCCTCGGTTGGACATACGCTTGCGCATGTTCCGCACTCAACGCATACATCCGGGTTGATTTCGTAATGGGAATCTCCCTCAGCGATAGCCTCTACTGGACATTCTCCAGCGCAGGTTCCGCAGCTTACACATTCGTCTGTGATTACATATGCCATGATCTTATCCTCCTTGTAGATTTTTTGGCCCTTTCGGTACTATCCACATTGTAAACGATTGCCCCCTGAAATACAAGTACAAAATTATAAACATTCTATAATCTTATGAATTTGTTCTTGCATTCCCCCCGGGGGTACGCTATAATCAAAATAGCCGTCAAAATCGGAACGACGGGTATATACACATTTAAAGGAGGAACTTTAAGATGGCAAAGATCTCGAAAGACATGACAATCGGCGAGTTAATCGCAATGGATACAAATATCATCGGAATCCTGATGGGAGCCGGCATGCACTGCATCGGCTGCCCTTCTGCACAGGGTGAGTCCCTGGAAGAAGCAGCTATGGTTCACGGCCTGGACGCTCAGGTTCTGGAAGACCAGATCAACGATTATCTGGCTGCAAAATAAGCCGGATTTCCGCGTGGATCCAAAAAGAACGCCTCTCACAGGCGTTCTTTTTTTCTGTCCAATTTACCCTTTGGTTCGATGGCTCCGTTTTGCTTTCGTCCGTTTTCCTTTCTGCTCCAGCGTCGCCGCTGCTTCTCTCCGGCTCTGCTGGTGGCGGCGGATCGCCTCGTCCACGCGGCGGCTCCGTTCCTCCTGACGCCTCTTCTGTATCATCTGGTCAAGCAGACGGCCGAGCACGCGGTAAAATTCCGTCTGACGCTCCTCCTCTTCCTGCCGCATCACGGTGTCCGCCAGCTGTTCTGCTTCCCGCTCGGGCAGAAGATCGACAACCACCTCCGGCACTTCGTCCGCTTTTCCCGGTATTGCCGGATCCGGCTTCTCCTTTGCCGTCTCTGCCGCTTCCGCCGGAAACGCTTTGATCTCCGCCGTTGCCTGCACCAGCTTCGGCATCAGCTCGCGGATCGCTTTCAGATGAAGCCCCTTTTTCTTCAGTTCCCGGATTCCCAGAAAAATCTGAATGTCCTGCGCAGTATAGCAGCGGTGTCCCAGCGAATTGCGGTGGATTTCCATGCCGAGCTCGTCCTCCCAGTACCGGAGCACATGCGCTTTCTCCCCGGTCAGCTTCTCCGCCTCCGTGACCAGATACGTTCTATTTTCCATACGGCAGCCACTCCCTTCTTCCCTTTATTATAGGATCTGTTATCCCCTGCCGCAAGAAAATCTCATCGTAATATTCCGACAATTTCATACAATTATACACAAAGAACGTGCCGCAGGACTATCCCACGACACGTTCTGACACATAAAATATTTTCTTTTATCTCTCTGCATTCGCAAATTTCGTATAATCCGGCAGCCAGACCAGATTGACAGTTCCGATCGGGCCGTTTCGCTGTTTGGCGATGATGATTTCCGCGATTCCCTTATTCTCGGAATCCTTATTATAGTAATCATCTCGATAGATAAACATAACAACGTCGGCATCCTGCTCGATCGCTCCCGACTCACGCAGGTCGGAAAGCATCGGACGGTGGTCGGTACGCTGCTCAACAGCCCGGGAAAGCTGGGACAGTGCAACAACCGGCACATTCAGCTCTCTCGCGAGTGCTTTTAAGGAACGGCTGATATCCGAAATCTCCTGCTGACGCGATTCCGAGGAGCTCTTTCCGCTTCCCGACATCAGCTGCAGGTAGTCAATGATGATGATATCAAGACCGTGCTCCAGCTTGTATTTGCGGCATTTCGACCGCATCTCTCCGATCGAGATACCAGGTGTATCGTCAATCATCAGTCGGGATTCACCGATCATGCCGGCGCTCTCGATCAGCTTGCTCCATTCGTCGTCTTTCAGGTTTCCGGTTCTCAGATGCTGGGAATCTACTTTCGACTCCATCGAGAGCAGACGGTTCATCAGCTGCTCCCGCGACATCTCGAGACTGAAAATCGCAACGGCTTTGTCTTTCTTAAACGCCATATACTGCGCAATGTTGAGGACAAACGCCGTTTTACCCATAGACGGACGTGCCGCAATCAGGATAAAGTCAGAGTTCTGCAGACCCGATGTCTTGTAGTCCAGATCCGTGAATCCGGTCGGAATACCCGTGACATTTCCCTTCGTCTTCGATGCACGCTCGATGTTCTCCAGCGTATTGATGACGACCTGGCGGATCGGCATGAAGTCTCCGGAATTCCGCTGGCCCAATAACTGGAACATCTTCTTTTCCGTCTCCTCCATGATGACTTCCACCGGCTCTTTGTTCAGATAGCAGTCATTCTCTATCTCTTCTGTCAGCTTAATGAGACGGCGCAGCACCGCTTTCTCGCTGACGATGTTCGCATAATGGCGCACATTCGCCGAAGTCGGCACCGCATTTAAAAGATCGCGGACAAACTCCATCGAACTGATCTCCGGCGGAACATCCTTTTCACGCAGGCGGTTCTGCAGGGTGACCAGATCGACCGGTTTTCCCTCATTGAACAGCTCCACCATGGCATCAAAAATGACGCCGTACTGGTGCTGGTAAAAATCGTCGCTCGTCAGGATTTCCGATGCCGCCATGATGGCTTCGCGCCCCATCAGCATGGAACCGATGACCGACTGCTCCGCCTCGATGCTGTGCGGAAGGATTCGTTTAATCAGTGCTTCTTCCATAGAATTATGCTTCTTTTACGATAACTTTCAGCTTTGCAGTTACTTTGGTATGCAGGCGGATCGGCACTTCTGTCGTTCCAAGAACCTTGATCGGGTTCGGAAGCTGCATTTTCTTTTTGTCGATGTCGTATCCGAGCTGCTCTTTTGCTGCCTCAGCGATCTCTTTTGCCGATACGCTTCCGAATACTTTTCCGCCCTCGCCGACTTTGATTGCTACGGTAACCTGTTTGTCCTCAATCTCTTTCGCGAAAGCCTGTGCCTCAGCGAGCTGCTCTGCTGCCACTTTGTCCTCGTGTGCTTTCTGGAGTTTCAGCTCATTCAGGTTTTTTGCGGTTGCCTCGATGCCGAGTTTTTTCGGCAGAAGCATGTTTCTTGCATATCCGTCACTTACGTTTACAGTCTGTCCTTTTTTACCAAGTGCTTTTACGTCTTCCAGTAAGATAACTTTCATATCAGATTTCTCCTCCATCCTGCATTTCTGTTAAGGTTGATTTCAGAAGGTTTCTCGCCTCCTCCATGTTGACGGTCTCGAGCTGGCATCCCGCCATATTCAGATGACCGCCGCCGCCCATCCGCTCCATGATGATCTGTACATTGACCTCATCGATCGCGCGGGCGCTGATATAGATCACGCCTTTGTACTCGGTCAGTACAAAGGACGCCTTGACACCGACAATGTTCAGCAGCTCGTTCGCCGCTTGTGCTCCGACCACCGTCGGGCTGTCCACATAGTCGCTCGGGCATTCGGAAATCGCGAACTGGCCGCGGAACAGCTCCGCATTGCGGATCGTCTCTCCTCTTGCCTTGTAATCGTTCATATCCTCACGGAACAGCTTGCGCACACGCGTCACATCCGCACCGCAGCGGCGCAGGAACGCTGCCGCCTCGAACGTGCGGACACCTGTTTTCTGCATAAAGTTGTCGGTATCGATCATGATGCCGGCATAGATGCTGTCCGCCTCCACGTTCCGGATGCGGATTCCCTCGGTAAAATACTGGAGAATCTCGGCAACCATCTCGCTCGCGGATGATGCATACGGCTCAATATAGGAAAGCACCGAGTTGCGGATCGTATCGCTTCCCTGCCGGTGATGATCCAGCACGACGATCATTTTCGCCATGTACAGCAGATCCTCACACTGTGTGATGCTCGGCTTGTTCGTATCGACCACAACGAGCAGCGTGTTGTCGTCCATGATCTCTTTCGCCTCATGGTTGTTGACAAACATGTCCGCCTCATAATCCTGGTTGTCGCTGAACGTATTCATCAGCGGAATGATCGAGCTGGTCGGGTTGTCGATGACGATGTACGCTTTTTTATTCAGCGTTTTCGCCGCACGGTAGATACCGATGGCCGCACCGAACGAATCGGCATCCGGCAGTCGGTGTCCCATGACAACGACCTTCTCTTTCGTGTTCATAAACTCTTTCAGCGCGTGCGCCTTGACGCGGGCTTTGACTCTCGTATTCTTTTCCACAGCCTGCGTTTTTCCGCCGAAATACTGAATCTTCGAACCGTCCTTTAAAACGACCTGATCGCCGCCCCGGCCAAGAGCCAGGTCGATCGCGATTTTCGCATACTCGGAGTTTTTCGCAAACGATCCAGCATCTGCTCCGATACCCATACTGATTGTGACCGCCATCTCGTTTCCGATGTTGATGGTCTTGACGTCCTCGAGGATATCGAACTTTTTCTCTTTCAGTTCATTTAACGAACTCCGGCGCATGACCACGATGTATTTGTCGTTCTCATACCGCTTCACCAGTCCATCGAGATCGTTGAAATATTTGTTGATCTTTCGCTCGACCAGTGCGGTCAGAAGGGAACGGCGGACCTCCTCGACGCTCTCCAGCGCCTCGTCGTAGTTGTCCAGATACAGAAGACCGGTGACCATCGTTTCGTCCTCGAATTTCCGCATATACTCGCGGAGCTCCGTCTCATCGAACAGATACAGTGCCTGAATAAAATAGCCTTTGATATCTGTGTTGATCATCTCCGAATTCTGGATCAGCTCGTCGATGCAGACGCTTTTTACATGGGCACGGAAATTCTTTTCGCCGTAAGCCACGTTGATGTCGGTCTCCTCCTCATTTTTCGGCAGCCGCTCGACCGTCAGCTCCGGAAAAATGGTGGCGATACATTTATGATACTGTGTATCCTTCCCTGTGATTTTTGTAAACTCTTTGTTGACCCAGAGAAGTTTTCCCTGCGAATCCATAACGGCATAGGGCAGCGCCAGTTCCTGGATCAGATGCTTCTGAACCTGGCCGTATTCGGTCGCAAAGGTAATCAGCTCGTTGATCACCTGCGGACGCTGTCTGTAATAGAGAACTGCGGCTGCGATCACATAGACTGCAAAAAACAGCGTGAACCACATTCCTGCCATCACATCCACAAAATACATGCCGATATTCATCACAAGCATCAGGATGGACAAAATCAGCGGCCATCGAAGATAGCTCCGCAATTGGCCGCTCAACTTCATTTTGCTTTTCATTTCCTAACACCTTTCCAACGTTGCGTGTTGTATTTCGCTCCTGTCCTTCCGATTATACCACTTTGACCTGTACTTTGGCAACAAGATACTTCTGGATACAAAAAAGGTACCCGCCCTTTTCGGGCAGATACCTCCATTTATTTACCGATTCAAAATGAACGTTCGGACAGTGCTTAGCGCAAGTCAGAATCAATCATCTACGTACGGCATAATAGCCATATGTCTTGCTCTCTTAACGGCTACTGTTACTGCTCTCTGATGTTTTGCGCAGGTTCCAGTTACACGTCTCGGCAGGATTTTACCACGCTCGGATACATATTTTTTCAGTTTAGCTGCATCCTTGTAGCTGATCTCTTCTCCACCACAGAAAACACAAACTTTTCTTCTTCTGCGGGCCGGTCTTCTGGAAGCTGGTCTTTCACTATTATTATAAGCCATGATCAATCTCTCCTTTTCTATCAATTAAATGGCAATTCTTCGTCAATGCCATCGGGAATATTCATAAAACCATCGGCGCTGCCCAGGTCAGATGTATTCGCGGACGGAGCCGGATTGTTATGCTGCGGTGCGGAGTATCCTCCGTTGTTTCCACCTGCATTTTTGCTCTCTGCAAACTCCTGCTCTTCTACAACTACGTCTGTCGTGTAGACCTTCTGGCCTTCACGGTTGGTGTAGCTTCCGGTCTGAATGCGGCCGGTGATGGCGATCTTCGTTCCCTGACGCAGGTATTTCTCTGCAAATTCTGCCTGGCGGCCGAAAGCAACGCATCCGATAAAGTCTGCGGTTGCGGAATCGCCGTCTCTGCGGAATCTGCGGTCAACAGCCAGTGTATAACGGGCTACCGCTGTGGAGTTCTCTCCAGCAGAGTATCTGACATCGGGATCTCTGGTCAATCTTCCCATCAATATAACTTTATTCATTCGCTTACCTCTTAAGCTTCCTTTTTAACGACTAAGTATCTCAGTACGTTATCCATAATACGCATATGGCTCTCGATCTCTGCCGGAGCTGTTGCGTCTGCTTCAAACTGAATAAAGTAGTAATATGCTTCACGCATATGCTGAATTTCGTATGCAAGGCGTTTTTTGCCCCACTCTTCTACTTCGCCAACTGTTCCGCCGTAACGGGTTACATAACCTTTGGCTTTCTCAACTACAGCTGCGCGTTCCTCTTCTTCAAGTTTTGCATTCACAACCAGTGCTAATTCGTACTTGTTCATGCTTTACCTCCTTTTGGACTTTTTGGCACCCCATTTTCATTATGGGGAGCAAGGAATTATTTTTATACGTCACAATTTGTTATTTTAACATAAAAAAGGGCTTATAGCAAGCCCTTTTTCGCGTGTTTTCTTGTTTTTTTCACGATATTACGCATCTTTTTTTCGTAATCCGCGGGTGTTTTTCTCGACCAGCTTGCGTGCTACCATGATCTGGTGGCCGCAGCCGGTGCATTTGAGACGGAAATCTGCGCCGACACGCAGGATTTCCCACTCGCTGCTGCCGCACGGATGCGGCTTTTTCAGTTTTACAATATCGCCTACTTCGTAATGTTCTGCCATGTTTCTTCCGCCTTATATTTTCTAATTAAAATCTATCTTACTTTGATGCTGCCGAGCACCTGCCCGATCGGCTGCTGGATCAGAAGATCCGCGTTTTTATCCATCGGCGTTGCGCCCTTGTTGATGAGAACCAGCGCATCGCCCTCAAAATACTGGAGAAGGCCTGCCGCCGGATAAACCGCAAGTGACGTTCCGCCGACAATCAGAAGATCTGCCGCCGCAATCGAGCGGATCGCACCGTCGAGCACTTTCTCATTCAGACTCTCCTCGTAGAGTACGACATCCGGTTTGATCATGCCTCCGCATTTTTCACATCTTGGAACGCCGCTGCTCCTTCTCACCAGCTCTGTATCGCAGAATGCCCCGCATTTCATACAGTAATTGCGGTGTGTGCTTCCATGCAGTTCATACACTACTTTACTTCCCGCCGCCTGATGCAGTCCGTCAATGTTCTGCGTCACAATCGCTTTTAATTTTCCCGCCGCTTCGAGCTCTGCAAGTTTCTTATGCGCCGCGTTCGGTTCTGCGCCGACCGGAAGCATTTTGTCGCGGTAAAAAGCATAAAACTTTTCCGGGTACCGCAGGAAATAGCTGTGGCTTAAAATTGTCTCCGGCGGAACGTCATACTTCTGATGATAAAGGCCATCCACGCTCCGGAAATCCGGAATCCCGCTCTCCGTGGACACGCCCGCGCCGCCGAAGAATACGATATTTTCATGCGTATCAATCAATCTCTGCAGTTCTTCGATTTTTCTTTCCTCTTCCATCTGTCATTCCTCCTCCTGACCAATCATTACCGGTTCCGCCGCACGCCCAGAACGACGAACCGTCCAGTCGTATCGCTCGCCGCACAGGTGGACAGCACAATAATATGGCTGTTTTCATCCATCTCCGGCTGCTCCACCGGGATCTCTGACCGCGCCGCCATGGTATTCAGATACTGTACAAACGCTTCACCCCCGCCGGAATACAGCGTGTAGACATCACTGTCTGCCTCCGTATAAAAAGCAGAAAAAATCTGGTACACATCGTTTGATTCCGGCGTCAGCATCCAGAAATAGACGCTGTCCCTATATTTTTCCTGCTCCTTCATCTGTTTCAATTTTCCGAACATGGAGAGATTCTTCATATTATGACCGTAAACGATTGTGTTTCCATCACTGAAATCATCCTGATTCTGGTAATCGAGGAAAATGGAACCCGCAAAGTTGCTCGTTCCCTCATACGTCGTATGAAGATACGCAACATTGTCCGGCCCCTGTACGACCGGGTAACTGATGTCGAGAGCTTCGATATAAAGCCATCCCTTCACATCCGGGTTAATCGCTTTTAAGGATTCAAAATCGACGGCAAGCGGCGGTTCTGTCGGATACGACAGTGGTTCCGGCTCCGGTTCGGAAGGCTCCGCCGGTTCGGATTCCGCCTGTGGCTCCTCTGTTTTCGTCGTTGCCGGTGTCTCTGGTGTTTTTGTAATTTCCGTCGTATACTGCTGCAGATCCCGGTATTCATCCGTGCCGGTCTTGTAATCCAGGTAAATGCCGATCAGCTTGTACCCGGAAAAGCAGAAAACAGCAAGTGCCGCTAAAAATACCAGAGTCCAAAGCGGATTGCCGCGTTTTTTCTGTTTCTTTTTCTGTTTTCCCATGCGTCTCCTTTATCACTTTTTTACTGTCTGAGCTGTTTTCTCGAAGCGCTCTGAATTTGTCTCAATTATAAGCGTGCCCCTTTCTTTTGTCAACTTATGCCCCCGGAAAAGGATTGCACCCGCCCCCATCTTATGATAGACTAAAAGTCGACTGACAAGTCACTTGTGAATACAGTAACACACCACATACATGAGGAGGAATTCCATATGCGAACAATCAAAAAAGTCGCCTCGCACATCTTCATTGATGGCTTCGGCGGCATGACGCAGGGTCTTTTTGCAACCCTGATTATTGGTACGATGATTCAGCAGATCGGTCTTCTGATCGGCGGTTCGACCGGAAATGTGATCTATCTGCTTGGAAAAGCTGCCGCAGCCCTGACAAGTGCCGGTATCGGTGTCGGCGTGGCAGTGAAATATGGGGAAAGCCCGCTTGTCACGGTTTCTGCAGCCGTCGCCGCCATGGTCGGCGGTTATGCCGGCAAGATCACCGGCGGCACATTCTTTGTGGACGGAAATGCCGTTCTGGCAGGACCTGGCGAACCGCTCGGCGCTTTCATCGCAGCTTTCGCAGGCATCACCTGCGGCCATCTGGTTTCCGGCAAGACCAAGGTTGATATCATCGTGACACCGGTCATCACCATCGGAGCCGGTTCCGTTGTCGGACTGCTCGTCGGACCGCCGATCTCCCAGATGATGACAGGCCTTGGAAGCATCATCAACTGGGCAACGGAACAGCGGCCGTTCATCATGGGCATCGTTGTTTCGGTCGTCATGGGTATGGTTCTGACACTGCCGATCAGCTCCGCTGCACTCGGCATCATTCTGAATCTTTCCGGTCTTGCCGCCGGTGCCGCAACGATCGGCTGCTGCTGCAACATGGTCGGATTCGCGGTTGCAAGTTATCGGGAAAACAAATTCGGCGGCCTTGTCGCACAGGGTCTTGGAACCTCGATGCTCCAGGTGCCGAACATCATGCGTCATCCGCTGATCTGGCTGCCCGTCATCTTCTCGAGTGCGATTTTAGGACCCGTCTCCACAATCCTCGCCAATATGCAGAATAATGCAACGGGAAGCGGCATGGGTTCCGCAGGTCTTGTCGGACAGATCACAACGTATCAGACGATGATCGCTTACGATGATCCGAAGCTCGTCATCATCAAAATTATTCTGCTCCACTTCGTGCTTCCGGCTGTGATCACCTTGTTCTTCTCAGAGGTATTCCGCAAGGCAAACCTGATCAAATCCGGCGATATGGCTTTGAATCTGTAATCTGTATTTTTAAAAGGGAATGGAACTGCGCATCCGGCAGCTCCATTCCCTTTTTTATCCACATTTCTCTTTTGATTTTTTCTGTTTTTACACCGTTTCTTCTGCGTTTTCCGCATTTTCCACTGCCGCGGCCGATTCAGCTTCCGCTGCCGTTTCTTCCCCCGGCCACACGCGGTGTGCCTCTACCATTGGCTCAATGGTCTGTGCCATCAGCAGATGGATCATGTCAAGGCTCCGCTCGCGGAACCGCGACGGCAGAAGCGGCGCGATCGCCACATCCGTCACGAGGGATTCAAGTCCCTCAATAATCAGATCCTTGCCCGGCGTCTCATTCCACTCCAGTCTGATCCGCTCGAAATCACGCTGGAAAATGATTTTGACCCTCCGTCTTGCGGCCTCTTCCAGAAATGCAAACTCAAGCTTCAGCACCAGTTCGCCGTCTTCATTCTCCGCAAACTGTCCCGTCGTTCCGAGCAGATACGATTCCTCGTTTTCCACCCATTCTACAACTTTGGACCCCGTAAGACCGATCGCAATGCGCTGTGTTTTTTCTCCCTCGGTCAGCTCGACAAAGAAACGGCCTTTTTCATAGAAGAAACCGATGCGGCGGATGCCGTCGGAAAAGTTGTTGTGGAAGACCTGCAGCGTCAGCGGAAACATGCCGACATGCGTGTCCTCCATTTTATATTCTTTTCCGTGCAGAAGCTGCGCCATGTCGATCTGACGCGGTGTTCCGCTGTTCCGCGGCCCCGGTGTTCTCCGCTTCCAGCCGCCGCGCAGGATTCTTCCCGGTGTCTCTTTCGCGCCCTCCAGATCACAGCAGGTCTGCACCAGCTTCCGATATGCCATCGGGCTTTCCGCCTCGCCGGATTTCAGCTCTGCACCAAATTCCGCGCCGAAATACTTCCGCACAATGTCGAGCATCTCACACGTCTGGAACAGCTCGTTGCTGCCCGCATTCGTCACAATCACCACGCCGGTATCCGGGTAACCGAGTACGTTCTGCCCCAGCATGCCATTGAACGCAAAGCTGCCCGGCCGCTCCTCCATCCAGACCTGGTAACCATAGCCATATTTTCCCATCTTTTCCGGCGGTGTCGCATGAACGGAGGTGGACGCTGCGACCCATTCCGCCGGGACGATCTGTTTTCCTTCGAATTTTCCGCCGTTCACGTACATCACCCCGAGCTTGGCCGCGTCCTCCGGGCACAGGAAGAGGCCCCAGCCGCCTTTCGTAATCCCTGCCGGGCAGCTCTCCCAGAAGACTTTCCGGATGCCAAGAGGCTCAAACAGACGCGGCCGCAGGTAATCTACCATTTTCATGCCGGTGCGCTCCTGTATGATTGCAGACAGCAGATACGTGTTCATACTGTTGTACTCAAACGCTTCGCCCGGCGTTCCCTTGACCGGCGCATTTAAGAAGCTGTCCACCCAGTCGTTGCCGGAAACAACGCCCATCTCATTGAACTGTACGCCGCTCTTCATCGTCAGAAGATGCTCCACGGTCAAATTCGGGCGCAGGATCTTCTGCAGCAGACCGTTTCGTTTTTCAAAAATATCATAGACGTTCTCGTCCAGGGAAAGTTTTCCTTCACTGATCAGAAAACCAGCCGCCATGCCAGTGATGCTCTTACACATAGAATACGTCGCATGCCAGATGCCGCTGCGGTATGGGGCGAAATTGCATTCGCAGATGACATGTCCATTCCGCAGGACCAGCAGATGATGCATGTCCGTATGGCGCGCAGCGGCGAGCTCACGAAGCATCTGCGTCAGCTTTTCCGATGAGATGCCTTCGCTCTCCGGCACCACGCGCGGAAAATACGTTTCCGGAGATGCAAAATCCCCGAACGCTTCCTTCTGCGGCGCAAAGTCCGTCTTTCCCATATGTCCTGTCGTCCCACTCATAAATCCCCAGATCATTTCCATTGCGGTTAACTGTTCTTTCGCTGCCATGTACGATGCCTCCTGTCTCATGCGGTTGGATTTCCCTGTTTTTCCAGTTTTCCTCATTATATCCAGATTCCTTGAAAATCGCAATGCTTCTTCTGATAAAAAAGAACCGACATAGAAATCTGTATTTCGATTTCTGCCGGTTCTTTTCCGTGTGTGATTTTTTTATTTTACTTTAGCTTACTCATTCCAGAGTTTCATACGCTCCTGATAATTCTGTGTGATAACTTTTTCTACATCTTCCAGTCCTGCGTCATTCATTTCGGAAATCATCTTGTCGTACTCTTCCATTGCCGCATCGTGGCTGTCTGCATTCACAATCTTCGGATATTCCTGATCGTAGATATCCTGGATTTTCTGCCATTTCAAGCCATCCGGAGTGCTTCCTGCCGGGGCAAGGCCTGTAAACTCTGCGGTATCCCATCTGTCGTTCTCACCAAAGTGATTCATAGCCACCTGCCGGGTCTCTTTTACTTTATACTGTGATACATCGTATGGAGTTCCGTCTGTACCATTTCCGTTCTTTACAAACCAGGTCCATTTGCGGACGCCGGTATCCAGTTTTGTTTTGTCAAAATCCGTCTGGAATCCTTCAATCAGATCATCGTTCGGAACGTGTTTTCCATCTTCCATATTCCAGTTGGTTCCCTCAATACCCCACATCAGAAGATACTGTCCTTCTTCGCTTGCAAGGTAGTTGATCATCTTCATGGCTGCTTCCGGATTTTTACAATTCTTGGTGATCGCGATTGCATCCCAGCCAAGTGTACTTCTTCCGGAGTAAGTAGTTTCATCTGCACTGATTCCGTTTCCAAGGATTTTATAGGAATAGAATTTTGCATCTTCTCCTACAGAAGAAGCAAGTGCTGTATTTGCTGCATCGGTATCCCAGTAGGAAGCAAAGGTACTGAATACGTTGCCTGCAGACAGTTTCTGCGTCCACTGATTTTTCTTGTTGACAACCCACTCTTTGTCCAGAAGGCCTTCGGTATACAGTTCATTGGCAAAGGACATCATCTCTTTGAAGTTTGGTGCTTTGGCAACATGTTCCAGATTGTCCCCATCCTGATAATATGTTTTCAGACCATACATTCCTTTTAATGTTCCATCGTAGTTTTTGGATTCTGCATCAAAGGTAATGGCAATACTCTCTTTTCCGTCAATGGTCGGATGAAGTTCTTTGAATTTCTTACAAATGTCAATATACTCTTCCTGTGTAAATGGCTCATCGCTGTCTGCGCGGTCTTTTCCAACGATTTCGCACAGATAATCATAGCGCATCAGAACACCGGCTACCGGATCCGGATCTTCTCCGTACCAGTTATTCAGATAGTAATTCTTTCCATCGGTATAACGACTCTTGTTTAAGGTTTCCCCGTACATCTCTTTTACATCCGGGCCGTACTCATCGATCAGATCATTCAGCGGAAGCAGTGCGCCTGCCTCAATGTAACGGTTTACAATATCATTTCCACGATCCATCAGGACGATATCCGGGTAATTCTGACCGGTCAGCATCAGGTTCAATTTTTCCAGCGGATCTCCGGTTGGATTTTCTACCTGAATTTTGACACCTGTTTTTTCCTCAATTGCTTTTGCAACTGGATCATCAAAGGTATTGCTTCCGGAGTTTTTGTCAAAGATAGAAATCGTAACTCCGTCTGTTGATACCTCGCCCGATGCAGATGATGCACTGCCGGATGCAGTACTTGATGATGTACTGCCATTTGATCCGCATCCTGCAAGCATTCCCGCTGCCATCAGGACACTCATCGCCATTGCGATACTTTTTTTGAACTTCATTTTCTTTTCCTCCTTCTATCATCAGCTCTTTACAGATCCGAGCATGATTCCTTTAACAAAATATTTCTGAATAAACGGATAAACCATGATAATCGGAATTGTCGCAATCATCGTAGCAGCCATTCGAATGCTGTCCGGTGTAATGGTCTGTGACGCCTGATTTGCCGCCTGGTTCGCTGATGAAGTCTGATACTGATTCAGAATTTCAACCAAAATGGACTGCATTGTTTTTAAAGACTGTGCATTCGTAAACAAATATGCATCGAACCAAGAATTCCAATGTGTAATTGCAACAAACAGTGCAATGGTCATAATAATCGGCTTGGACAATGGAATTACCATTTTAAAGAAAACTATCAGATCGTTTGCTCCGTCAATTTTCGCCGATTCAAAAATCTCTGCCGGCATTCCCTCTATATAATTCTTTACCAGAATCATATTATAAACACTTACCAGGTTCGGGAAAATAAATACAATGAAATTATTCAGCATTCCAAGGCTCTTTAATACCATATAATACGGAACCATTCCGCCGCCAAAATACATGGTGAAGATAAAGAACAGGTTCAGCTGTTTCCGGAACAGCAGCTCTTTTCTGGAAAGCACATAGGCAAGTGCTGTCGTGACAAGGACCGCCAGCGGTGTACCAATTGCAGTACGAAGTACAGTGATCAGAATGCCATGCAAAAATGTGGCACGTCCCAGAATATCTTTATAACTTGCCAGACTCAGTTTTCTCGGCAGAAAGTAGAGCCCGCCGCGCAGTGCATCGGTTGCATCGTTAATGGATACCACAAAAATGTTCCAGAACGGATACACACAGATCACAGTAACTAACACCAGAAAAACCACTTTGAAAATATCAAGAAACCAGTCACTGGCACAACGTTTTCTTTTGATTTTAATTGCTTTTTCTCTCATTTTCCTTCCTCCTAAAACAGTGCCGTATTATCATCACTGAATTTCTTCGAAAGTGCATTTGCACTGATGACCAGAATGAAGGAGACTGCGGATTTAAAGAATCCTACTGCAGTACCGTAAGAATACATTCCGTTTTTCAGACCATAGCGGTATGCATACGTATCAAGTACATCAGAATAATTTAAAATAGCATCATTAGACATCAACAGCTGCTGCTCATATCCTGTATTCAGAACACCTCCGATTGCCAGAATCAGAAGAATCATAATGGTCGGCTTTAATGCCGGAAGTGTGATATGCAGAATCTTCTGCATTCTCGTCGCACCATCCACATCCGCTGCTTCATACATATCCTGGCTGATGCCGGAGATTGCCGCCATATAGATAATCGCATTGTATCCAAGTACCTTCCACGCATTTGCGATCGCGATGATCCACCAGAAATATGGTCCTTTCTGGAAAAACAGAATCGACTCATCGGTTAATCCGAAGAATTTTAACAGATTGTTGATGACGCCGTCTGAAGAAAGGAATGTAAGGAAAATGTTTGCCGCAATAACCCAGGAAATAAAATAGGGAATATAAGATGCGGTCTGTACAAATTTCTTTGCCTTCTGGTTTCGAACTTCATTCAGGCAAAGCGCCAGAATGATTGGCAGCGGGAATGAGAATAACAGTGTCAGTAAGCTGGTTGCCAGTGTGTTTCTCATGATTTTTGTGAAATCTGTGGAAAAGAAATACTTGAACCAGTCAAGACCGACAAACTGCGAATTCGCCATATCCGCAAAATAGCCGCTACCCTGCGGCGTGTAGTTGATGAAGGACATATATAGTCCTGTCATTGGTGCATAGCAGATCAGAATGACCCATACCAACGATGGAAGCAGCAGTAAAAACAGATATTTCTGTTTCCAGAACCGTTCCGCGAGGCTTTTTTTGTGCTTTGCATGCACGTTTTCTTTTTTCATGCCTTCTCCTTCTTTCTTCTTTTTGTTCATCTTGTACACTCTTGCTGTCTATGTTTCCATTCTAATGGATAGTCTGTCCTGCAACAATCTCACTTTTTTATGATTTCTATCTCGATTTAACGGAGTTTTATAATTCTCTTTTTTATTCTGTTGTTTTCTTACGATTTCTGTCAATATCTAACGAAACAGAAACCGGCTGACGGGCAAAATCACCTTTATCAGCCGGTTTCTGTTTCCTCTTCTATGCAAACAATACGAAGTTATTTCTGCTTTGTTTGATTTTTTATTCGTTTACTGGAATTCTGACAGAAACTGTCGTTCCATATCCTTCCTGGCTTTCTATTCGGACACCATAATCCTCTCCATAAGCCAGACGAACCCTGTTTGCAACATTTCTCAGTCCATATCCTTCCTCTGAGCGCCGCAGAGAACTTCGCAGTTTAATCAGTTTTTCCGCCTCGATTCCACATCCATCATCTGTCACCTGGAATACCACATCCCTTTCTTCTTTTTGAATTCTGACCGCAATGTGGAGAACTTCTTCCTCTTTTCTCGCATGGTGAATGGCATTTTCAACCAGCGGCTGCAGAAGAAGTTTAATGGTTCGATATGTCAGTACTTCTCTTGCAATTTCATACTCCACCTGTACGCTGTCCCGAAAACGCATCTGCTGGATTTTCAGATAGCTCTGCAGCAGTTCCACCTCTTCCTGGATGGAAAGCACCTGTTTTCCCTTATTCAGGGAAATCCGGTAGAAGCTGGACAAATTTTTGACCGCCTGCATCGTCTGTTTTCCACCTTCCCGCATCGCCAGTGCTGAAATAACCGCAAGTGCATTGTAAAGAAAGTGCGGATTGATCTGTTCCTGCAGCAAATTCAGTTCGCTCGTCTGAATCCGGATTTTCTTTTCGTAATTTTCCCGAATTAACTCCTGAATCTGATCACTGAGCTGATTAAACGCCAGCCCGATCTGTCCGATCTCATCTTCTCCCATATTTTCCAGACGGTAATCAAATTCTCCCTGTCCCATCCGTTTTGCTGCATACACCACTTTCTGCACCCGCGCGGAAATCCATCTTGTGTAACAGATAATGCAGAGAAATACCATAGCCGCGCTGCAGAGGATCAGGAACATCATCCTTCTTGAAACAGCTTTTGCGTCTTTTAAAACCGTCTCCTTATCCGAAATCACAAGAATTTTTGTTCCGAAAACTCCGCTCTGGATATTTCCGATTTTTGAAATGCCGTCACGCTCAAACTCAATCTGCGCTTTCTGCTCCAGATCCTCTTCCGGCATTCTGGTCCGGATCGGAAGGCCTGCCATTTCCGGTTCGGAAGCAGCCAGAATATATCCTTTTTGATCCACCAGATAAATTTCATCGGTGGAATTTATTGTTTCGAGGAGGGGCTGTATCTGCTGATTTTCAATCTGTAACGACAGTACGCCCTTCATCCCGCCCTGTGGATAAAAATTCATCAGACGATTCATATGAAATGCTTTTCCGTCTCCAGATGTCCCACAGAATACCGTTTCCCCTATCGCATCAAATGTCAGCACACATTCCCTCCGATCTAGATCCTGCATGGAATAAAAATAATAATTATCCTGCGGAAGCGTTTCATTGTTGCTGTAAAAACAGATTTTGTAAATTCCTGCATTCATCAGACAGATTTCGCTGAGCTTCTTATCAATATAGTAAAACATATCTTCATAAGAATCGTTGCTGTAATCCTGAAACAAATATCCGCTCAGCATCTGATCCACATACAGCACATCCAGAATTGTTTCGTAAGGCTCGACCATCGTAGAAAAATTTTTTTCAATTCGTTCTGCTTCCTGTTCTGCACTCTGATATGCTTCAGTAAGAAGCACATTCCTTGTTTTTCCATAACTGTACCAGGTAACACACAGCATTGGAATCAGTGCCAGTACCAGATAGCCGATCACCAGTTTAAACTGAAAATTCCGATTTTTATACCATTTTACGATATTCATTTGGTGTCACTCCAAATCTTTTCTGAAAAACAACGCCAAAGTAAGAAACATTTTCATATCCAACCGCCAGACTCACTTCCCGTACTTTATTTTTCTTATTCTTTAACAGTTCCGCCGCCCTCTGCAGACGCATTTCCGTATTGTATTCCAAAATCGTTTTTCCTGTTGCCTCTTTAAACAGGCTCCTCAGATAATTCGGAGACAAACCGACCTCCGCGGCCAGCTTCTCGATATCTGCGCTTTCCGAGCAGTGCTCCTGAAGATATGTTTTTACCTGATAAACGGCATAGTAATTTGGATTTTGATTCTGTTCTTCAAAAAATGCCAACATCCGTTCCAGATACTGCTTCATCTTTTCCCGCATCTGATAACTGTTGTTTGCTTCAAAAATTTCATTTTCTCTCAAAATTTTTTCTGCTTCCATCCAGTTTTCCAGCAGTTCATCGCTCAAAACAAGACGGTTCCATAGATACATATAGAGATTGTAAACTTCTCCCGCAAATGTTTTCGGCGCAAGCCCCTTTAGCTGTTGAAAATAATCTTTCATGGTCTGCAGCGTTTCCTGCTTTTTCCCGTTGCTGACCAGACGACAGATTTCTTCTCTCCGCTCCTTCTGTTCCCGGAAATGATACGCTTTTTCCTCTTCCGTTTCTTTTTCATCTGCACAGAAAAGTTCCGGTGGATCCATATGAAATGCCAGAACACAACAGTTCCGAAGTTTTTCCGCCTTTTCGTACAGGCAGTCAGCTGTCCATGCTCCACTGCACCATCCAACGGCTCTCGGTGCGTCTTCTTTCAAATCATTCCAGATCTGAAATGCCGTATCTTTCACCGACAGATACCCCGCCAGCAGCAGAATGCTGATCCGTTCCGTTTTGCTGATGTAACGGATGCCCTTGTATTTTTCCTGAATTTGGCTACAGATGTTTTCTTCCGTTTTTCCATAAACCGCTATGATTCCAAACCTGCACTCTTCCAGTTCTTCTCCAAATACACCACGGAAATTTTTCCGTAAAAGCTCTGTTTCCTGTTTTTCCCGCAAAGCCATTTCCAGCAACTGCTTCGCCGCCGTTTTCCGCGACCAGTCTGCTATCTCTCTTTTCTCCAGTTCACTTCTCACTTTTTTCAGACATGCTTCTACTTCTTCAATCGTAAATGGCTTTAAAAGGTAATCCACGGCATTCACCTGAAAAGCGGAATGGATATAGGAAAAATCATCATATCCTGTCAGAAAAACAATTTTGCATGGATATCCCCGGCGTACGATCGTCTCTGCCAGTTCAATTCCACTCATTCCTGGCATCTGAATATCCGTAATCACAATATCTGCCATATTTTCTTCCAGGCACTCCAGTGCCCTTCTGCCATTGCGCGCGGTAAATACTCTGGAAATCCCGTTCTTTTTCCAGTCAATATAATCCCGCAATGTCTCCAGTTCAATTTCTTCATCTTCTACAAGAAGAACGCGATACATTTTCTCCCTCCTGTTTCCAGTTGCTCCTGCAGTTTTCTTCTCCTGCTGCTTTTCATTTCTGTCTTTTTACTGCAGAAGTTCAATCATATACGCCTCATACGGCTGTAACTTCCACACTTCTTTTGTGAGGCTTTCTGTATCATTATGAATCAGAACCGTTCCTTTTGTCAAATCATATCGGGCTTTCATCTCTGCCGCGGTATCCCGGACATTGCAGAGCACAATCAGCTTTTTCTCTCCCAGATTTCTCTCATAAGCAAAAATATCCGGATTTTCTTCCTCAATCAGACGGAAATCCCCATAAACAAGAGTGTCATTTTTCCTACGCAGCGCAATTAGTTTTTGATAGAAATAGAAGAGGGAATCCGGATTTTTTCTGCTGTTTTCCACATTGATCTCCTCGTAATTCTGATTTTCCGCCATCCACGGTGTTCCCGCTGTAAATCCGGCATGTTTTTCCGCATTCCACTGCATTGGCGTCCGCGCATGGTCCCGGCTGTTCCGTGCAAGATAGGTACGAATTTTTTCTTCCTCCCAGCCTTCTTTTTTACGGTCTTCGGCAAAATTTACAGACTCGATATCCTGATAGTCCTCGATCCGAAGCCCTGACACATTTGTCATACCGATTTCTTCCCCCTGGTAAATATAAGGAGTTCCTTTCATCCCATGGAGAAGGACAGCCAACATTTTTGCTGATTTTTCCCGATACGGTTCCCTGTCATTTCCAAAGCGCGATACGACACGCGGAAAATCATGGTTTCCCCAGAACAGGCTGTTCCATCCTTTTTCTTCCAGTCCCGTCTGCCATTTTTCAAAGAGCTGCTTCAGTTGCGGCAGCGTATACGGTTTCGGATCCCAGTTTCCACTTCGGATGCCGTCGATTCCCATCAGTTCAAACTGAAAAATCATACTGAGCTCCTGGCTTTCCGGATCAGAATACTGCTGTGCCATTTCTACCGTAGCACCTCCGGTTTCCCCCACTGTCAGGATCTGTTCTGATTTTCCATACGTATTCTGATTCATTTCCATTAAGTATGTATGAATCTGCTCCGAATGAGTATCATTTCCTCCATGTCCATCTTTTACAATATTGTCAATTGCATCCAGCCGGAAACCACGGATCCCTTTATCCATCCAGAACTGGATCATCCGGTACAGCTCTTTCCGAAGCGACGGATTTTTCCAGTTCAGATCCGGCTGCATTACACTGAAACTGTGATAATAATATTCCTGAACCTCCGGCACCCATTCCCAGGTGCTTCCTCCAAAGAATGCTCCGCCGCCTTCTGGCGGCTGCTCCTTCGTTCCTTCCTTCCAGATGTAAAAATCATGGTATTTACTGTTTCGATCCTTTCTGGCTTCCAGGAACCATGGGTGCAGATGGGAACTATGATTTAAAACAAGATCCATCATGACCACAATTTCCCGCTTTTCACAGGCTGCGATCAGTTCTTCCAGCTCTTCCATTGTGCCCGCTTCTTCCATTACTTTATAATAGTCACTGACATCATATCCATTGTCGTAATTAGGAGAATCGTTAAAAGGCGAAAGCCAGATGGCTCCAACACCAAGCTCCTGCAGATAGTCCAGCTTCTGCAGAATCCCTCCAAAATCGCCGATGCCGTCTCCGTTGCTGTCACAGAAGCTTCTGGTGTAAATCTGATATACGGTTAAGCTATGCCACCACTCTCTTTTCATTTTCTGTCCTCTCTTTCTTTTTTCCTATAAGAGCAGTATAATGATATTATCTTATATTTTCTAACCTGATTTTCGTATTTAATGAAAGGATTTTGACTTTTATGAAAAAAGAACGTTCAAAAGAGCTCTTTTCTCCTGAATCTTGTTCCCCTGTTCTTTCTGGCGGAATCCGGGATTTTACCGTGCATGGAACCGAACCTGTTCCGCTCCATATCTATCATCAGGATTATGCGCATGGCGGGCTCTCTGTTCCTTTTCACTGGCATAAAGAATTAGAATGGATCTGGGTTGAAAAAGGTACTCTCACTCTGACACTGAAAACTGAAACCCGGACAATTTCCGAAGGTACTTTTCTTTTCATCAACAGTCACGAACTGCATCAGCTCTGCAGCATTGGAACTACCCCTTCGGTTCACCATGCCCTTGTATTTCTTCCAGAAATTCTCTCATGTGCCTATCTGGATTCCTGTGAAGCAGACTGGATTCGTCCGCTGCTCTCTCATCAACTGCTTCTTCCGGCTTTTCCATTGGAAGAGCTTTCTGCTGCTGAAGCCTCCTCTCAGACACAGAAAACATTTGTACTGACATTATCTGAGCTTTTCCAGGAAATCCTGTATGCATACGATACCAAACCCATCGGCTGGTTTCTTCTGATCAAAAGTGACATGTATCGGATTCTTGCACTTCTGGCGCAATACCAGCTTTTTCTTCATCCGGAACCCCTCTGCACTCGTAAAAAAGAAAGATCTGATCAATGTAAAAAACTCTTACGTTATATTCAGGATAACTATGATTCCAAAATCCGTCTTTCAGATCTTGCTGCTATACTCAATATGAATCCACAATATTTTTGTCGTTTCTTCAAAACGCACTTTCACACAACGCCTATTTCCTATATCAACCAGTACCGCGTAACCCAAGCCGCAGATCTTCTTACCGGCAGCTCGCTTTCTATCTTGGAAATTGCTCTGGATACCGGATTTGAAAGCCCCAGCTATTTTGCCAGCATTTTCCGCCGGACTTTTGGTATGTCACCGGAAGAATATCGAAAAGCCATGCCCTGACCCGGCAAATTTTTTCCTTCTGAATGCACGGCAACACAAATCTCAAAAATTTTTGATTTTTTTTCAAAAAACACTTGCCAAACTCGTTTTCTTATGATAATATACTACTTGTCGCTGAGCAAAAATCACGGCAGACAAAACAAAAACTTCGGCTCCGTGGTCAAGCGGTTAAGACATCGCCCTTTCACGGCGGTAACACGGGTTCGATTCCCGTCGGAGTCATATGGCGTCGTAGCCAAGTGGTAAGGCAATGGTCTGCAACACCAGTATCCACCGGTTCAAATCCGGTCGACGCCTCTTCTTTCCCGGAAACAGATAGTTTCCGGGATTTTTCTTTTTCAAAATTATTTCAAAAAAGCTGCCGGTTCTGTTTGCTTCGGCAGCTTTTTTGAAAATATCATTCTTTTTTAATTTTCTTTTTCTTTCACATAGTCTTCGTACACATACGCCGTTTTTCCCTCATACGAAATCTTGTACCATCCGTTCTCTTTTCCGAGCATTTCCACTTCTTCCCCTGTCGTCAGAGCTCCGATAACCTGGCTTGTGCTGACGTTGGGTTCTGTACGTACATTGACCGGTGAGATACAGGTGACGGTTTTCTTACCCTTCTGCTTTTTCACGCCATCCGAATTATTTTCTGCTTCCAGCGCTCTTTTCTGCTCCTGGCAGGCCGTCTGAAATGTTTCTGTCAGCAGCTCATTGTCCGGGAACTGCAGAGACTCCAGTATTTCCGGCACGATTTGCTGTGTATCGTTGCTGCCGCTTCCTTTTTTCCATATGATCTGATACCCTTCATTCTCCGTTTTCACCCCGCAGAAAAATGCAATCGGAATCTGCAGGGAATTTTTTACCTGGAAACGATAAAAGGAACTCTCGTTATCTTTTCCTTCGTTAGCTGTTTTCACCATAAAATCGCTGATGCTGTTTTCCCCTGTTATTTCATTCGGGTAGAGCAAATTTTCAGCGCTCTCTTCGTCCTCCGGAAAATCCATAAGCGCTACTTTTGCCATTCCTTCCCGATACGATATCTCAAGACTTTCCCCATCTTCCGATATGAAACTACATTGGATTTTCTCATCTCTCATTACATTCCAGCCTTCTGGAAGTGTGATTATAATATTCTGGTATGTAGAAAGAAACTCTTTTTCACCATCTTCTGACTCATCCTGGACATTGGATGCTCTTTCGGAGACAGCCGATGAATTCTCCTTTTCCACCTGCTGGTTGCCACATCCCATTACCACAATAGTTGTCATCAGAAGAACAGCTAAACAGTTTTTTCTGTTTCTCATGTACAATTTCCTTTCTTGACAGTTCCGTCTTTATTTTCTGTCAGAAAATTTCTTTTGCTTATTGTATCACAACTATTTTTGCACTGTAAAGAGTGCGTTCCTTCCCTCCTGCTTTGATTTTCTTTATGCAAAAAAATCTCCAACCAGATTGAGGTTCCCTCCCCCTCAAATCCAGTTGAAGATTTTTCTTATCTTTTTTATTTTACTTCTGTAAATTCGACCCGGATACTCTCATACTCTCCCAGCACCTGATGCAGGGTCAGCCCCGCACGGTTCCAGGTACGGCCAAGGCGGACTTCCTGGTCCAGGCTGCAGCGGTACAGCTTATCCTCTGCCAGTCCGCACACTTTCGTGTGAACCGGAAGCATATTTCCTTCTGCGTCAGTCTTTACGATCGTAAGCAGTGCGCGGCTCTGATCCTTTGCCACGAACTCCCATGCCATGAAATCCTGTTTTTTCAGTCCGGTCAGACGGTAATACAGGCCTTCGTGTGTGAGCTCGTAATATTCATGCATCGCAGCAACCTGCTCTTTTACCATCTCTTTTTCTTCCTCTGAAATCTTATTCAGATCCATCTCATATCCAAAGCTTCCTGCCAGCGCCACATCGCCTCTTGTCCGGAACGGTGTCACACGGCCGGTCTGATGGTTCGGGCATACAGAAACGTGGGAACCAACGGTACTGATCGGGTAGAAGAACGAGCTTCCGTACTGGATAGACAGGCGGTTGATCGCATCGGTATTATCGCTGCACCAGATCTGCGGGGAATAATACATCATACCGGCATCATATCTTCCGCCTCCTCCGCTGCAGCCCTCGAGCAGCAGATCCGGGCATGCGGCAAGGAAACGCTCGAGCAGATCATAAACGCCGAGTACGTAGCGGTGATACAGCTCCCCGTTTCTGTTCTGAGCTGCCATATGGCTGTAAACATCGCAGACACTGCGGTTCATATCCCATTTGACATAATCGATCTTTGCATCATGAACAATGGTTGTCAGACGCTCCAGCAGATACTCACGCACATCCTCACGCGTCATATCAAGTACAAGCTGATTTCTGCTGTGATTCGGCACACGGCCAGGAATTGCAAATGCCCAGTCCGGATGTGCACGGTAAAGATCACTGTCCTCGGAAATCATCTCCGGCTCAAACCAGAGACCGAATTTCATGCCCATCCTATGAATTTTTTCTGCAAGCTGCGCCATGGAGCCATTCATCTTTTTCTCGTTGACGAACCAGTCACCGAGACCACTGTTATCATCCTCTCGTTTTCCAAACCAGCCATCGTCAAGCACCAGCATCTCAATGCCAAGCTTTTGCGCCTGTTCTGCAATTTTCAGGATTTTTTCTTCGTTGAAATTAAAATAGGTTGCTTCCCAGTTGTTGATCAGAATCGGTCGTTTGGCATGCTTGTATGCGCCACGGCAGATATGCTCGCGGATGATCTCATGATACTGCTGTGACAGTTTGGTAAGGCCGGTTCCGGAATAGCTTAAGATTGCCTGCGGGGTATCGAACGCCTCTCCTTTTTCCAGATGGAAGCAGAAATTGGTCGGATGAATACCCATCTGAAAACGGGTCTGATTTTTCTGATCCTTCTGTGCTGCCGCAACAAAGTTTCCGCTGTAAACGAGGCATGCGCCGATGCAGGAACCGTGTGTCTCACCCGCACCCTCCTCACAGAGGATCACAGCCGGATTGTAATGATGGCTCGATGTACCGCGGGTGCTGCCGATCTCGACTTTTGCATGCTGCACCGGAATCCGCTCTGCCGTGCGCTCCATCGCATGACGACCCGAGAAATAAATCATCTCATAATTTTCATACATCAGATCCATGCTGAATGACAGCATTTTTTCCAGCTCAATCGCCGTTTCTCCGTGATTTTCGAGTCTTGCCGCTCTCGTAATTACATTTTCATTTTCAAATACACCGTAAAACAGCTTCAGCACAATATCGGAAGCCTTCTCCGTCATTGTAATAACAAGAGTCTCGCCTTTTTCTTTCTCTGTATCGTACAGCGCCGGCATTCCCGGAATAGCATAGGAATGATCCAGAATTTCGAACGAATCGAAACGAAAATCTGCTGCAAAGCTGCCGTCCGCGTGGCGGATCTCAATCATATCATCACGGAAATCACCGACACCACTTCCCGGAATTTCCTGCGGAAGTGTATCAAGAGAATATTTCCGGTTAGGGCCTGCTTCCTCCGGATTTCCTGCAAATCCCATATCCGTACAGAAAATCAGACCGGAAAGATTTTCCTCACCGATTTTTTCTCCATAGTAGAGATGCAGAAGCACATTTTTGTCATCTGCGAACATCTGGTAACTGCTGTCTTTTGTCTGGAGGGTAAATAACCGTCCATTTTCACTTACTTTGATTGCCATGGTTTTTTCTCCTTTATCTTATCGCATTTTTTCGGGCTGCTCACACCAAAATCACTTTCTTACATACCCGAACAGCAAGTGTTCCGGTGCTGTGTGAACCGCAACGGCTGCTACTCCGGGCCTTTGATTTCCTACAGCGGCTTGCAGTATCCTGCAAAACACGATATAATTTTACTGATATTTCGGAATCTCATCCTTTGTGACATTCCAGCTTTTCTGATGATTCATTTTGTGAGGTATACTTATGGAAACTTCCTGGACACTTCCCGTCCCAAAGCATAAATTTTCGGATCTTTATCTCTGCTTCTGCGGCTACGAAGCCTGCCAGCCGTTCCACAGCTACGGCCCGGCTGTCCGCCCCAATTACGTGATCCACTATATTATTTCCGGGAAAGGCATTTTTACCATCGGAAACCGCACTTACCGCTTAACCGCCGGACAGGGCTTTTTCCTGATGCCAAATGTCCGCACCTACTATGAAGCCGATGCGGATGATCCCTGGACCTATCTCTGGATCGGTTTTGACGGCGAAAAAGCTGCCTCTTATGTACAGGAACTCGGTCTTTCCGAGGAGCACCCTGTCTACCAGTGCAACTTTTCCGGTGAACTGCAGTCCCTCCTGTTTCAGATGCAGAAGCACAATACCTATGACACCTCTGACCAGTATCTTCTGGAAGGCTGTCTATACCAGTTTTTCTCAATTCTTTCCCGCGAAATCACGCTTGCCGACCCTTTTGCACGGGAGAGTGGCAATCTTTACGTGGAAAAAGCCGTTGAGTTTATCCGAAATAATTATTCCAATGAAATCCTTGTCTCGGATATTGCCAGATATGTCTGCATCAACCGAAGTTACCTTTATACCCTGTTTCAAAAATATCTCCATACCTCACCGCAGGACTATCTTTCTTCCTGCCGGATCACGCGTGCGCTCGAGCTTTTATCGTATACGGATCTCTCCATCGAAACGGTCGCTTTTTCCTGTGGTTACCGGAATGCCGAAGTTTTTACCAAAGCCTTCCGCCAGAAGCAGGGCATGACGCCAAGCGCCTATCGGAAAAAGTTCCGCCTGGACACGACTCCGGACTCTGCACATGTTCCGTGATCTGTCTGATTTTATTATAACGAAATCTTTTTTCCATGAACAGGAAGAAATGTTATGGAAAACCGTCAAAATGTTAGATGGCATTTCTTAATGGCTACAGACAGCAAAAAAGCGATACAGCTATGATTTCTCATTTCTGTATCGCTTCTTCATCTTAGCTCCCCGAGTTGGGCTCGAACCAACAACCCTTCGGTTAACAGCCGAATGCTCTACCATTGAGCTATCGAGGAATACCTCAGGAATCTTTTCCTAACAATCGTTACTATAACACAATCTTTTTCGAAAAACAAGTATTTTGCGGAAAATAATTACAAAAAGCCACCGGATTTCTCCGATGGCCTTTCCGATATACCTTCAAAACCGCATACACTACACATCTATCATTCCATTTCTGTGAACACAACCATTCAGGTCAAGCCCTCGACCGATTAGTAACAGTCAGCTC